>JANPKZ010000094.1:0-41705 GCA_031426295.1 Saprospiraceae bacterium
AAGGAGTAGATATGATTCTTTACCATGATAATCAATAAGATAGGAGGGAAGAGATCGGGCAGGATGGTCGGTCCAAGGCCTTAACGTCAGGAAGCGGTTAGATGTTTCTTAAGGATGTGCAAATGTAAGGAGCAAAGGATCAAAGGAGCAAGGGAAGAAGTAGCAGGGCTGGCATGGTTGGCAATGTCTCCGCCCTCGTTTTTCCAGCTACGCGAAAAACGTTCCCTGCGATTTAATCCCATGTTCCTGCGGAACTATTGATTAAAAACGCCGGGAGTTTTGAATAGACAGTGAATTCAAAAAGGAAGGCTTAAAACAAAATCAAATTTAAAAGGTCCCGGCGTGGTTCGGCTTGCAATACCCAACCTTTTGCTACAGCTCACCATCATTCGCAACAGCAATGTTTCGCAGAAACGAGCGAGTTGCGAACGCAGGGAACGCTTATAGGCGCAGCCATCATAAGCGAGGGTAGGGGCGAAAGGAATGGAGAAAGCAATTATCAGGTTACGCTATGTTATGCATCCGGATATTCAGATTGCAAAACAGATTTTGCCAACACACAAACGTATGCAAAGCCTACGCTTAACAGTGAATGGCGAAACACTCTGCTATCTCCTCTCGATAATTCTCATTGCTCCGGGAGGCTCCTGGTTTTTTCCATTGATGGAATAGATGAAAGACAACATGGCATAACGACCGATTGAATTGGAGCGGATCTCCTCGATGTAATTGATATCAGCTGAACGGGAGAGACCACGATTTTCATCCAGGGCATCGAATATTGAAAATACGATCTGGCCTTTATCACCCGGAAGTACATAACGTGACAGCGATAATTTCATAAGTGGTAAAGCCTGGTCACTTCCAAATGCCGCGCTTGAATACAGGTTATAATTGTAGCTGCCCTGAAGCCGCCACTTTTTCCAAACAGTCAACGTCGCATCTATAAAATATGTCTGAAGCAACGTATTCTGGTTCAACCCATCATCCGCTTTGTAATAATTGTCAGTGAATGTCCAGGTAGTACCCAGGTTGTATTCCAGCACTTCAGAATTCAGATTTGAAAAAGATATCCCTGCTGATCTTGACCATCGATTCACATCCAACAGATCGGTATTGATGACATTTTGTGTTTTGGTAAATGACAAATTTCCATTCAGGTTGACACGACTGTGAAGGGGTTTAAAGGGTCTTCCAAATGATGTATTGACGCTTAATCTTTTTTCAGAATCGATATTGATCGGTGTGGAAACTTCACGGAACTGTTCATCCGTATTTCGCGATGTGATAATTTTATTTTCCGTGATCGATCCATTCAATGAAGCAAAAAAGCTGGTGGAAGAAAACTGTGTAAACGAATGAAAATTAGCACCTACCTGATGGTTGTATTCTGCATTCAGGTTTGGATTACCTATATATAGACGCAACGGGTCAGAATTATCAATGACAGGTGAAAGTTGTGTAATTGAGGGAGCATACACTCGTGTGGTATAACTCACACGCAGATTTTTGCCATTACCAACGTCATACCGCCAGATAATCCTCGGTATAAAATGATTGTACTTGTTATTGATCTCATTCACTTCCTGGTCAAGTTGTCCTGTCAGATCGGAAATCTGGTATTGCAATCCAATATTCAGATTGTGGATCTGTCCACTATACCGGAATGTAGCACCCGGGCGGTGATAGCTGAAGATACTTTGGTACTGATTAGACAGTGATGGATTTTCTACCGCAGTTTCATTGATGATATCAAGCACATCCCGATCATATCGGGATTTTGATTGCGAATACAAATAATTAAACTCGAGGAATCGCTTTTTCTTTAAAGGCTCAGTGTATGACAACTGGGTTTCCCATTGCGTGTTATCCGAATAGGAAAACTGAAGCTGATCAAGTGCCTCTGTTGATCCCGTGGTAAATAATTCGGTCAATGCCTGTAATGAAGTCTCATTATCCTGGTCACTGTCCGAATAGGAAAGATTTACTGATGCATTTCTTCCATTCTGCCCAAGGCGTTTCATGTAGGTTGTACTTGCAGACAATGAAATGTTGTCATTGGTATTGTCTTCTGTGGTCTGTGATTCACTTTGCACAGCACCACCTTGCAAATAGTTTTGCAAAAATGATTCACTTAATCCTGTTGCATTTCCAAAGCTTGCACGGCCGGTAAGCGAAATTTCCTGGGTTGAATCAAACTTGATATCAGAGTTGAGTGTTAAACGGTGTGATTTATTATCCGTGGATTCATCAGAATTTTCATCCGTATTGAATGGCATGTCTGACAAATTCTGACGGAATACATCTTCGACCACACTTTTATTAACGCCGTTAAAAAAGTAACTGCTCCGGAAATTGAAGTTTTTAGTTTTATGCCAGTTCCAGTTGATACCTGCGGCACCCGTATTCACCTGGCCTGTGCTTGTACCATTATTGATTGGCAAATCGCCACTCATTCGGAATTCCGTTGTGCGGTTGCCTCCGCCACCACCCATGTTGCGCATACCACCGGAGAAACTCATCATGTCGCTGAATGAAAAACCCTGTTCATTGATGTTATTGAGCTGACCCAGAAAAGAAAGTTGCGATGTCTTGTTAAACTTATTGATCGTTGCTGCCGCATTGTAACGTCCATCACTACCATAACCTGCCTGAGCTTTTCCAAAAAGTCCTTTTTTAAATTCTTCTTTCAATTGCAGGTCAATTGTTTTCTCCCGTGTGCCATCATCTACGCCGGTGAACTCTGCCATATCAGATTGTTTGTCGTACACCTTAATTTTTTTAATCGCACGTGCCGGAAGATTTTTGGTCGCCATTTTTGGATCTGTTCCAAAAAATTCTTTCCCATCCACATACACCTTTTGCACATCTTCTCCTTGTGCCTTAATCGTACCATCTGCGCCTACTTCAATGCCGGGAAGTTTTTTCAAAAGGTCTTCCACATTGGCATTAGGTTGTGTGTGAAATGCATCTGTATTGTAGGTGATCGTATCTTTTTTTACTTCGATCGGAATGATATCAGCTTTTACTTCGACTTCAGATAATACTTTGGATTGTGTCGTCATGAGAATATTTCCCAGGTTGACCGCTTCTGATGCTCCGGAAGTGATAGGTTGATAAACGGGTTCGAGACCGAGGAATGTAATATTGAGCAGGTAGTCTCCCTTGGGTACATTTTTTAATGTGAAAGCACCTTGAGGATCCGTTGATCCAAACTGAGCCAACACTGAATCTACTGCGTGAAGGATCATCAATGTTGCACCCGGAATCGGCTGATTGGATTCATCGAGGATCGTTCCTGAAAAAGTTGTTTTGGTGGATTGACTAAAAATCGAAATCGTGCAAAGGCAGAAGAAGCCGATGAGGACAGAGATCTTTTTAGATAATAACATAGGTGAGGGATAGACGGTGATTAATTGCGGCGTATGATCATCTGGTTGCCGCTGCCGCCATTTTGCAATTGCATTTCTTTCATTTTTTCATCACGGATCGTTTCAAATTCTTCTGACGTGACCTCTTTTCCTTTGGTTGGTGGTATGATCGTAGAAGTATCAACGGAGTCCAATTTGATTTCGGTTGCTGTGGAAACACGTTGCCCGTGATTCATATCGATCTGTAAGATCATTCCGGGTAGGCCCTGGAAATCAGAAGGTCCGTTGGAGATGGCAATTTGAGGCGTAAACCATGCGGTGATATGCGTAGCGGTATCCTGCTGGAAGGTTGCTTCCATACAATTATATCCGAGGATCTCTTTATGATTTTTTCCAATCTTCCATTTCCGTGGAGTAGGGGGACCCTTGATTAAAAACTGTTTTTGCATAAACTCTCTTGAATCGATCATGGATTCCGTAGCAAGATTTTTATACACGGCCCTGTTATCCCTTCCGAATCGCATCACCATCTGGTTGCCTCCCTGGTTGGATGTGATCTCAGCCTGCTCGGCGTCCTTTTGGCGTGCGTACATCGATTCATCACCATTGTACAGCAATTCGAAAAAGGCAGTATTATATTTGGGGATCATGTCTTTCATATGCTCACGTTCCGGGGGCAGTGTGACATGGAGATCCATTTTTTCTTCAAAAATGATCTTACCTGAAGACTGGCTGATGGCCTCTATAGAGCAGCAAAAAAGGAATAGTGGAATAAGGAATTTCATGTGCATTGCTTTGATAACGCTAAGGTAGCCTGCCCGATTTGACAGCCTTCCCTATAAAAGGTTAATTAATGTTAACAATACAAGGCTTTACGTGATTTAGGCTATACTTTTGTAATGATGCGCAGTGCTATGGATAACTCAATCGCCCGGTTCATGATGATCCTGAGTATGATCTTACTCGGGGTGCTTGAATACCTGTGGCTTCAGAATGAATACGAGAACAAGTACCGGGACATGGAGGAGAAGCTCACCCATGCCATGTTTTCATCAGTGCGGGATGTTGAAGATTCACTCATATTCTCTACACTGCAGACCGCGGATATCGTTACAATTGACGATCAGGAAAAAGGGCAGTTCCATATTAAAGTTCTACAGAATGATACCCTTGTGACACACAACATTGTGGGTTACGAAAAGCAGATTGAAACGGACGTCAAGATTAAAACCCGCCATCCCATGCGGGGCATGCTCCTGAAGCGGATCGCACAGGACAGTACGGCATTTGATACACCTATAGCCTCCATTGCAGCTTTGGTGATGAAAAATCTAAAACTGCGTGACAGCACAGGAGAAGCTGAAGCATATCAAATGATCTCCTGGCAAAATGGGGATACAGTCATCAGGGGGATCATGAGTCGTCCTCAGTTTGATGTCTTTGGAGGAAAGAAAATGGCTTTAAGCAATCCGAATTACAAAGCAGATCTTTTTCATGATTTGCTTCCGCACATTAGTTTTGCAGTTTTTCTCTGGATCATTGTGGGAGCTGCTTTTTATTATATCTGGAAAAACCTGCAACGGCAGATTCAACTCAATGCATTGCGTGATGAATTTGTCAGCAACATTACGCACGAATTAAAAACACCTATTACTACAGTTGGTGTTGCCTTGGAGTCTCTTCATTTTTCTGAAGAAGTTACTTCACCACAGAGCAAACGTTACCTGGATATTTGTCAAAGTGAATTACGACGTTTGTCGATGTTGGTAGAACGGATCCTGCACAATCGTGCCCCGCAGATCCATTATGAAAAGATGGATATCAAGCAGGTGCTGAATGATGTCATGCATCATATGAAGGTGCAGTTTGACAACAAGAATGCAAAAATTGCCATCGATCATGAAGGTGATAATTTTATCATTAATGGTGATCGTACGCATATGAGCGGGGTACTGTATAATCTTTTAGAAAATGCATTGAAATACAGTCCACAGAATCCGGATATCCATGTGCACCTGTACCGGAATAATGGTTCCGTGCGAATTGATATTGCAGATAATGGTATCGGGATTGATCCTGACTATCATGATAAGATCTTTGAAAAATTATATCGTGTGCCTGCGCACAATCGTCATGATGTGAAAGGGCATGGATTGGGGTTAAGTTATGTGGCGGATGTGGTGAAAAAACATAATGGCCATATAGATATCAATAGTGAATTAGGAAAAGGTTCGACATTCTCTATCAAATTTCCGGCGTGGCATGAAAACTAAAATATTATATATTGAGGATGAGGAAGTGTTGGCGATGCTCGTGCGGGATCATCTTGTGAAGAATGGCTATGATGTAATGTGGAGTGGGCAGGGAAATGAAGGTGAAAAATTATTTGACAGTATAAAACCTGATCTGTGCATACTTGATGTCATGTTGCCGGGTGTGAGTGGGTTTGAGATTGGCAAGAAGATACGTGCGAAGAATAAAACAATACCGATCATATATCTCACAGCGAAAAGTGAATCGAAAGATGTGCTGGAAGGATTTAAGTCAGGGGGTAATGATTATTTAAAAAAACCATTTAGTCTTGAGGAGTTGATGGCGCGTGTTTCGAATCTGCTATCGATGTCGGGTAAAGTATCTCCGGGTATTTATAAGATTGGTGAGTTGTCGTATGATCCCACGCGCATGGTGATCGTCAATGGTGATGAGACGGTGGCGTTGTCACACAGGGAAAATGAGTTGTTGAAGATGTTGATCAGCAAGGTGGGGTCCCCGGTGGAGCGTAAACAGATATTGATGGAGTTGTGGGGTGATGATCATTTTTTCAATTCACGGAATCTGGATGTGTATGTGACCAGGTTGCGGAAATATTTGAAGATGGATCCGGATGTGCAGTTGTTGACGTTGAAGGGGGTGGGGTATCAACTGGTTGAAGGAGCGTAGGAATAAAGAATATTGAACAAGGAACAAGGAATGTTGATTTTTGAAATGAATATTGACAAGGAACAAGGAGGGTTGATTTTTGAAATGAATATTGAACAAGGAACAAGGAGTGTTGATTTTTGAAGTAATTGTTTAGCCCTGAAGTAGCGAAGGAAATTAGCGTAGGGCGTAGCCCTACGAATATTGAACAAGGCTGATTCAACCTGTTAAACTCATCCTAGTGCTAGTGTCAAGATGACAGAAACGGCATAACTAGTTAAAACTGATATCGACTATAACAGTAAGAAATTTTACAGCACTTGATATTGATGAGAACATATGAATCAGGTAATGCCTGGATTGATAGCAAAGGTATGCGAACTCAGTAGTGGTCTTAAGACTGATATCCGGGAAATAGGTTTTCACAGGGCTGTGTCAAAGTTGATATCCGGGAAATCGGTTTTATCCTGACGAACCTGATTTCAATAACGTATCAAAAAAATCATTGATAGCTTTCCGAGCCCTCTCTACCTCTTCTAGATTTATATTATAATAAGTATAAGGATATTCCTCATTCGCCAAAATAAGTGGTGGCTCACTCAACACACCTAAATGATTTGAAACTGTCGAAGGCATAATAGGATGCCCTTTGCCAATCTCATCCACCGTCAATATCCCCTCCCTCTTCAACTGCTTCAAGATCCGCTGCCTCGCCGGATGCATGATTGACCTGCAATATTTACCCACCATCTGCTCATCCGGAGCATACTGGTCCGCTTTCGAAAATGCCATAGTCATATGGTTTTTAGTTATCAATCTGGTTAAGCGATCAAATGGAATTCGTAGAAATCCATTTTGACATAATACTATATGTATCCAGCCCACCATAATGTACCCGCCAAACCCCAACTTTTTTCAAAAAAAACACATCTTTTTTCACTCACTCAATTTCCTCCATCGTAAACTATCTTTACCACCCATCATGGAAGGAAAATTCAAGCGCCAACTCGCTGCCATCGTCTTCACAGATATCGTAGGCTACACCCACCTCATGCACATCAATGAGGAACGTGCCCTCCTCCTGCGCTCACGCCACCGCAGCGTCCTGCTCGCCCTCCATGAAAAATACGGCGGCGAAGTACTCCAGTTCTTCGGCGATGGTACACTCAGCATCTTCCACAGCAGCGTCAAAGCAGTCGAATGCGCCGTCGAAATGCAGATGGACTACAAACGCGACCCCGAAGTCCCCGTCCGAATCGGCATCCACGTAGGCGATATCAGCTACGATGGCACCGACGCATTCGGCGACGGCCTCAATGTAGCCGCCCGCATCGAACCACTTTGTGAGCCCGGCGGCGTCTTCGTCTCCGAACGTGTCTTCGAAGACATCCGCAACCACGCATGGCTGCAAGCCATCCACGTAGGTAATTACGAACTCAAAAACATCGCCGGCCAGACACCTTTATACGCCATCTCAAGCAAGGGTATGGCACTCCCGGTCAAACGGCAACCCCAACAACTACCCCAACATCATTACGCCAGAAATCAACAAGGCCAGCGGGTATCAGCTGCTCCACCTGCTTCTTATGCCCCAGAGCCGGAGGGTATATCAGAAGCACAGGGTGGCAAAAAGAAAAATGTTGCTGCCCTTCTAGCACTACTTTTCGGCGTATGGGGTGTACACCGTTTTTATCTCGGCAACCGCTTTTTGGGGATCGCGTATTTCGTAGTGTTTTTCTTTTCCCTGATGCTGACCATCGAGGAAAACGGCCCATTCATTATGCCCATAGCCATCCTTGCATTCATAGAAGCAGTCCTGCTGTTTGTGATGCCGCAGAATGAGTTTGATGCCAAATATAATAGTGGTATCAGTTCAAAGAAAGGCATGAAGCATGCAGCCAAGGCAGAAAAACGCCGTACGTCAGATACACCCCAGGCTCGCAAATCCAGGGGCAATTTCCTGATCAAAGATGCCTTCATCGCCTACCGGGGCGGCCAGTATGATATGGCCAAAAAGTATTTCGAGGACGCCCTGCAATATGATTACAATGATCCGCAGACCCACTTCATGCTGGCATGTTGCCATTCATTAGCGAAAGACTCCAGGCAGGCATATTTCCACCTGGCAAGCGCTGTAGATTTTGGCTTCCAGGAATTTGAAGAGATATATCATAATGAGGCCCTTGCCTGGCTTAGGTCACAACCTGATTTTGATGCCTTTGTACAGAATGGATACCGCGCTATCGCGCATATTGCCACACCTCAACCTGATCTCCTGGAGGAAAAAAGCTATTACGATACCACCGTTTTGGACAAGATCGCCGACCTCGGTGAGCTCCTGGAGCGTGGCGTGATCAGCAAGGACGACTTCGAAAACCAGAAGAAAGGTCTGCTCGGACACTAGTGTCAACAGGAGGTTAACAATAGATTTACAACCCATTACGATTTTTCTGCAGGTAAATATTACCTTTGCGCCCGCTAAGACGACTTGTCTTAAAGAAACATCTAACCAAAAATTATGAGTATCAAGAAACAATTTTCAAAATCCAAGCCTGTTTGCAAGGTGACCTTCACTGTAGATGCAGATCTGATCGCAGGTGGAAAAGAAGTGGCAGTATTAGGACAATTCAATAACTGGGATCCTTCTGAGGACACCATGAAAAAATTGAAAGACGGGTCTTTCTCAAAGACGATCGAACTTGAAGTTGGTAAAGAATACCAGTTCCGTTACCTCGTGGATGGAGAGCGCTGGATCAACGAACCAGCAGCTGACAAATTCCTCCATAGCGGTGTTGCTGCTGAGGAGAATAGCGTAGTTGCGCTTTAATTTAGCTCTACGGATCTCGCGGTAGACATACGAAATGCAAAGGCAGACCTTATTTGACAGGGTCTGCCTTTGTCATTTACGGCGAAAGGTTATTTTAGTGAATCGTTTCAACCGAAAAACAGCATGAAAAAAATTGGAATTTTATTTGGAAAGGAAAATTCGTTTCCACCCGCTTTCGTCGAAAGGGTCAATAGCAAAGGCATCAAAGGTGTCGAAGCAGAGTTTGTCAAGGTTGATGAACTGATCCAGGGCAAGCCCACAGACTATGCAGTCATTATCGACCGCATCAGCCAGGATGTCCCTTTTTACAGGGCCTACCTGAAAAATGCTGCCCTGACCGGCACAGCAGTGATCAACAATCCTTTCTGGTGGAGTGCTGATGAAAAATTTTTCAACAACTGCCTTTCAGAACAAATAAAAGTTCCGGTTCCAAAAACCGTGCTGTTGCCTTCACATACAAGACCTGATGACACTTCAGAACAATCCTTCCGTAACCTGAAATTCCCCCTTGACTGGGAGATGATCGCTGAATATCTCGGCGGTTTTCCAATGTATATGAAGCCCCACAGCGGGGGTGGCTGGAAAAGCGTGTATAAAGTGGAAAGCTTTGAAGACCTGTGGTCCAAATACAATGAAACCGGTCAGCTTGTGATGATGCTCCAGGAGAACATTGACTTTGATGCATATTTCCGTTGCTATTATCTTGGAGGAGATCGCGTCAGGCTGATGCCATACGAGCCACGCAACCCGCATCACCTCAGATATATTGACAAACCAGCTATTGACGACCCGAAATTGTTAAAGGAAATCCATAAGCTGGTATTAAAAATCAACCATTCGCTTGGTTATGAGTTTAATACAGTGGAGTTTGCAGTACGAGGTGGCATACCTTATGCTATTGACTATTGTAACCCGGCTCCGGATGCGGACCTCAACAGTGTAGGTGCTGAAAATTTCGAGTGGGTGGTAGAGAATGCGGCAGAGATGGCAATCGAAAAAGCACTGGCACATAAGCCGAATAAATCTCACGTCAATTGGGGTGGATTTATTAAAGCTTCAGTGGAAGGTAAATTTCCGAAGTAAGATTACCTGTTCTTTTTAGTTAGTTATTTTATCACCTGGATCACCCGTTTATTATGAGGATGAATCATCCCGTCAGAATGGCTATTTTGGATATGAACAATAACATGGAAAACATGGGTATTGCGAGTATCAAGCGTATTGCAGATCGGTTTGCGGTTATTGATTACGAAGTATTCGATGTCCGACATAAAAAGGAAGTTCCGGGATTGGATTTTGATATCTATATCTCTTCAGGTGGACCCGGTGATCCTCTCGAATTTGAAGGTGGCTGGGAAGACGAATATTATGCCCTGATGGATAAACTGTGGAAACACAATCAAAATCATGTGGGCAAAAAATATGTATTCTTCGTATGCCACTCGTTCCAGATGATCTGTAATCATTTAAAAATCGGGTCGGTCACATTACGAGAAAAAGAATCCTTTGGTATTGTTCCCGTTGACATTACGGAAGCCGGAAAATCAGAATTCCTGTTCGATGGGCTGAATGATCCGTTTTACGGCGCTGATTTTCGCAAATACCAGGTGGTAACTCCCGACGCTAAACGTCTCTCAGAATTGTCTGCGGAAATTGTTGCCATTGAAAAAACCGATGAAGAATCTGATGCTGAAAAAGCATTGATGGCGATTCGTTTTTCCAGCGAATGGTTCGGCACACAATTTCATCCCGAAGCACACCCTGATGGTATGGTGCTGTATCTCCGCCGCCAGGAAAAGAAAGAAATGATCCTCCGCCAATACGGTCTCAATACATACGAAGAGATGATGCACAATGCCATTCATCCCGACCGCCTCACGAATACACGTGATCATATCCTTCCGGGCTTCATCGAGGATGCGCTGGAGCATATTCTCGAGTATGCGAAACCGACGGAGTTGGTGTATAACTAAGATAATTTGACCCATTCGACAAGCTCAGGGCATGGAGCGTGAGAGGGAGTAAAAGTGTGAGAGAATAAATTGGTGAACCTAAAGGTAGTTCCTGTCCATTTGCCATTTTTTCTGCGAAATTCTGCGAGATCTGCGGGAGATTTTCTTTGCGAACTTTGCGTCTTTGCGCGACCTATTTTGACCAGTTGTGTATCTTGACCACATGATAGAAGCGATCCGTAATAATTACAACGCGCAATTCACTGAAGAGAAATACGAAGCATTCCTCGAGGAAGTGTACTGGCAGTTTGACCATGTACCGGGGTTCCGGATTGCAGAGACGCCCGTTTTTATTCCTGCAGAGCTAAAAGAGAAAATCTTTGATGCGTGTAATTATATCACCGACGTCATTATGAGTCCGGGATTTCATAAGATCTCAGATGCATCACTGACAAAAGAATACACTGTGCCAAATGAAGATGCACATACGACCTTCCTGCAAATGGATTTTGGTTTATGCGAAGGTTCCAATGGAGAGATTGTGCCCAAGCTGATTGAAGTGCAGGGATTTCCCTCTTTATATTTCTACCAGCATACGGTTGCAGATCTTTACAAAAAGCATTTTGATATTCCGGATACGGTTAGCCATTTGTTTAATGAGTTTACACCCGATTCCTATGTTGATCTTTTAAGAAAAATTATTGTTGGCGGAGAAGATCCAAAATCAGTCGTATTAATTGACATTGAGCCATGGAAGCAGAATACGCAGATTGATTTTCATGCTACAAGAAAAGTATTGGGGATACATGTTGCATGTGTAACTGATCTGTATAAAAAAGGCAACCAGCTTTTTTATGAAAATGAAGATGGTGAAGAGGTACGCGTAAAACGGATCTACAACCGTGTGATCTTTGATGAATTAATTGGCAGAAATGATCTTGATGTCAAATTTTCGTTTACGGATGATCTTGATGTCAAATGGGTAGGTCATCCAAACTGGTTTTATCGCATTTCAAAACATACAGTTCCATATCTGAAGCATGAATATGTTCCTAAGACATATTTCCTGAATGAACTGGAATCAATTCCTGAGGACCTTCAGAATTATGTATTAAAACCATTGTATTCCTTTTCAGGAAGTGGTGTTGTCTTTCATGTCACACCAGCGGACATTGAAAATGTAGTTGACAAGTCACAATACATTCTCCAGGAAAAAGTCAAATACGTTCCGGTCATAAAAACGCCAGAAGAGCCTGTGAAAGTGGAAGTACGCATTATGCTGCTTTGGCCTGATGATGCGCCACGTCCCATCATCGTAAATAATCTTGCACGCTTAAGCAAAGGCGAGATGATCGGAGTGAAGTTTAATAAGGATAAGACGTGGGTTGGTGGGTCTGTCGGCTTTTACGAATAAATTCGAAGCACACAGTTGGATTTCCAAATCATGATTTTCTTATCCTCGGATAGGCTTTGGGGCAAGTTAAGAGTAAGGAAATTTTTGGGGTCAAAAACCGTACAACTATCTGACCTTCAAATAGTTATGACCGTGTGGCACACCTAGGTATGCCACACTGTCATAACAACCTGTTTATCAGGGGATTACCTTCAAAATCGACCCGTGTTTCAAATTGAGCAAATCCGGACATTTTGGACGCGGAATTTTATGATTTTTGGTTTTGCAGCGAGAAGTCATACGCCAAACCCACGCTCGTATAGATCCATTTATTCCAGATCTGTACATCGTTCAGGATATGGTTTCTAACAGGCATCTCAGGCATTTTACCCTCCAGCAATAATCGATAAAACGGCTGATTTCCATAGGGCTTAAACCTGCAGTTCAGGGTGACATACCAATGAGGCAAAATTTTATATCCTGCATTGATCAACGGTGACGAACTCCTGCTAAGATCGTTGAATGATAACTCCCATTCACTAAAATACAGGAAGGCACTTTGCATAGTGACCGGATCCACATAGTTATAAACAGGACCTTCCTGAATTATAACATTTGTCTTATAATGCAGATCAATATTTCCTTCCCAACCCACACCTGCATAATATTTTGGCTTTCGCAGTTCAATCATCAGATGTGGTGAAAAAATATATTTCCTGATAAACCGATCGCCTGTCAAGAGTACTTCACTTTCCTGGAATGGATCCGGTATGGTGTAATCAATTTTTAGTTTGTCATATTTAAATGCAGCGCCCAGATTCAGGTGCAGGTTTTTCACAATTTTCCTGCTAATTAAAACACCGATATCATAATTATACGGCCGCTTGATTTTGATATCGTAGTACCCCAGTCCTTTCTCATCCACTTCTATTTTTCCAATACTGGCACCTAATGGATTGATGAATGCACGAATGCTGAAATTACTTTGTGCCGAAAGGATGGTAATGGTGAAGGAAAAAATCGCAATATGAATGATTCGAAAAATCATTAGTCGTTTTTTAAAACTCCAGGCTTAAACGCCAAACGGAGTTTGGCTGACACACAAACGTAGGCACAGCCTACGCTTAACGTTAAATATTTTATTATTAAGTTCTAACCATGCTAACCATGCCCAGCCATGCCCTGCCCTTTACTCCTTCAGCGGAACAGTCGTCGAATATTCATCCTTAATCACCTGCGCATAATTCCCCAACAACTCTTCGATCCGCTTGCCGGTCTTGTGCTGGAAAATAAACCCAATGTGATGTTTTTTGTGAAGCTTCCACCAGATCTCCTGGTCAGTAAATTGATCATAATCCGGTTTCTCATATTTGCTGAGCGTCACAATAATCCCTGCCTGCAGATCATCAGGCATAGGCAGGTGATACTTTTTACCAGTCAGTACGCAATGTTCAATGTTTGCCCACTCCGTCCATAAACTGATCCCACTGGCTGCTTCCACCATATCAGTCAGATGTGCGCCACCGCAGCGTGCAGCCGTTTCAAGAAATAGAATTTCTTTACCACCATCCCGCACAATATATTCTGAATGACTTGACCCATGTTTTAATCCAAAAGCAGTCAAAACTTCTTTGTTTAATGCCGTAAGTTTTTTTGCCAGCGCATCTTTATTGCCCATGGTCTTGGATTGAAAAATACCACCACCATGTGCAACATCAAAAGGTGCATCCAGGTACTGACTGCATCTCGTGAACAGAACCTCATCTTCATAATTGAGACTGTCCACATGGCAGATTGTGCCGGGACGATATTCTTCCAGGAGATATTCATACCGTTGTGTGCCGCAGTCATCAGACCATTTCCAGAATGCCTCCGCGTCTGCAATCTTACGTATGCCCAGTGAACCTGCATCACGACGAGGTTTCGCAAGCCATGGACCTGTACTCGATGCAAGAAATTCTTTTATCGTGTCATCATTAAATAATCCCGTGAATCCAGGAACAGGTAATTTATTATCTCGCGCTTCAATACGCATCGCAAGCTTATCATGAAAATGTCTCGCAGTAGTATCTCCCATGCCGGGAATGCGGAATTCTTCCCTAAGTCGCGCTGCTTTCCAGACATCATAATCATCAAGTGCGATGACGCGATCGATCTTGCGGCTGCGAAACAAATGTGCTACACCACCTATCAGCATATTGATATCCCACGTCCGTCCGTCTCTGCCCGGCATATAGAATATTTCCTCCAGATCATCATGTGGCCATGGATCATTTTTTGTTTTTTCTGATGTCACCAGGTACACCATGTGGCCTAATCGCTTGAGCTGGCGCAGGAAAGCACCCCCTTTAAAGTCACTCGCGAGGCAGAGAAATACGTACGTTCTGTCCATGATTAAATGTAGACAGGATTTTGCAATTGTGGTACTCTTGCGTTGGATTTAACCCTACCTTACATAAGCAGCATGCCCAGGCTGGTTCCAGCACCCTTTCCGAATTGTATTTCCGGTATCTCTTAAAACAAGATGTTGTATGAAAATCTTTCTTATCCATGCCATGTGCATGATATTTTCCGCATTAGCATTTTCTCAAAATGTAGGGATTAGTACTACTTCACCGGTCTTTAAACTGGATGTACGAAATGGTAGTATTAATACGGATTCGGTATACCGGATCGGAACTGTAACAGTGATGACGGTTAAGGGCGCAGGCAATTTATTTCTGGGTAGAAGGGCAGGACAGAATAATTCGGGTTACAGCAATGCATTTAGTGGTGATTCAGCCGGAGTAGCTAATACGACAGGTTATAAAAATTCATTTTTTGGAAAGAATGCAGGGTTTAAAAATACTACTTCAGAAGCGAATTCTTTTTTTGGACATGCAGCGGGGTACAACAATACTGGGGGTAGCAATTCATTTTTTGGTGAAGTCGCAGGATTTTATAATACTACAGGATATGCAAACTCCTTTTTTGGACACACAGCGGGGCTTAACAACACCACGGGTGCTATAAATTCTCTTTTCGGGGAAGGTGCTGGCCGCAGTATCACGACTGCCAGTTTTAATTCCTTTTTTGGTCAATCAGCAGGTTATAGTGATACCAGTGGATGGAATAATTCTTTTTTCGGACAGGGAGCCGGATATCAAAATATCTCCGGGGCTAATAATTCTTTCTTTGGTGTCAATTCAGGTGTTCTTACGAAGGGGAGTAGTAATACTGCAATAGGTATAAGTTCATTGACTAATAACATCACTGGTTTTAATAATACTGCTTTAGGCGCCTATGCGAACGTAGGAGGAGGCGCTTTTTCCAATGCAACAGCAGTTGGACACAGAGCGAGTGCGAACTGCAGTGACTGCTTAATCCTTGGTTCAATTAATGGCATCAATGCAGCTACAGCAAACGTGAAAGTAGGTATCGGCACCAATAATCCTGCTTTTAAACTGGATGTAAAATTGGGAAGTATAAATACTGATTCACTTTACCGCATTCTCAATGTTCCGGTGCTCGTTGCAAGAGCTAGCAGTGTTTTTGTAGGTTTTTATGCGGGAGCCAATGATCCGGGAACAGGCTTTAATAATACATTTATAGGCGATAGAGCAGGAAATCAAAATTCAGGTGGTGATTATAATTCTTTTGTAGGTTATAACGCCGGATATGCGAACACGCTTGGTTTTCATAATTCATTTTTTGGAAATGAAAGTGGGCGCTTTAATGTATTTGGTTTTCAAAATTCTTTCTTTGGAACCTATTCTGGTTTTAACAACACTGACGGAAGCCTAAACTCTTTTTATGGCTCTGAATGTGGCTTCAACAATACAACGGGTAATGACAATTCTTTTTTTGGTGAGTCCAGTGGCAAGGCAAATAATGTAGGGGCATCAAATTCTTTTTTTGGAAAATCTTCAGGACCTGCGAACACAAATGGTGATGAAAATTCCTTTTTTGGCCATGCTGCCGGATATAGCAATACAGTAGGCGACTTCAATTCTTTTTTTGGAAAATCAGCAGGTGGGTTTACGACAACAGGTTTTGATAATTCATTCTTTGGTGTATCCGCTGGTCTTACTAACGTAGGAGGAACACGAAATACTGCAATTGGGTACACTGCAGATGTAACATCTGCCTCTTTCACCAATGCAACGGCCATAGGACATAATGCTAAGGTGGATGCAAACGATAAGGTGAGAGTGGGCGATACTTTTGTTAACTCGATTGGAGGTCAGGTTGGCTGGACTGCTTTTAGTGATGGTCGCATCAAGGATCATATCCAGGAAAACGTGCCCGGCCTTGATTTTATCACTGCACTTCGACCAGTGACCTACCATTTCAATACTGCCATGCAAAATGAACTCATGGGTATAGTGGACACCGCCAGGTGGGCAAGTAAATTAGACATTGAAAAAATCCAGTTCTCCGGCTTTATCGCACAGGAAGTGGATGCTACAGCCCAAAGTGTAGGGTATGATTTTAGCGGTGTAGATAAAAGTGGTGAGATCATGGGTTTGCGTTATGCAGAATTCACCGTCCCATTGGTAAAAGCCATACAGGAGCAGCAGGAACTAATTGAACAACTGCACAAGGAAATTGAGGATCTGCGAAACCTTGTGAATCAACTGGTTGTAAAGGTTGACAATATGGCTCACTAGGGGTAATGCGCGTGCCTGCAACCACAAGCCGGACACATTGTTAAGTTGGGCTAAGTTTACCTAATTTGCGCCCCGCTTTCAATATATGGAGGAACGAAGTCATAAACGCCAATCAGGCCTGATCACGCAGGCGTTGCCGTTCTATCCCATTATTGAGCTGATAGACAAGGGGTTCGAGATCCCCCAACTGGGCAAAAAGCGGCGTATCTGGGCACTTTTGCCCCACGATTATTATGATTCGGATAAGAGTTACCCGGTCCTGTACCTCCAGGATGCCCAAAATTTATTTGCCGATGATGCTCCCTTTGGCAGTTGGTCCGTTGACCGCCACCTGCAGGATATGGCAAAGGATGGCTCAGGAGATGTGATCGTGATCGCCATCGACCATGGTGGCAAAGAGCGGATCCAGGAATACAGCCCTTACCACCACCGCAAATTCGGTGAAGGCCAGGGAAAGGACTATGCCTGTTTTATTATTGATACGCTCAAACCCTACGTTGATAACCATTACCGCACCAAACCACACCGGATCTACACCGGAATCGGAGGCAGCAGCATGGGTGGATTGATCAGCGCTTATATCGGTATCGTACATCCCAAACATTTTTCAAAACTGATGATCTTCAGTCCGTCCTTCTGGTATTCGGATGAGATCTATTTCGATGCATTCAAGTATAACTATACGCTCCCGATGCGGATGTTTATTTATGCGGGTGAACAGGAGACAAAGTACATGAGCCAGCATATAAATCAATTCGCCGAGGCATTGTCGCATGGCTTTTTTTCCAGCAAACTCACTACCTTTAATATAGTAATTGATCCCAACGGCCAGCACCAGGAGAAATATTGGGGAGATATCTTTCCCGCCGCCGTCAAATGGTTGTTCTTTTCTGATATAGACGAATAAAAAATGCGGTTAAGCACGCTAGCTTCCCTGGATGATTTGCTGGGGACTATAGACATGTTATGTATCCCGGCATCTAAGGAGATGCTTGACGTTCTTCACACAGAAGTATTGTCACTCCTGATCCCTGCTGAAACACTTCCACCCGTTTCAGAATTACTGGCAAATAAAAAAAACAATACACTTCTCTTTTACGGGCAATACAAAGGAACACGTATCAAAGTGTTGATTGCATGCGAGTGTGAGAAGCTGAAAGAATCGAATATCTATTCCATCTGCAAAAAACTTGCGATCCGGGCGAAAAATGAAAATTCGATTCGGACAGGTTTGATGGTGCATCATCTCTCATCAACTGATATTGTACAGTCCGCATTTGCCGGATGGACGGCAGGTCAATATGACCTGGGCCTATACAAAAATGGCGAAGATGAGAATGGCAGAAAAAGTACATCCTCTGTTCATTCATTTATTCCGCATGGATTTACACAGTTTGCTGAAAATGGGATCACGATCGGCCTAGTGCAGCACGAAGTCATGACGCTGGTGAATGTTCCTGCAAGCCATAAATCACCTGCAGCGTTAGGACGATGGGCGGAGAACAGTGCTTCTGATTACAATTACAAAGTGAATGTGATCAATAAAGAACAGTTGCTGAAGCTGGGGATGCATGCTTTACTTGCGGTCAACCGGGGTAGTGAATATGAAGCGCATTGTGTGGTGACGCATTACCAGCATCCGGAAGCTACCAGGAAAATTGTGCTGATTGGTAAAGGTGTCATTTTTGATACAGGTGGTGTTTCGATCAAGACATCGAAGAACATGCACTATATGAAAAGTGACATGGCAGGTGCAGCAGCAGCATTGGGAACGGTAGAGGCGTGTGCGAGATTAGGTTTAAAAGTAAATGTCATGGCCATTGCGCCATTGACCGATAATAGTATTGACAATACTTCGATCAAACCGGGTGATGTGATTTCATCTTATCTCGGAAAGTCCATTGAAGTTATTGATACCGATGCTGAAGGCAGGCTCATCCTTGCGGATGCCTTGGCGTATGCAGTAAAAGAATACAAACCCGATGTCATGATTGACATGGCGACACTTACGGGGAGCATTGTTGCATCGTTGGGCCCGCAGGCTGCGGGTTTATTTACAAATAATGATTCACTCGCTGCTGAGCTTTCTGCTGCCGGAAATATTTCCGGCGAACGTGTATGGCGCATGCCGATGTACGATGAGTACCAGGATGACATGCAGAGTGATATCGCGGACATTAAAAATTTAAGTGAAAAGCCCTATGCGGGCGCTACTACGGCGGCTAAGTTTTTAGAATATTTCACATCGGATCATCCTGCGTGGGCGCATCTCGATATTGCGGGTATGGCTTTCCAGGCGAATGGTTTTGGAAAAAGTTATTGTGCTACTGCGTATGGAGTGAGGTTGCTGGTGAAATGGATCAGCCAGAATTAAGTTTTTTATGTTAGCCTGCACTTTTTAAATCTTCAGCAATATGAGATACCTCGTTGTCCTTATCACCCTGCTGGCGATCAATTCGGGTTACAGCCAATGTAAATACTATCGCAATGAGATCGATAAATTTGAAAAGATTCAGGTCACCATTACGAAAGATGTACAGGTTTGCTGGCCAACTTTTCTAGGAGGATATGTTAAGTTTAGTCTCAGGAAAATTGACGGCTACACATCGCTTGGAGTAAGACTTGTCAGGAAGACCCAACATTGTTTTAATAATGAAAGTGAGTTGCTCATCATGACAGATGATGGGGAAATTACCAGGCTCCCGTATTTAGGTTCTTTCGATTGCTCAAAACGTCTTAGCTCTTCTTCAGATTTCCAGGATTCATATTCAACATTTGAGATCACCGAAGATCAATTACGTTTTTTACAAAAAAGGAAGATGGTCAAAATACGGTTATATGGTTCAGATGGATTGATAGAATATGATATTGATCAGAATAATTCTTCCAAAGAAAAGGGCCTTACCTATTTTATGGTCAATGCAAAATGTATCCTGGAAATTTAAACATTACATCTGTAAACTTCTATCCATGTCCTGCCTGGGATTATATCGTACTACCGGAAGCGTCTGCTTACATCCGGGTATTTGATATGATGGGAAAACTGGTGCCTGTAGCGGGTGGGATGTATAGGTGTGTGTTTGAAAGTGGGGGAGAGATGTATAGACGGATGTTTGTGAAAGTCTGCTGAACCGACAGAGGTGCGACCCCTTCAGGGTCGGACTCCGCTGGCGTGCACCATGGATTACAAATATGTCGCCCCCTACGGGGCTCAAATCACCTGGGCCAATACCTCCATAATCGTCGGTCTGCTCTCTGCACCTCGCTCTCTGCTCTCTGCTCTCTGCACCTCGCTCACTGCTCCTTGCTCCCCGCTCCTTGCCCCCGCTCCTACAGTTTTTTCACCGTTACAACCACCGACTTCGAGATCGGCGTATTACTCTGAACCGCAAAATGATTGATTGGCACCAGCACATTCATCTCAGGAAAATATGCCGCCAGATTTTGCTTCGGTATGTCATATGGCACTACAAAAAATTTCTCCGCCCTTCGAAGGATACTATCATAGTTACTTTCCACATCAATCAGATCAAGGTTTTTTAGACTATGCTTAGCCATATCATCCGGATTCATAAATACAACGCGGCGTTCATTAAAGACACCACGGTACCGGTCATGCAGCCCATAGATCGTAGTGTTAAACTGATCATGAGACCGCATCGTCATCATGAGAAATTCATCCGCCTTCAAATTATGAAAAGGCAATGCACAAACACTAAACTGTGCACGACCTCCGGGAAGCGCTGAGAAATCTCCCTCACGTGCATTATTCGGCAAATAAAAACCGTGGTCATCCACACGCTCATTATAATTATTGAATCCTTTGATCACACGACTGATTGCATCGCGTGTCAAATGATAATCAGAACCAAGTGCCAGCCAATCAACTTTTACTTTTTTTCCAAGCGTCACATCTGCAATATGCGCAACGATCTCCGGCTCACTCATCAACTCATCCGAAGCGGGTCGCAGATGACCTTGTGAAGAATGCACTTTTCCCATACTGTTCTCCACTGTCACTTTTCGTTCTTCACCATTCTTTACATCCTTTTCTGACCGACCTAATGTTGGTAAGACCAATGCTGTCTTTCCGGTGACGAGATGGCTGCGATTTAATTTTGTACTGATCTGAACAGTCAGTTCACAATTTCGCAAAGCCTTCATTGTATAGTTTGTATCCGAAGCGGCAGAAACAAAATTTCCGCCAAGACCAATAAATACTTTTGCCTTTCCTTCGTGCATCGCCTGGATGCAATGCACTGTATCCAGACCAGTAGAAGTTGGAGCGTCAAATCCAAATTCATCTTTCAGTGCCTGGTTGAGTTGGACGGAGGGATGATGCATTATCCCTACCGTACGGTCACCTTGCACATTGCTATGACCACGCACCGGACATGCGCCCGCACCTTCTTTTCCAATAGCACCTTTTAATAAAAGAAGGTTGACACATTCTTTAATATTCTCAACACCATTTTTGTGTTGTGTCAGACCCATGGCCCAGCAGATGATAATTTTTTTTGCAGGTGCCAATATTTCACAAGCTTCTTTGATCTGTGAAATCGTTACACCCGATTGTATGGCAAGTTGATCCAGGCTATATGAGTGCAAATCATTCATGAAGATTTCAAAACCTGATGTTTTATTTTTGATAAAATCATGATCAAAAACATCATCACCGTCTTCTGCCATTTGAGCTAAACCCAGCATGATGGCTTTTAACAAAGCCACATCCTCATTAATTTTTACCTGGAGAAACAGATCCGTAATCACAGTTCCTTTTGTAAAATAATCAGCAATGTGCTGTGGGTTTTTAAAACGTTTCAGTCCGGCTTCTTCAATCGGATTTATTGTAATAATTTTTCCACCATTGAGCTTGCATTCCTGCAGCGATGATAACATTCTGGGATGATTCGTTCCGGGATTTTGACCGATCACAATGATCACCTCTGCCTTATGCAGATCTTCGAGCATGACAGATCCCTTGCCAATACCTAATGTCTGGCTTAGTGCGACGCCCGTACTTTCATGACACATGTTCGAACAGTCAGGCATGTTATTCGTGCCATACGAACGGGCAAACAGCCCCCACAAAAAAGCAGCTTCATTGCTCGACCTTCCTGAGGTATAGAATACAGCTTCATCCGGACTGTTTAATTCATTTAGTTGAGCAGCAATCATTTTGAAAGCCTCGGCCCAACTTATAGGTTCATAATATCTTGAGCCTTCCTTCAGCATCATAGGGTGTGTGAGGCGACCACTTTTCCCTATTTCATAATCTGTCCAGGTGAGCATCTCATCGACGGAGTTTTGAGAAAAGAAAAATGGGTCCACCTTTTTATTCGTAGCCTCTTCTGCTACAGCTTTGGCCCCATTTTCGCAGTACTCTGCAAAGAGAGACCTCTTATCATCAGGATCCGGCCATGCACACCCGGGACAATCAAATCCATTTTCCTGGTTAAGCGTGGCTAAGGCCTTCCACGATTTGATCAGGCCCATTTCTTTGACTGCATGATACAGGGCGACCCTCACTCCTTTGTGGCCAGCAGCATACTGCGCAGTTTCCCTGATCCGGATTTTATTTTTTATGCGTACAGTGCCTTTACTCATTATGAATGCTCAAAATAAATGAACTGGTACTGTTAAAAGTAGACAAAAGAGGATGAGATGATTTAATTTTATCCCACACTCAAGAAGGGCTATGAAAAAAAGGGCTTTGCTCATTGCAATGACATCCCTGGTTATGTGCCTCAGCATACTGGCGCATGAATTCTGGATCCAGCCATCACGCACCAAAGTACGTGTTGGTGACCGGATCTCCCTGTACACAATGCTCGGTGAAAAATTTACGGGTGAGAAGTGGAAAGGCAATGGCAGTCGGGTCAATAGTTACAAGCATTTTTATAATGATGATGTTCAGGATCTCCTCCTCTCGATAGAACCTGGAGAAGCCATTGTTGATCTCCCGGATTTTATCCCGCATGAGGAGGGCACACATATGCTGACCCTGACCACGACCAGTGCTTTTATCGAGATGGACGCAAAAAAATTTGAAGCCTATCTGAAAGAAGATGGCCTCATGGAAGCTTATGAGTACCGCAACAGCAATAATGAAAAATTTGATGTTGGCCGCGAACGGTTCAAACGTTGCGCAAAGGTGCTGATCCAGGCAGGTGCTGAAGCAGACCATACATATAAGCAAAAAGCAGACCTCGAACTTGAGATCATTCCCCTGGACAACCCATATGAATACGATATCGAAAAAGGAATCACCTTTAAAGTTTTATATGATGGTAATCCACTCGAAGAGACCATGGTTAAGTGGTGGCATAAAGAAGGTAATGATTTAGAAACTGACTTTCGCTATACGGACAACAGGGGTGAAGTAACCTTCAGTGCAGCCACGCCGGGTCTGTACATGATCAGTACTGTCCATATGATCCGTCTGCTCAATGATCCCGGAGCCGACTGGGAAAGTATCTGGAGTACGTTGGTGTTTGGAAGAGATTTTTAATTCAATATTCAGAATTCAGTCTTTTTTGTGATCAGATTTATTTTCCAAAAAAGTACATGTTAAGCGTAGGCTTTGCCTACGTTTGTGTGTCATCAAATTTCCGATTTGATGGGAGTTGTGAACAGTATGCAAGAATTATTTGCAAAACAGATTTTGCAAACACACAAACGTAGGCACAGCCTACGCTTAACAGTATTGTTTTAATGAAAAAAAATCTAAAATCTAAAATCTAAAATCCAAAATCCAAAATCATACTTTCTTTCATGTCTAAAAATCTTGCTCTCGTAACCCTCATTGTCTCCGACTATGATGAAGCCATCCAATGGTTCATTGACAAATTAAATTTTATCCTCATCGAAGACACCAAAATGAGCGAGGAAAAAAGATGGGTAGTAGTCGCACCTTCAGAGGGAAATGCATGTAATATTTTATTGGCAAAAGCATCCAATCCCGATCAGCAAAGCCGCGTTGGCAATCAAACCGGTGGACGTGTTTTTCTTTTTCTCTACACGGATGATTTTCACAGGGACTATGATCAGATGATCAGCCAAGGTGTGGAGTTTGTTCGTGGTCCGGTCACGGAACCTTACGGGATCGTGGGAGTTTTCAAAGACCTGTACGGTAATCTATGGGATTTCATACAACCATCGATCGCCCGTCGTGAATCGTGAATCGTGAATTGTGAGTTGTGAGTTGTGAGTTGTGAGTGCCGCTTACCCCATTTACCACTTACTTTTTTACCACTTACCCTATTTACCGCTTACCTATTTACCACTTACCGCTTACCAGTTCGTACTTCAAACCTTGTACTTCGTACTTTTATTTATTTTGCAACCGCATACCCCCGGACCAGACATTACAACTTGCAAAAACCAGCCATTCCTGTATGAAAATACGCTCACTGCTCTTTATCAGCCTGTTCTTTCTTTGCTCCGTACACGCCCAACCGTGGTTGAAAAACCTGCCGACAAATAAAGCAAATCACGAATTAACACTGTTTGACTATCAGCAGGCATTTTATTCTTATTGGCAGCCATTTAATATTCAGCGCGGCTATTACAAGCTCAATGGCAAAGAAGTAAAGGCAGCCGGCTGGAAACAATTTAAGCGTTGGGAATACCAGATGCTCAGCGTTGTCGACAAACAGACTGGCGCGTTTCCGAAACAAACTGCGCAGGAAATTTGTGACCGGTTTGTACGTCGCTCACATCCCGCGGCCAACTGGAGCCCAATGGGTCCGGTTACTTCCAATGGAGGTTACGCCGGTATTGGTCGTATCAATTGTGTCGCCTTTCATCCCTCAGACAATAATACATATTGGGTCGGAGCAGCAGCAGGTGGACTTTGGGTAACTACAGACAACGGCGCCACATGGACATGTATGACAGATCAGAACGGTGTGCTTGCTGTAAGTGATATCATTATCCAGCAGGATTATGATATCAGCAAAACAATCTATATCGCCACAGGTGACCGCGATGGATGGGACAACAGGAGCATCGGCGTTCTCAAATCAACTGATGGTGGCATTATTTGGAATCCAACAGGTCTGACGTATAATATCAGTGAAGGGCAGATGGTCAACAGGTTATTGGTTGATCCGGCAAATCCAAATATTCTGATCGCTGCTACGACACAAGGTGTCTTTAGAACAACAAATGGTGGCGATAAATGGGATGAAGAATTAACCGGCACTGAATTTATCGATATGGAATATCAGCCTGGCGATTTTAGTATTCTCTATGGCTCCACAAAAGGTGGCGATATTTTCTTATCAGTGAATGATGGCACAAGCTGGACACAGGCATTTCATGATGATGAAGCGAATCGTGTTGAGCTTGCTGTCTCACCTAATCAACCGGCATGGGTGTATGCAGTGGCATCATCAGGTGATAGTGGATTAAGAGGCATTTGGAAATCGATCAATGGCGGATCATCGTATGAACAGGTTTTTGATCGTAGCACAGCAAATCTTCTTACGTGGGCTGTTGATGGTAATGATGGTGGTGGCCAGGGATGGTATGACCTGAGCCTTGCTGCATCACCACTGAATGCTGATATATTATTAGTTGGTGGTGTGAATACATGGCGATCGGTTGATGGCGGAGTGAATTGGTCTATTGTCAGTCATTGGGCAGGACAGGATGTGCAGGAAGTACATGCGGATAAACACATGTTGAAATTTCGTCCAAATGGTGACTTGTTTGAATGTAATGATGGAGGCATTTATTTTTCTGCAAATAATGGTTCGCAGTGGGTAGATAAAACAAATGGCATCATGATCAGCCAGATGTATAAGCTTGGTGTGTCACAAACAGAGTATGGCGATGTGATGACCGGTCTGCAGGACAATGGCTCCAAATTATTGTCAGGTAGTCAATGGTCTGATGTGCGGGGTGGTGATGGTATGGAATGCCTGATCGATTATTCTGATGTTGACATCCAATATTCCACTTTGTATTTTGGTCGTATCGATCGTACAATGAATCATTGGGATAATGCGCGTGATATTTCACCTTCTGGAGCGGGCGACGGTGGATGGATCACGCCATATATTATAGATCCTTCAGATCCTGCCACATTGTATGCTGGTTACCAGGAAGTATGGAAAACAACTGACCGGGGAGATTCATGGGAACCCATTTCTTCATTTGGAGAAAGTAATCTGCAACAACTGGCGATTGCACCTACAGACAACCAGATTATATGTGCTGCGCATTACAATCATTTATGGCGTACAACGAATGGTGGTGGCAACTGGCAGGAAATCACTTACGATTTACCAACAGGTGAAGGAAGCGTGCAGTCAATTGCTTTTGATGTTAGTAATCCAAATATCTTGCATGTGGCATTTAGCGGATACTCTACACCAGGTGTCTATGAGTTAGGAGATGGTGAAACATCATGGACAAATATTTCACAAGGACTTCCACCAATTCCCTGTGTTTCATTAGTGCAAAATGCACAATCACCCACCGAAGCTCATTTATATGTTGGGACTGAGCTTGGTGTTTATTTTAAAAAAGGAACTGATGATTGGGTTGCTTATAATACAGCATTGCCCAATGTTAAAATGGGTGAGATCGAAATCTATTATGATGATAACCCGGAGCTATCCATGTTGCGTGCTGCTTCGTATGGCAGAGGTCTCTGGGAATCGCCGGTTGTCTATGAGCCCAAGCCTATGACGTACGCGTCTTCCCTGGCACGTCATCCGGATGTTAGCCCCGTGTTCCCGGATCATAAAGACCAGGTGATCCTGAAAGCTGAAGTTGTGATGGATGGAAATCTGTCTCCTCTCGAAGTGCAATCTTTGAAATTCACTACAGCCGGAACTTCTGTTGGATCTGATATCAGCGCTGCGAAATTATATGCTACAGGTACGGGTTCTTCTTTTTCTACTTTACATCCATTCGGAGATACGCTCATAGCTCCTGATGGGATAATGACATTTACAGGTACTCGTGTATTAAATCCAGGAATCAATAATTTCTGGCTTGTATATGACGTATCAAATTTTGCTACACCCGGAAACATCCTCGATGCACAATTTTTGTCTGTTACCATTGATGAAGAATCTACACCAGCTATAACTGATCCGGTTGGTAACAGGATGATCCAAACAGAATATTGCACAGCTGGTACTGTTGACAAATATGAGCACATCACCAATGTGACCATGGGCGGTGTGAATCAGACCTCAGGATGGGAAGAAGGTGGCTACAGTGATTTTACGTCTCGAATCATTGAGATTGAAACAGGAATTCCTGAAGAAGTCACTGTGACAACTGGAGATGTATACCAGGCAGACGAATTACTGATCTGGGTGGATTGGAATATTGACGGTGATTTTGAAGATGATGATGAACGGGTTTTTGCTTCCGGAGCTGGTGGACAGCAATTATATGGTTTAACTATTTCAGTTCCATCAACTGCATCACTTGGATTGACGCGAATCAGATTTCGTTTACATGATACTGACAATGGCCCGAATGATGAGGCTTGCGGCCTGGCAGACTGGGGTGATGTGGAAGATTATTCATTGCGGGTGATAGGATCTGACCCATGTTCGTACCTGAATTATGTAGCGACCAATGCCCAGAATGTGGCCGGCGATTATGTAGGTCTCGTTAATGAAGGGATCATTATTGAAACAGATGATACTGATGATGCCAATTCGGAACCGCAGGAGATAGGTTTTACATTCAGATATCATTGCCAGGAATTCACACAATTTATTTTAAATACCAATGGCTTTATTAAGCTTGGCAATACGCCAACTTCAAAGGATAATTTATTTTTTAATGGCGCACAATCACTTAACGATGGAATTTTTGATAGTGAAGATCCGGCAGATACAGATCTGATCATTCCATTCAATCATGATCTCGATGCGGGTCCTGATGGTCTTGAATTCCGTTTGCACACAACAGGTGTTGCTCCGCAACGCGTATGCATTATTCAATACAAAGGGATCCGGGAATGGACGACATCTACTCCATACCAATACGAGTCGATGGAATTTCAGGTTCGCCTGTACGAATCATCCAACATGATTGAATTTGTGTACGGTGACTGGATACCTACTACAAATTTTTCTGACTTTAAAACAGCTTCAGTTGGTTTGAAAGGTGGTGGAAATAAAAATCATCAATTGGTCACAGTTCAAAAGGGTTCAGCACAATCATGGGATGGTGCGACTTTTTCTGATACCAATTATCCTGTAACAGATGCATTTGGTTTTGGAAATCCTCCTGAACGACCAAAGCCGGATGCAGGAAGGACATACAGATTTAATTCTGCTCCATCACCTGATCCGGGAAATATTGGTAATAATCCCTTTATATGCGTTGGTCATACTACGACCCTGACACTCGATGGAGCAGTGGGTCGTATACAATGGCAGCAATCACCGGATGGTTTAAATGAGTGGACGAATGTACCGGGTAATGGAAATGGAGATACTTACGAAACACCACCTTTAACATCGACAACCTATTACAGATCAGAAGTAACCGAGTTGGGATTTGTACCAGTGTATTCCAATACGAGCCAGGTGACAGTTAGTCCGCCACTGCAAGCTCCTGATCAAATTAATGGAAACAATGTTGTCTGTAACCGGGAAACAGGTGTGTTATATTATATCGAACCTGTTCCGGGAGCGACCTCGTATGAATGGATATTATCAAATGGATTGACTGGTGCCAGTACAACCGACAGCATCTATGTTGACTACGAATTTCCGGCAGAGGAGAATGAAGTGAGTGTGCGCGCGATGCTTCATGATTGCGAAGGAGATCTCAACACGCGTAAAATATTTTTGTATCAGGAACCGGATGCTCCCACAATTGTAGAAGTAATCCAACCGAATTGTATTGTTGGTACAGGCTCCGTACATTTTTCAAACATGCCGGACGGTATGTGGGTATTGATTGATGTTATCAATGGGGAATTTGTGCTGGATGGTGGTTCGGAAGATTATATCCTCGACGACCTTGAACCAGGGGAGTATGAATATCGTGTTTCTAACCAGTTTGGTTGTCCGTCATTGCCTTCAGAACATGTTACAATACTTCCTGTAAGTGATCCGCCTACACCTGTCATCACAGAGAGTAATAACATATTGCATTCTGATGCGCCTTCAGGAAACCAATGGTATAATCAAAACGGGATCATAGATGGGGCGAACAGCCAGGATTATCTCGCGACCGATGCAGGTGAATATTTTGTTGTGGTAACGTTAGGTGGTTGTATTTCTGATCGCTCAAATACTATTGAAATATTTCCAACTGCAACGGAGCAAGTCTCACCATTTGCTGCCATAAAAGTATTTCCGAATCCGGTAGGTGATGAATTGATTATTGAATATCCGGGGAATACAAAAGGCATTGAGCTTGAGATTATTGATCCCGTTGGCCATGTGATCCTTTCTTCAGAAATGTTTGAAAAGGTTTCGATACCATTTAAGGATAAAGTTCCGGGGATGTATATGCTTACATTCATTTCAGGACAGACAACGGAGACCAGGAAGATCATGAAGCTTTGATACATTGAAATTTCTGACACGCACGATCTGGGTATTATCGCTGGTAAGTCTTTTGACAGACATGGCGAGTGACATGTTGTACCCGGTCTTGCCGATCTATCTCAAGAGTATTGGTTTTTCAATTGTACTGATCGGTATACTGGAAGGGATTGCTGATGCGGTGACAGGTTTCGGAAAGGGATATTTTGGAAACATGTCTGATCGCACCGGAAGACGGATGCCATTTGTACAATGGGGATATGCGCTGAGTGCATTATCAAAACCGCTCATGGTAGTCTTTGTATATCCGCTATGGGTATTTTTTGCGAGGACACTTGATAAAGTAGGGAAGGGCATGCGTACAGGTGCACGCGATGCGATCCTTTCAGATGAAGCTACACCGCAGACGAAAGGAAAAGTCTTTGGGTTTCATCGAGCACTTGACACGATGGGTGCTGTATTGGGTCCGGCTGCTGCATTGATCTATCTCAATTATTATCCAAAAGATTATACAACCCTGTTTCTCCTGGCTGTAATTCCGGGTGTATTATCAGTTTTGTTGTCATTGTTATTAAAAGACAAGAAAAAGAATACGGACAGCACTGCCCAAGAAAAGTATTCCTTCTTTTCATTTTTACATTATTGGAAAAAGAGTCCTGCATTGTATCGAAAGGTCGTAATCGGTCTATTGCTCTTCGCATTGTTCAACAGCAGTGATGTATTTCTCCTGCTTAAGATGAAGGAAGCGGGGTGGGGTGATTCCGTTGTGATCATGGCGTACATATTCTATAATCTCGTGTATGCACTTATTGCATTTCCGATAGGCATTATGGCCGACAAGATTGGATTGAAGCGCACGTTCATTATTGGTCTTTCCATCTTTGCGATTGTATATTTTGGCATGACCCTCCGCGTAAACGTCCCACTGTATTTTGGGCTCTTCCTTCTCTATGGCATTTACGCTGCGTGTACTGAAGGAATTGCAAAAGCCTGGATTAGCAATATCACAAGTAAAGAAGACACCGCTACGGCCATCGGAATGTTTGCCGGATTTCAAAGTATCTGCGCGTTCATCGCCAGTGCGTTGACAGGATTTATCTGGTTCCAGTTTGGCGCCACGGTGGCTTTCGCGACCACTTCAGGAATCGCTCTCGTAGTTGTGGTGTATTTTATCCTGTTGAGAGGTGAGAGAAGTGAGAGAAGTGAGAGAGTGAGAGAAGTGAGAGAGTAAGAGAGTTGGATCTCAACCCTGAAGGGGTTGTATGTCATTAACCACGGGTGCAACCCGTGGGAGAGATGTACTCATCCCCTCTCGCCGACCCTGAAGGGGTCGTACCTTGCCGTGCATTGCAATCATTGACTCGTCGAAATCATCATACCCATGACACACTCAGGTACTCAGACCCCAGCCCAACTTCTCCCCACCTTCTACGCAACCAACAACCTTGGCATGGATGGTGGTCAAAGTAGCCCTGTCGTAAAGATGGATATCATGAAAGGAGTCCATTTCTACATACCCAATTTCGATGCCCGCCGCAAAGCTGTATTATGGCATGACATCCATCATCTTGTCACAGGCTATTCCGCTTCTCATTTTTTAGGTGAGTCCGAGATCAGTGCGTGGGAAATTGCTTCTGGTTGCCGCAACTATTGGGCAGCTTTCCTGATCAATACATCCGGCGTCGCTCTGGGATGCCTGATCAACCCAAAAAAAATTATCCAGGCCTATGCACGCGGACGCCGCACAAAAAATTTTTATCACAACTTGTATTCCGAAGACAAAGTCCTGAACACATCTATAAGAGAGTTAAGAGCTTTGTTACAACTTGATCAATATCCGAAAGAAACCAGGGCCACATTCACTGACATCATATCACTGATTGGATTCCTGTTATTCGCGGTGGTCTATTCTATTGTTTCAATTTTCTCCTTGCCTTTTCTCCTTGTCTATAACATTTGGATTGTGGCCAGTTTTAAAAAGCAGGGGAGTTAACGCGCATTGCATAAATAGCGAACAAACGGTCACAATTTGTCATTTACGCCATGCAGGAATAGCGAACAAACAGACACAATTTGTCATTTGCGCCATGCAGGAATAGCGAACAAACAGACACAATTTGTCATAGACAAAAATTGTATCATAAAGTATATGCCGTATATACATTCCCAGCATTTACAGGGGATGTAGCCCAAATTTAAAAATGTTTCTACGTATATGCCGTATATATAACATGACGTGAACTTAGTTCTGAAGTTTGCTTTGTTTATTTATCCTTTATCCTTTATCCTTTATCCTTTATCCTTTATCCTTTATCCTTTATCCTTTTCCTTTATTTCTAAGTTCCTTACTTACCTTCTTCATTGCTCCATTGCTCCATTGTTCCATTGTTCCATTGCTCCATTGTTCCATTGCTCCTTTACACCCAGCTCCCAGCTACCCGCCATCTGCCCCATGCTTCCTGCTCTTCACTCCCTGCCCCTTAACCGCCAACCTTTTTTATCTTTCACCAAAATCACCCGTATGCAGGAAGAACAAACTTCATTCGTCCGCTCCCTAAGCCTGATGGATGCTACCATGATCGTCGCCGGTTCCATGATCGGTTCCGGGATCTTTATCGTCAGCGCCGATATGACCCGCAACGTAGGCAGTGCCGGATGGCTCATCGCTGTATGGCTCATCACAGGCTTTATGACGATGACCGCAGCGATCAGCTATGGCGAATTGAGCGGCATGTATCCGAAAGCTGGCGGGCAGTACGTATATCTCAAGGAAGCATTCAACCCATTGATGGCTTTCCTATATGGCTGGAGTTTTTTCGCGGTGATTCAAACAGCCACGATTGCTGCTGTGGGTGTTGCTTTTGCAAAATTTCTCGCCTATCTCGTGCCTGGGGTCAGTGAAGACCTTGTTGCATTGGATCTCGGTTTTCTAAAAATATCTCCCGCACAACTTGTCGCCATCCTCCTCATCCTGTTATTAACTTTTATCAATACGCGAGGCATCAAAAGCGGCAAGATGATCCAGACGACATTCACAGTGACCAAGCTGGCGAGTCTATTCGGCCTGATCCTGTTTGGCTTCATCATGTTCAAAGGGGATATCTGGGCTGCCAACTGGGCTGATGGCTGGAACCTGCATGCCTTGGGAAGTACGACCAACTATACCATGGCGGCGGCACTCGGTGCGATTGCGGCAGCGATGGTAGGATCAATCTTCAGCAGCGATGCATGGAACAATATCACTTTCGTGGCAGGGGAAGTAAAAAATCCGCAACGAAATATTGGGTTGGCGTTATTCCTCGGTACGCTCATCGTGACAATCGTGTACGTTCTCACAAATGTGATGTACACTGCCGTTCTTCCGATGGAAGAAATTGCAGCAGCAGATAAAGATCGTGTAGCAGTGGCAGCATCCAATGTGATATTTGGAAACATCGGAACTGTGATCATCGCCTTGATGATCATGGTCAGCACCTTTGGTTGTAATAACGGTTTGATCCTTGCAGGAGCTCGTGTGTATTATACGATGGCAAAAGATGGATTGTTTTTCAAGCCTGCCGGAGAATTAAATAAATTTTCTGTTCCCCAATGGTCATTATGGGTGCAGGCCTTCATCGCGTGTCTCTGGAGTATCAGTGGACGATATGGACAATTACTGGATATGATCTCCTTCGTGGTTGTCATCTTTTATGTATTGACCATCATCGGCATTTTTATTTTGCGTAAAAAACGACCTGATGTTCCACGGCCTTATAGAGCATTTGGATATCCGGTACTACCGATTATCTATATCCTCATGGGAATAACTTTCTGTGTGCTGTTGATTATTTATAAGCCCCAGTTTACCTGGCCAGGGTTGATAATTGTTTTCATTGGAATTCCGATATACTATATGGCGTTGGCGAGCAGGAAAAAAGCAGTCTGATGGTTACAAAAGGTATTGGCAGGTGAAGAATTAATTCTTGATCAATTTTTCGATCCAAATTTTTCCATCATCATCCACTAACTCCACGAAATACAATCCATTTGGCAAATGCTCGAGACGGACAGTTTCTTTCCAACCTTTACCGTTTGTTTCAATCTCCTTTTTGAGAAGAGGAATTCCTGTTGAGGCAAATAATGTCAAATGGAATTTTCCATTCATGACATCTTCTCCTTTAATAGTCACATTGGCAGAAGTTGGATTGGGATGCAGGGAAATTTTCTGCTTTATTTTTTCTGCATTTATGCCTACAAGTGTGCTTTCCAAAAAGATATCATCGAGATACATGTTGTTGCCATATCCCGACTGGTTTAAAAATTTCACTGTAATATATTGTCCTGCATAAGGTGAAAGGTCAAGTTCGATAAGACGCCATTCTTCACACGACTGAGGTGAAAAGACATCATACTCATATAATTCATCCGGGCCAATACCACTGGCAGTTGTACTTAGTTCTGCACCACCACTTCTAAAAATTGTTTTAAACGCACCACCGCATGTATTTGACACTAACACTTTTAGGGAATCAATAAAGAAATTACCATCGAAGTATGGAGCGTATGCTACTTTAAAATAAAGCTTAACATCCTGCACCAGCGTTAAATCCATATTGACCGGCAGGATGATCTCGTCACGTCCATAACTGCTGTAATTATAATTGTCCACAACATACGCTGTATCGCCTTCCGTATTACATGTTGTGAGGCTGACTGGTGCCCAGGTTATACCATCGTCCGGATTACTGATCGTAAAAAATTCATCATCCAGATCAAAATCAATAAACGGAGGTATCTCACCAATTTCAGGATCCAGTACTTCGATCATTCCTTCAACAGTCTTCGTTGATGAACCATGCGGATTTGTCACTTTCAGACTCACATCATGCAAACCTGGATACGGATATACAACTTTCGGATTTCTTAGATTGGATGTAGATGGAACACCTCCATTAAATGTCCATTCCCATGTAGCCCCATCATGCGATAACATCGAAAAATCATCATATCTGATCGTATCTCCCGGACAAGATGTAATTCGTTTATTGACCATCGGTTGTGCTACTGGTCTTGAATTAACAGCAAATGGGGCTTCCCATATGCCTTTTCCATAAGCACCCAGCCGCAGTTTGTTTTCTTTATAATATGGCCGCAGGATACAGGTTGCTATCTGCGCAGGCAATCCATCCTGATATGGCATCCAGTCAATCATAGTATCATCGCGATACCAGATTGTTCTGAATGTGCCAAGATATAGACCACCATCTGTGCCACCTTGATGCAGTATGTAACTGATGTGTTCACCACTTAGTCCGGGTGTGTTTAAATTTTCCCAATCCGTGCCTCCATTATAAGAGGTATAAATTTTTTCTCCATCATTACCATCTGCATACGCAATCCAAACTCGGTTTTCATCTTCTGCGCTTAGAGCAAGCAAGGCTCTTCTTGCATAACCCGGAGGAAGTGTGAGTTGATCCCATGTCTCACCACCATCAATTGTTTTCCAAAGCAGACCCGGGTCCCATGTATATTCATCACGCTGAAATAAATACATCACCTTTGGATTTCTCCTGCTGATTTCAAAACTCATCGTCCTGGCATTCACATCTGTACCAAATTCATGCAATACAATAAATGATGCACCACCATCTGTTGTTTTCCAGATTTTATTTTCATTGGTGACATAATAGGTATTCCATGACAGCGGATCCCATTCCATTTCACCACTTTCCGCGTCGTAATAACTTTCATTTGGATATTTTCCCGTTGAAAAATATTCCGCATAACCATTTTGTGATTCGGGCAAAACTACAGCACCGATGTCAGAGAAATACGTGATGCGACCTTCCCCCGGATTGACATATCCTGTTGCAGCTTCTCCACCACCAAGACTTAGTACTTCACCGGGCATCCAGTTTTCATGCCAACCCGAATTACCATTGTGATAGCGACCACCAACAAGAATATCTTCATTCCATCCGGTACCAAAACCCCAATAATCGGATCCGGTAATCCCCCGATTGCGCGCGTAATGTGTTTCAAAAAAATCATTTGAATATTCGATACCGCCATCGCTTGTCATCCATATGTCACCGTTATTGATCTCTATTTCCTGGCAATCGGGATGCACATAATTAAAATCATTGCCGCAATATCCACCGATGCAGGTGAATGTCGCCGCACCATCTGTTGAATACCAGAGATTCAGAAATCCTGCCATGACATAATCAGCATTCGTATCCGAGACATCAAAGCCTAAATTGTAATAGCCCTGGTGATATCCACCAGTACGACCGATCGTAGCCATATTCGGATGATTGATTTCATCCCACGGTCCACCTGCAGGAGGATTGGGTAATGTCCAAGTTTCACCTGCATCATCAGATCGATAGATACCAATGAATCCCGAATCATCAGTTTTTGCTTCACCAATCAATACAGCGTATATTCGATTCGGATCAGCCTTAGTTACTGCAAGTCTTGCACCGCCATCAAAGCGGCCTTCGAGATCTGAAAAATACCAACCGGTATCTCTTACATTCCAGGTTAAACCTGCGTCTTCAGATTTATAAAAACGACAAATACCTCCAGCAGGATCATTACGCACCAGAAATACAACTTGCGGATTATCAGATTTCCATTCGATATCATAACAGGGGAATTCAAGAATGCGCTTCCAGGTCTCTCCTGCATCAGAACTTCTGTAAAGTCCCGCTTGTGTCGCAGCAAGTACTATTGTATCACGTAACGGATTGACTAATATTTCATTTGGATATGCATCTGGATGTTCAAACACAAGGGACCAATGCAATCCTCCGTCAATGGATTTATGGATCCTGCTATGCTCACCTGCAAATACAATTTCCGGATTCGTGGGATGAACTTCCAGCGCAGTAACTGCAGAAATATTAATGTCACGTGAAATACAAGACCAGTTTAGTCCACGATCCGTGCTTTTATAGATCTCTGAACCTTCTGTACCACAATACACAATTTCTGGATTGGACAATGACTGATCCAGACAATAAATATTGGATTGTGAGGATTTCGCCAGTGGTGATGGACCTGTATTGGTATTAAATGTTTCCACTGGCCCAAGAACTGACCAATTACCACCCTGCCGGTTAAAATTGGGATTTGTATTATTCTTTTTAGTATCTGTAAGCCGTTGTTGAAATTTAGTAAAGTCCTGTGCAGTTGGTCTTTTTTCAAAACCTTGCTGATCAATATAAGGTGTTACATCTCGCCGCCATTTTTTATAGTATTGGGTAAATGTTGTTTTTATATCAGGGTTGGATTTCCTCCAGATCCTGTATTCATCATCGACTTGCCATATATTGGGGTGGTCGCCATACATACGGATAGCCCAGCCAGGGAGTGTTTCTCCCGCAGAAGGGGTTACTTTTGCGATCGGTTGCGCGGAGAGGCAAACCGTGATTAAGAGGAATGGCAGTATGTAACTGATTTTCATTTGATGAGTATATGAGGTAAATATAAAAGGAAGAATGGAAGAAAGATGTAAGGGTCAACGTGAGAGATTTTGCCCGCTCATTTGATTTACCAATTTTAAATGATTCTCAAGATGAGTTAAAGTATTCAGTATTCAGTTTAAACATCATTCAGTGTTCAGTATTCGAGAATCTCCTAATAATGCAGGGTTTACCCCTGCCTTTTGAACAATCTGGGATGCTATCTAACGGATACCATTTACTAAATACCCTTTTTACCGAATACTGAATACTGAATACCGAATACTGAATACCGAGTAAACATTGACAATTGTAAACACTAGATAAATGAATGAATCGAAGGAAACAACGAAAGTGATCATCATCGGCCCTGCCCACCCATTACGTGGTGGCCTCGCCACATTCGATCACCGCCTGTGCAAAGAATTTTCAGATCAGGGTGATGATTGTATGATCTATTCGTACTCGCTTCAATATCCTTCCATTTTTTTTCCGGGGACTTCACAGTTTACTGACGAACCTGCTCCGGCAGGAATTAAAATAAAGTCTGCTATCAATTCGGTCAATCCATTGAATTGGATCTCGGTGGGAAATGAACTGAAGAAACTGAGACCGGATATCATTGTAGTTCGATACTGGTTACCTTTTATGGGTCCTGCACTTGGAACGATCCTGAGAAGAGTCAGAAAAAACAAACACACGAAAATTATTTGCATCGCTGACAACATCAGTCCACATGAAAAACGTCCGGGGGATGATGCGTTTACAAAATATTTTATCAGCCCTATTCATGCTTTCATCACCATGAGTGAAAAAGTCATGAATGATCTCAGGAAAATCGAACATCAAAAACCGGCTCAACAGGTAAGCCATCCACTGTACGATAATTTTGGCGAAGGTGTTTCAAAAATGGACGCGCGTACGCATTTACAAATTGATCCCTCATTAAAAATTATTCTCTTCTTTGGGTTTATCCGGAAATATAAAGGTCTTGATATCCTGCTGGATTCGATGTCAGATGATCGTGTAAAAAGATCAGGCATAAAATTGCTGGTAGCAGGCGAGTTTTATGAAGATGAAAATGTGTATACGGACCAGATCAACAGGTTGGGAATCCAGGATCAATTAATTCTGCGAACAGAATTTATTCCTGATTCGGAGGTCAGATATTATCTGAGTGCTGCGGACCTTGTCATACAACCTTATCGAAGTGCCACTCAGAGTGGTGTGACACCGCTGGCATACCATTTTGACAAACCTATGATAGTCACCAATGTAGGCAGCCTTCCTTCGTTGGTGCCTCATGAAAAAGTAGGCCTTGTAGCTGAGCCAGAGCCTGCATCCATTGCGGATGCCATTTTACGATTTTATGAAATGGGCGATGATTATTTTATTCCTCATCTTCGTACCGAAAAGCAAAAGTATTCATGGTCAAATTTGGTGGACTCCATCAAATCCCTGGCTGCAGGAACTACCGGATAATTGGAATATTCTTTGCAGCATTCGGACCCTGAGGTTTATTAAATATGATCTACAGAAGCAAAGCACCTTTACGATTAGGTTTGGCGGGCGGTGGCACGGATGTCAGTCCATATAGCGATCTCTATGGAGGGGCGATCCTTAATGCGACCATATCACTATATGCCTACGCCACTATTGAACTCATCGATTCTCCTGAAATCATATTGCATGCCATCGATCAGGATCAGACCGAATCGCATCCGATGCTCCGGGAAATGCCTGTCAATGATTCGCTTGACCTGCTAAAAGGTGTATTCAACCGGATCCTGAAGGATCATGGATTGAAGGAAAAGGGCTTCAAGCTTTCCACATTTGTTGATGCGCCTCCAGGTTCAGGATTAGGGACTTCTTCCACATTAGTGGTGGCGATCGTGGGGGCATTTGCAGAAATGCTGAGACTGCCTTTGAGCGACTATGATATCGCTCATTATGCATATGAAATAGAACGAAAGGATCTCAATTTTGCAGGTGGCAGACAGGACCAATATGCAGCGACTTTCGGTGGTGTGAATTTTATGGAATTTTTTGCTGATGATCGGGTTTTGGTGAATCCATTGCGCATCAAGCAGGAATATCTGTTTGAGCTGGATCACAATCTCATTTTATACTATACTTCCACCAGTCGTAATTCTGCAAAAATTATTGAACGCCAGGCGGGCAATGTGACGCAGAAAAATGAAGTTGCCATTGAAGCGATGCATCAGCTTAAACAACAAGCATTGATGATGAAGGAAGCTTTGCTGACAGGGAAGTTGAATATGATTGGGGAGATCCTGGATTATGGCTTTCAGCAAAAAATAAAAATGGCAGAAGGCATCAGCAATCCGTTGATTGAAGAAATTTATGATACTGCAAAGAAAGCCGGTGCGACAGGTGGTAAAATATCTGGTGCCGGTGGTGGAGGATTTATGGTGTTCTATTGTCCCGGTAATTCAAAATATGAAGTAATCCGGCAACTGGAACGTTTCGGGGGCAGTTATCGTCGTTATCATTTTGTAGAACATGGATTGACGCGATGGTCGATCTGATAATGAGTGAGAAGAAAAATTATGACAGAGCGTATAAAAGAAATTATACAACAATCAGTTGCTGTTAAAAACCAGATCCTGACTTCTACGGATCTTTTACTTACCATAGAAGCTGTAATAACAGAACTTGTAATCGCATTCAGGGCTGGCAACCGCGTTTATTTTTGTGGCAATGGTGGTAGTGCTGCCGATGCACAACATCTCGCTGCAGAATTTTCTGGTCGCTTTTATAAAGATCGTCTTGCCCTTCCTGCAGAAGCGCTTCATTGCAATACATCCTATCTTACAGCTGTAGCTAATGATTATGGGTATGAACATGTGTACTCCAGGATTATTGAAGGAATAGGGCAGCCGGGGGATGTATTGATCGGATTATCTACCAGTGGCAATTCCATCAACATAATTGAAGCTTTCAAAAAAGCGAAGCGCAAAGGTATGGTGACTGTTGCTTTTACGGGTCAGACCGGTGGTCTTATGAAAGGGGAGGTGGATTTCCTTCTAAATATTCCTTCTAACGATACGCCACGCATCCAGGAAAGTCATATCATGACTGGTCACATTATTTGTGAGCTGGTCGAAACTCAATATTTTGATTAGAGAAGCCATCATATTAGCAGGAGGTCTGGGTACACGTCTGCAAGGTGAAGTACCGGATCTGCCAAAATGTATGGCGCCTGTTGCCGGACAACCATTTCTCACCTATGTCATTCGTCACCTGTTGTCCCAGGGTGTTGAACATCTTATTTTTTCTCTCGGATACCGGCATGCGGTTATTGAAGAATTTCTTCAAGCCCAATTTGGATATCTTAATTACAGCACAAGTATTGAGAGTGAACCATTAGGAACGGGTGGTGCTATTACGCTGGCACTTTCAAAAACAGCAACTCGTGATATCCTGATCGTCAATGGTGATACATTATTCCGTGTTGATATTGACGAACTTTCTGACCGCCATATGCACACACAAGCTGCATGTACCCTGGCACTCAAGCCGATGGTATCATTTGATCGGTATGGAGTTGTAGAAATGGATTCGCATCATCGTGTGACTTCTTTTAAAGAAAAACAATTTGAAAAAGAAGGAAATATAAATGGGGGTATATATGTGCTGAATAAATTTGATTTTGAAAAACACTCATTTCCTGCCATTTTTTCTTTTGAAAAAGAATACCTGGAACAATATGTTGTTTCAACCATTTTTACCGGTGTCATTCAGGACAAATATTTTATCGACATCGGCATACCTGTAGATTATCAACGCGCCCAATCCGAACTTCAATATCCTGAAATTCCTTTGCAAGCGATTGATGAAACCTGGACACTTTTTCTTGACCGTGATGGTGTCATCAATGAAAATATAGATGAAAGTTATGTCACGCACCGTGGACAATTTCAGTTTTTACCCGGAGCAAAAGATGCTATACGTGATCTGAGTTCAATTTTTGGAAAAATAATCATCGTTACCAACCAGCGTGGTATTGGTAAAGGGTTGATGGATCACCAGGCGTTGAGCGACATCCATCAGTACATGATTGATGAACTGGAAGAAGCTGGTGGTATGATCGATGCATTATACTATTGCCCCATCGTTGACGACAAGCACTTCGAGCGCAAACCCAATCCTGGCATGCCATTGGATGCAGCACACATGTATCCCGAGATTGATTTTTCCAAATCGATCATGGTTGGTGACAAGATGAGCGATATGCAGTTGGGAAGAAATATTGGAGCGTATACGGCGATGATAACTTCTTCGCAGAGTGGTGATGTTATACAACATCCGGATGTGGATTTGAGATTTGATAGTCTTAGGGGTTTTGCAGAGACACTGACATCCCCCCGCCCCCCTTCAAAGGGGTAGTCATGATTTATCCTGTTCGGATGATCGTACTGTTCTTCAAAGATTGAGCATTGAGTTCACGAAAAAATTCTCCCCCTTTGAAGGGCAGGGCTAATCACTTCTATTTTTTTAATATAGATCTAATTCCCATAAGTTCTGCGCAATCTTCCACCCTATTTCGATAACGTTCCAGTGCTTTCTTTATCGATCGATATCCATTC
>JANPKZ010000095.1:0-2390 GCA_031426295.1 Saprospiraceae bacterium
ATGAGCTGACGGGAATACATGCGCGGTGTAACTTCCGTGTTTCGCATGACCATGAGCATACCCTCACCCATACGCAAAGCGGAGGAAAGGCTGCTGGTGATGCGGGCTTCTTTATCTGTTTGCACAGACAGGCGATCTACCACGAGTTCAATATCGTGTGTTTTATACCGATCGACCTGCATCTTGGGACTGATGTCGAGGATCTCACCATCGACCCGCACCTTATTGTAGCCTTGTTTGCGAAGCTGGTCAAAGAGCTCGCGATAGTGGCCCTTACGGCCCCTGACGACGGGTGCCAGGATGATGATCTTATCGTTGGCGTATTGTTCGAGGACACTTTGGTGGATCTGATCCTCTGTGTATTGGACCATCTTCTCGCCGGTGACATAAGAATACGCATCGGCAGCGCGGGCATACAACAATCGCAAAAAGTCATAAATCTCGGTGATCGTCCCGACCGTGGACCGTGGGTTCCATCCAGAGGTTTTTTGTTCGATGCTGATAACGGGGCTCAGCCCGTCGATCTTTTCTACATCGGGCCTTTCGATCCCTCCGAGGAATTGGCGGGCGTAGGCTGAGAAGGTCTCCAGGTAGCGGCGCTGGCCTTCTGCGTAAATAGTGTCGAAGGCGAGGGAGGACTTGCCGCTGCCGCTGATGCCGGTGATGACGACCAGTTTTTCACGCGGGATGCGCAGGTCAATTGACTTGAGGTTGTGTTCTTTGGCGCCAGTGATCTCTATCCAGGCGTCCTTGGGTTCAATGATTTGTTTTCTTTTAGTTCCGGATCCGGCCAGTGTATCTTAAAAAGGGGTACAAAGGTAGTTAGAAAGGGGGAGGAATTGGGGGTTCGTTGAGATTGGGATCTTTCCTGATTTGGAGTTGGAGATTTCTCAAAGTTATTCCTGTGGAGGAGGAGGTATTCGGTATTCGGTAAATGTGGTAAAAATGGTAAATGTGGTAAGTGGTATCAGAAGCAATTGAAGATAAGAGGTATGATAATAATTGGGGCATAAAAAGTACAAATCTGAATCCTGAAGGGATTTCACATCATTAACCATGGGTAGGAATTGGATGGGACTTAATCCGTCCAATTCCTACCCATGGTCATGAACAAACATATATTTCCGTTCAACTCTGAAGGAGTTGAAATATCTGGTGAGAAAACCTCTCTTAAGGAAAATCAACCTGCACATGAAAGCGAAATCATTGTATACTAATTTTATTTTCCATCCAATCCGAGCAAATCCTATAAGCTAGTAAAAACAACACAAAACTTTTACGCCAAACGGAGTTTGGCCAACACACAAACGTAGGCAAAGCCTACGCTTAACATCGTTTTTTTGAAAATGCAGATGTGCCTTCTTTGCCATAACCTTTCTTCTTTTACTTCAGCTATTTCGTACAACCCAACAGACTAATCTCTATTAGCATAAACCTGTTTTCTAAATTTAGATTTTACCGAAAACGTGTTTATTTTTGACAAATATTGTCAAATAAAATTATGTCAAAAATCACCATTGGGGACCGGCTCCGGCAACTCCGGAAAGAAAAAAACTGGCCACTTCGAATGGTAGCAGCCATGCTGGACATAGATGTGGCAATCCTGAGTAAAATGGAGAGAGGGCAGCGGCCATTATCAAAGGAGGTAATCCAAAAGCTAGCCAATATTTACCAGGTAGAGGCTCAACCTCTTATCGTACGGTTTCTGAATGAAAGACTCATTCATGAATATGGCCAGGATGAAACAGGCCGGGAAGCGATCATAGCTGCAGAGCAGGAAATCGCATATGGTATAAACCCTGAGACCAGATCTAAACCTTACAAGCTTCCGATACATCAAATCAGAAAAATTTTTGAGGACCAGAAAGTGGTCACCAAGGCTTGGGTAATTGGCTCTATGGCACGAGGAGATCATTCTGATTCCAGTGATCTGGACATCCTGATAGATGTCCCGGAATCAACTCCCTTTAACTTATTTGATTTGGCAGAAATCCAATTCCATCTTGAAAAGATCTCTCACAAAAAAGTCGATATCGTTATGTGGAACGGAATCAGTCCTTTGATGAAAAATTATATTAAAAAAGATATGAAACTGATTTATGAAGCCTGATACACCCACTACAAAAGATCGTGTGCATCATGTCCTGAAAGCTATTGACCTGATCCAAACATTTGCGTCTGATCATACGCAGGAGAGTTTTATTACTGATGAAAAAAGCTTCTCTGCGTCGCTGTATCAATTTGCGATCATCGCTGAGGCAACTTCACATGTTGAATCGTCGATCTTAGAGAAATATACCTATCCATGGTATAAGATCAAATCTTTCAGAAACTTCATTCTCCATTCCTATCATGGAATCGAACGACGAGTGATATGGAATACAATACTG
>JANPKZ010000096.1:0-4343 GCA_031426295.1 Saprospiraceae bacterium
CAGGCGATCTCGTTCCGGATGCGAGACATGACGGGTAATTTCGTTGCATGCATGATGCAACGAAATTCATAACCAGCTTATCTATAGTTACTTAACTATGACACTGGGTAATACTCCAAATTCTTCGTGGAAAATTTTCGAGAAATAGGATGGGTCTTTGAAACCGACCTGATAGGTAGCCTCAGCTACTGTAGCGTTGCCTTTTTCCAAAAGTGTTTTGGCACGCGTGAGGCGATAGGTGCGAATAAGATCAGAGGGTGAAGTGTCGCTGATAGCTTTCATTTTGCGAAAAAGCTGTGAGCGGCTCATACCGATCTCAAGGCAAAGCTGTGGGAGCGCAAAGTTTTCGTCAGCATAATTGGCTTCGATGACAGATTTCACTTTGGTAATAAATCCATCTTCGACCTCAATAGCTTCTATGATGACCGGGTCATGTTGTGGCATAACTTCCTGGACATGGAGAACTTTTGAAAAATAGGAAGCGATACGCCGGCGATTTTCCAGCAGTACGCTTATCTGCAGGAGGAGTTCTTCCACATTAAATGGTTTTGCCAGGTAAGCATCCGCTCCTCTGCGCAAACCGGTCATGCGGGAGGCCGCATCTGCTTTTGCAGTTAATAATATGATCGGGATGTGGCTGGTACGTTCATCATTCTTAAGGGCATCACATACCTGGTATCCATCTTTTTCCGGCATCATTACATCGCTGATGATAAAGTCCGGTATGTGTTCAAATGCTTTTTCAATTCCTATACCTCCGTTATATGCAACGATGATCTGGTACTCATTTTCAAGACATGAGCGTAAGTATAACACCACATCGGGATTATCCTCAATGATCAGTAATACAGGCAATATAGAAACAGAAAGATCTGGCTGGATAAAAGAAGGATCTTCCTTCTTCATTTCATTTTGATATAATCCCTGTAATGACAATGGCTGATGATTGGAATTTTCAGTATCCGTTCGTTCAGGAACAATTGCAGTTCTCGAAATGGGTAATGTAACCAACAAGCTCGTGCCCTTCCCGGCTTCGCTTTCAACTGTAATCGTGCCCTGCATGATCTTTACGAGTTCCTGTGCATGCGCCAGACCAATGCCGGTGCCTTGCGCCATGCGCGTCGAGGAACTGTCAGCCTGGAAGAAGCGGTCAAAAATGTGTGGCAAATCAGATGTAGAAATCCCAATTCCTGTATCCTTTACCTGGATTTCCAATGAACCATTTGATTGGGAAAGTCTGACTGTAATATCACCACCTGAAGGTGTAAACTTTAAAGCATTAGAGATCAGGTTTGTCATGACTTGTTTGATTTGCTCCGCATCAAAATCCATCACGAGAGATTCGAACGTAGTCAAAAAACGTAATGACAGATTATTTCCATTTGCATAACTCTGAAAGGATTCCGTGACATAGCGGAGATATGGTACGATGTCAGCCTGTTTCAGGTTGAGCTGGAATGATCTGTTTTCAAGCTTGGCAAGATCCAGAAGCTGGTTGATCAGGTGCAGTAAATTTTTCCCGTTGCTTTCAATCAGCTTTAATGCGCCCGTCACTTTTCCTTTTTCCATTTCTGTAATGGTGGATTGCCATGATCCTTTCTCCAGTTGATTCGCCATGCCGAGGATCACGGTAAGTGGCGTACGGAATTCATGTGTAAGGTTGGTGAAGAGTTGGCTTTTGAAACTATCGAGGTCTTTTAGCCTGTTGGCTTCTTCATATTTCAGTTTGAGCTGGTGTTGGAGAAGAAGGCGTTTTTTGAAAAAATAAAAAATACCAAAGGCAGTACTGGCAAATACCAGAAAATAAAAACCGTAGGCCCACCAGCTTGCCCACCATGGTGGCAGAATCGTAATTGCCAGTATGGCAGGTGCACTCCATTCGCCGTAGCCAATATTTCCCTGCACTTCAAATGTGTACTTTCCAGGTCGCAACTGCGCATAATTCGCAGTATGATTTACACCCGAATCCACCCAATCAGGATCCACACCGTGTAACCTATATCTGAAACGGTTATTCCGTGGTGCTGCAAAATCCATTAACGCAAAATCAAGCGTAACAAGGTTTTGGTCATGTTCAAGAATCACTTCTTTCGTCAAATGCACAGGCTTATGGAGTGGGCTATCTTTTTCAAAATAATCTACCTCACGGTTATTGACCTTTAGCCCAGTGATGCTCACCGTGGCAGTTGATACCCTGTCCTCGATCTCGGATGGATAAAATGCCGCTAGCCCATTAACACCGCCAAATAATAACCGGCCATCCGAAAGTTTGTAGGCTGCACTTGTATTGAATTCATCACTTTGCAAGCCATCTGTTTGGCGAAAATTATGAAATACAAGTCCGCTTCTGTTGTTACTATTTGCATGACTGGTGATATTTTTTGTGTCATACAATGATGGCTGACAAGTCATGCGGGAAAGTCCGCGGTTGGTGCTCAACCAGATGTGACCCATCCCATCAGGAAGCATGCTATACACTACATCGTTGGGCAAACCACTGTTGTGTGAATTAAAATGGCGGAATGTATTTGTGGATTTATTTAGCAGACTCAACCCACCACCTTTTGTACTGATCCAGATATGCTTTTCAGGAAAATTTGGATCGTCGCAAAAACCAGTCACAAAATTATATCGCAGACTAGCCGGATTTTTAGGATCCGTTTGATAATACGTGAGCACATCATCTTCTACCTGTATCGTTCCCGGCCCATAATTAAGATCTGAAATTTTAATTTGAGCCATGCCATTCGTAGTGCCTACCCAAAGCTGTTGATTAGAATCAAAGTGTAAAGCATAGATTGCAGCAGTTTTATCCAATTGATTTGAAATATCAAAAAACGAATACATCCCAGTTGTAACATTGAATCGCATTAACACAGCATCCGCACTTCCACACCAGATATTACCCTCGCTGTCTTCGACAACGGGAACATATTCATTTACACTGAAATCAACGATTTCAGGGGTAGGTAAAGGGTTATCTTCATCTTTGAGATAATAATGCTGTAAGTTGATGGTGATGATGTACGCACCACCACGTTTTGTTTGATAATACTGCACTACATTTCTTGGTAATTTTTGGACAGTAGTGGCGATGTTTTGTTTATCGTTTAATTGTTTTATCTGGTCTATACCTCCCAGCCACATAAACATATTATTTGTGGCAAGTACCCGGCGCACTGAACTTCCTTTGAGATAATGTTGAAACGGTTGATGATTCAATCTGATCTTGCGAATTCCATATCCACTCGTGCCGACCCATAAATTGCCGGCAAGGTCCACTTCAAGAGTAGTATTTGATTCATCAAACTTGCCGATCAGTTTTAGATTCAATAAAATTGACTGGTTAAATACTTCTGATTCGGGAAGTGTGTATATATAAGTTTCATTTTCTTCACGCGAAGACCAGTAGAGATTTCCATTTACATCAGTGGCCATTTTGGCGAATACATATGGTGTCACATCATAATTTGGAAAATCCCTGATAATCTTGTTATTAAAGATCATGACATACTCGTCATTCTTATTAAAGTGAACCCATACTCTGGCGATTTCACTTATAGCGGCAAACTTATCCTGATTATAAGTCTCCTGCTTACGCAGCATGGTCACTGACTTTGTTGCAGGATTAAATTGATAAATGCCATTATCCCTGATTGACAACAATTGTTTACCATCTTCCGTGACATCAAGGGCGTAATAAGCTTCCATGCCTGCCTGATCAGCTTTGGTTTCCAGCGTTACAGAAGCTGATGTAAGAAGTTCAGGTGTTGCTGCTGCGGATTGAGGTCCAATAATCCATCGTGCCGCGAGGAGGCCATTTTCTGAGCCAATCCAGATCGTGCTATCAGGGCCTTCGGTAAAGCAGTTTACGTTTAGTTTGCCAGGCTGATCAGAATACACATTAACCGGCAAATGAAGAAAGCGACCTGTAGCTTTTTCCAGTACATCAAAACCTCTTCCCTGTATGGCGATCCAAAGGTTGCCCCTGCTGTCTTCGAATAACGCAATGACTTCATTACCGGCAATTGAGTATGGATTAAATGGATCGTTGGTATATACGTGGAACGTATAGCCATCATACCGGTTAAGGCCGTCTTTGGTCGCGAACCACATGAAGCCATCTTCGGTCTGCTCAATATCGTAAATCATGCCTTGTGATAGGCCGTCTGCGATTGTCAGGGATTCGATGTTGGAAGATTGGGCCTGGATTTGGAGGCGGAACGTCAGCAGGATCATGGTCAGGCTGAGCCATCTGAACATCCGTAGCCTGTAGATAAAATAGTGGTTAAGGCAAGGGTAATGCATCCGGCTGCGATGATAGGGAATTTTGGGGGGATGGA
>JANPKZ010000097.1:0-4131 GCA_031426295.1 Saprospiraceae bacterium
CCGTCCCTACTCCGGGACCTCCTTCTGAATGGGATTCAAGGCTTCTGCTCAGCACAAAATGACCACCAATAATGCCCGCGATCCAAAGGCGCAGGATCATCCATTTGTGTATAGAGCCGGGAATAAAATAGATCATGAATGTCAATGGGACCAGGATCAGTGGAATGATGTACGCTGTGTTCACCCAGAAATTATCCATAGATTTTATCGGCGAATTCGTAAAACGGATAATGAGCAACACAATGACATAAAACATCACCCACAATAATTCGGGACCGATAAAGAGGTTGCCTGGCTTGTTCATGATTACAGAAGGAAAATTTTTATGTGGTCATTTTCTATTTTATACAGATGGCCTTTCGCCTGATCACGTAAGATCCGTTTGGCAATAAACTCCAGGATCGGCATGCGATCTTCCACCGGCAATTTTGTTTTTGCAGTCCATTGTTCCTCCGTCGGAACATACACGGTAGCGAGAGTGAGTCCTGCACCAAACTCATACGGAAAACGTAGTGAAATATCATCCCGATAGAAAATTACATCACCTGCTTTCCCCATATCATCATAGATGACATGCGCGACGTGATCACCCAGTTTTGTAAATCCAAGTTCCGACCAGGCCCGAAGAATGACATCTTCTTTTACTTCCAGCCAGAGAAATATATCCTCTACCGAACGACCGGCCATGATCAGGTTTTTGGTCAAATGCAACAATAAATCCTGACGCACATTTTCATCGTATTTTTTTCGGTGCTGTTCGATCGCTTCAGCAGAAATCTTTTCTGCCTCGCGACGGATATTCGATAATTCATCCTTCGCTGCTATCTGATCGTCAATAGCTTTTTCCTGCTGAACAGCCAGATCTGCCGCTACCTTATCGATATGCGCGAGCGCATCCTTCATGGATTGTTCAAAAATTTTACCCGCCTCTGTAAAATCGGTTGGCTCTGACATATGTATTAACAATTAGGAAAAATTAATTCCAACGCCCTTTACTTGTAAATGCAACTACAAAATAAAGAATGACCAGTATACAGGGTATCGCTGACAAGATCAATGTCGTCTTTGCAAGAGCCAATTGATTATGACTTTTTAGATACAGTGTACCTCCTGTTATAAGCCCAACGATCAGCAGGATAATAAACCAAAGACCCAGATTCCGTGAGGAAATACTGCCATCCGCCAGACCAATAAAAAAGAAATAAATGGGAATGAGGGCAAACAATGCATTGAATACCCAGAGAATCCAGAAAGTGATCATACAGAAGGAATTAGTCGGTTTATATATGCCTGCAACCATGTCATGGTCGTTTCGGAATTAAAGATACTATTGACCAGTATCACCACTTGCAAATAAGCGTAAATGGAAGTTATAAATGAGTGAACGGTATTACTTAATCGTATTTGCTTTCCCTTTCAGCCGTCCGATCAAATAGTATATCATCATAACTAAGACGGTCAGCACGCATAGCTTAGCAATGATATCTCCAAACCGGGTATAGAATGTCATTCTTGTCTCAGGGATCACATCACCTTTGATGACGGTTGTATCCCGATACTTCGTCGGTTGTGAGATCCGGCCACGAATATCAATAAAACATGAAGTACCCGTGTTAGCACTACGTGCAATAGGTCTGCGATGTTCAATAGCACGCAACGCTCCGAGCTTCAGGTGTTGCTTGTGACCTGGTGTATTATCCCACCAACCGTCATTCGTTACGATAAATAAAGCTGTAGCACCGTTCCGCACATATCCTCCCGTGTAGTCACCATAAATAGATTCATAACAAATGATCGGTGCCACCTTCAAGGGTCCGTCATCAAAAACACTTCGCTCCGGCTGGCTGGTGTGTCCTTCATAACTACCGCCGAGTGATTCAACAATAGGACGCAGGAAAAAAAGCACTTTTTTGAAAGGAAGTATTTCCGGACCAGGTACAAATTTAGATTTGAAATACACATCAAAACTCTGTTTGCCGGATGATAATTCAACTGCCGAATTTTGTATATCCCAATATGTAATTTCTCCATCGCGCTCATGTGTACGTACATTGGATCCTTCTTTTTCCTCTGGCGTCAGGATCCTGTATGTCGACAGACCCATGATCAGGTGCAGATCACGGTATTGATCAATCAGGCTTTGAAACAAATTCATCGTAGTACTTTCACGAAACTTGTTCAGCAGTATACCATCAAAGCTTGTTTCCGGAAATACGATATAACGTACGGTAGAATCCAACAATCTTTCAGACAATTCTAAAAACGTCTTCGACTGCGTACGTTGCGGGATGTCAAATTTTTCATAGTGGGGTTCAAAATTGGGTTGCACTACAACTACCTTGACGGGCTCAGCATCCGAAGGTTTCGTAGTTGACCAAATTAGTAAGGATAAGAGCAATGGCGTTACCAGAATAGCAACATAAACAGGAATTTGTAAGGGTTTTGCTCTCAGCCATCTGGTGATCATCAAATAGCCTAAAACATTCAGACATAATATCCATAATGAACCACCGAAGATGCCTGTGTATTCATACCATTGGATAGCCCATATATATTCAGCCATGGAATTGCCAAGTGTCAGCCAGGGCCATGACATGTCCCAGAAATGATGCAGGTATTCAAATGAGATCCAGAATGAGATGAAGACGATCCAAAAATATTTTATTGGTAATCTTCTTCCAACCACGTGAATGATCATCATCGCAGTTGCCATCAATGCTGCATTCAGAAAATTTGCAACCAGGCCTGCTATGAAAGCAGTATTGGTGACCCAAAACGTGGCAATGATATTCCACAACACAAATGCGTGCATGGCAAAAAAGAACATCTGACCGGCTTTTGGCTTTCCGGATTTTTGGAATATCCCATTTTCAACAGCCAGCAGGGGTATCCATGCAAAAATTACGACCCATGTAAAAGGTGAAGGTGGAAATCCAATACCCAGCAATATACCCGCAAGTGTAGAGGCTCCAAGCCATTTGCGTTTATCAGGATCTTTAGGAAAGAATAGCATTACACCTGCCATCCAGATCGACAGATTGAATACAATCGCCCACCAGCCCCACAAGGGTAAGGTCCACATCTTCCATCCCGCAAGGGCAGCGAGCAGAACAAAAAACAATACCGGTATCAGTTTCCGGAATTTTCCTGGTTTGGCTATGGGTGTAGTCTCCGGCATCGGGAGCTAAAGATAATTTCTTACGAGACCTGCATGCCACTTTCTTCAGAAGCGGCCTGTACGAAATGTAATTTACCACTGCCATCCTCCGCCATGAGGATCATACCTTCCGATTGCACGCCCCGGATTTTACGAGGTTCGAGATTTGCCAGGATGACTACGTGCCGGCCAGGTAATTCTTCAGGGTTGTAATGTTGCGCAATGCCACTGACCACTGTACGCTCCTTACCGTCAACTTCCAGGGTGAGCTTTAATAATTTGTCAGCTTTTGGGACAGATTCTGCAGCAAGGATCTTCGCGGTGCGAATATCCATTTTTGCAAAATCATCATAGGAAACAGATGGTTTCTGAAGTTTTTCTTCTGTAGTGACTTCAGCAACCGGCATATTCAATTGCAGCTTATCAACCTGTATTTTGATCCAGTCATCTTCCACCCTGCTAAACAAATGTTCTGCAGTAGAAAGTACATGACCATCAGGTATAAGTTTGTCACCAATCGAAAGTGCATCCAATACCTCTACCCATGTATCATTAGCTTTCACTTCTTCCATGCCCAATAACTTTCTCAGACGACCTGATGCTGCAGGCATGAACGGATACATGGCAAGGCTTAATGCAGCAGCATACTGCAATGTCAGATTCAATACTGCAGCTACTGTTTCTGGTTCGTCTTTATGAGCTTTCCATGGCTCATTAAACTGAAGAATCTGGTTACCTGCCACCGCGATATCGAGCATTGCTTTCAATCCTTCACGGAAATTAAATTTTGAAATAGCATCCTGCACAGCCCACATGCGATCAAAGAGATCCATCATCTCCACTTCATGCCACGATGCTTCATCATTACCACGTGAACCGACAATGGGCGTATCCTCATCGAATTCCGGAGCTTTGCCGTCATAAAACTTATGTGTCAGTACAAGCGTACGATGTACAAAATTTGCCAGCACACC
>JANPKZ010000098.1:0-4648 GCA_031426295.1 Saprospiraceae bacterium
CACTCTATCACTTCTCTCACTTATCTCACTTCTCTCACTCTCTCACTCTCTCACTCTCTCACTCTCTCACTTCTCTCACTTCTCTCACTCTCTCACCCGTCCGACTTAATGATCTTCAGGCTCATATCCATCGTACCCGCACTATGCGTCAGAGCTCCTGAGGAAACAAAATTGACACCCGTCTCTGCGTATGAACGAACATTGTGGAGTGTAATGCCGCCGGATGCTTCAGTTTCAAAACGACCATCGACCATTTGTACTGCTTCTTCGAGGATAGGAACTTCAAAATTGTCCATCATGATCCGTGTCACACCGCCATGATCAAGGACCGTTTGTAGTTCGACAAGATTGCGAACTTCTATCGTGATGCCTAAAGCTTTGTTGGTCTTTTTTAAATAATCATGAACACGGTCAATGGCAAGCGGAATACTTCCACACGCATCGACATGATTGTCCTTGATCATGATCCAGTCATAGAGCCCGGACCGGTAATTATCACATCCACCCAAACGCACTGCTTCTTTTTCAAGGAATCGCATGCCTGGAGTAGTCTTGCGTGTATCCAGGATTTTGACATTAAGTCCCTCAACTTCCTGGGCAAAAAGTGATGAAATGGTAGCAATCGCACTCATGCGCTGCATGGTATTCAGTGCGAGACGCTCACCCATCAGCAAAGCTCGCGTTGGGCATGTGATATGAAATGCGATATCTCCAGGCGCCACTGGCTCACCATCTGGTATGATCACTTCAAAATCTCCTCCCTCAGCCAGATGTTTGAATATCTTTTTTGCCACTTCCACACCGGCAATGACACCATCATCCTTGATCAGCAGCTTGGCTTTGCTGACCCGAGTGGGACGAATGCAAGCCATTGATGTATGATCTCCTTCGCCAACATCTTCTGCAAGACCATGGCGGATAAATTCATCTAAGAGTGTGTCGTAATCAATCATAGTTTCACGCTTGTGTGTACATTAAAAAATGAAAGTTATGCCTTTCAGCACAACTTTCATTTATATAAAATTGGAGTATTTATTTTTTAGAACAAGATCCCGATACGCAGGATAATATTACTCACTGATGCCCTGGAATCTTCTCTTTCAAGAAGGTAAGGTGGGATCAGGTCCGGATTATCATTAGCCGTATGGCCGTTGTCATTGATGACATCCAGTAATCCATTTTGGAAATACAACCCGCCGATGAGGGCATTGTTTTCGCTGATCGAATATTCTACACCAGCTCCAAAGCCCCAGAACACATTAAATACTGACAGGTCTTTGTAAATATTCTCCTGTTCGAATTTTTCATCAGGCGTCTCGATATTACCACGACCCCTGGTCAGGAATGCAAGGCTGAACATAGGAGCTTCAATGAAGTACCTCAGATAGCCCATTTCCTTTGAGGATATCTTAAGTCCAAAGGGGATCTCCACATATTGTAGACTATAAGTAATCTCCACCCCATCAGGCAGCGGCTTGTCACCTGTCTTTAGCATTTCATCGCTCAGGTCAGATTTTGGAAGGAAATTGCCACCGGTTTCATATCGCAGCGTACCACCTTCATGAAATCCAAGACTAATACCAGTTGTAAAAGAGTAGTTGTCTTTAAAATAAATATCAGCTGATGTTCCCAGCTTAATCCCGAAATTACCCCCCGTGCGCACGATCTGGTTATCATTATTAGCCAGCCAGGAGATCATAGGGCTGGTAGAGAAGCCCATTCGTAAAGACCGTTCCTGTCCGAACATAGCTGTGGTGCAAGTGATCATTCCAAGGACGAGACACAATATCTTTGCATCCATTCGTTTCATAAGATTCAAACGCATAGCGAGTTAGTTTTTAAAATTTGTTCGACGAATATGGGGCTTACACAGACATTTAGGAGAGGTAGAATATTGCTGTGGGTGACTGGTCTGGTCTTTCTCCAGGCCTGTAAACCTGCCAATGACGCAAATATACCCGATGTCTCCAATATCGATGTTGACATAGACATAACACGCTTCGAACAGGAATTGTTAAAGGACACTACGATTGATGCAGTGAGGCTCAATCAGTTAATGGAAAAATACCCCGGTTTTTCAGAGATCTACTTCAATCATGTGATGCCCAAGCCGGATGACATTGTCACTTCCGACGATCCTGAAAAGAAGCTGCAGGACATCCAGGAGTGGATACGTCATCCCCGCACACGCTGGTTATATGATACCGTTCAGCAGATCTTCCCGGATGTAAGCGAGGTGGAGAAAGAACTGGAATCTGCATTCAAATACGCGAAGTATTATTTCCCCGAAAAAGAAACACCTAAGATCTATACGACCGTGTCAGATTTTGGGTATTTCCCATTTATCTATGCAGAGGACAGCCTGCGGGATGGGATCGGCATCAGCCTGGAGATGTTTTTAGGTGAAAAATTTCCCTACCTGAAATACAATGGACTCAATAATGCCTTCTCAGATTACCTGACCCGTTCGTACAACAAACAACATATCACACGCCGTGCCCTGGAGGTCTGGGTGGATGATATGATGGGTGAACCTACCGGCAACCGTATGCTGGACTACATGATCCACAATGGTAAAAAACTCTACATCATTCAATCCCTGATGCCGGAAACACCCGATTCTGTCATTATGGAATATTCTGCTCCCAAGCTTCAGTGGGCTGTCGACAATGAGCGCAACATCTGGTATCAGTTTACCACTGATGAGCTGCTCTACGAGACGTCCCTGAATAAGATCCAAAAGTTGATCGGTCCCAGTCCGAGTAGTCCCGGCATGCCAGCCCAATCACCAGGTAATACAGCTTCATGGCTTGGCTGGCAGATCATCAAAGTGTATATGAGCAAACATCCGGAGATGAGTCTTAAGCAATTGCTAGAGCTGAAGGATGCACAAAAGGTGCTTGATGATTCGGGATACCGGCCACCACGATAAATAGCTGGGAGCAAGGAGCAGAAAATTTTTAGGCCTGAAGGGCCTATGGAATATCGAATGGATTCGACAAGCTCACCACAAGCAAGGATTAACGAATGTTAATTTATGAAGTTTTATTAGCCCTGAAGGGAGGTAATCAGGCAAGAATTTTAAGGCCTGAAGGGCCGTAGTATTTTAGCATAGGGTGCAGCCCTATGAAAAAGGATGGTCAATTACACCGGAAGGCCTGAAAGGCCGAAGTAAGAAGATGTCTTCCATGTTCATTTCCTAAGAAACCGTATTTTAGATTGTAATCAACCAATACCTTTACAAACAATCATCACCATAAAAATCCACACCTCATGTCAAGAGCAATTCCACTGGTCGATCTGAAAAAATTTACTTCCGGTACTGAAGAAGAGCAGACCGCATTTGTTGACGAACTGGGTCATGCCTTCCAGGAATTTGGTTTTGTGGGTGTGGTGAATCATGGGATTACCAAAGACCTCGTGGATCGTTTTTATAAAGAATCGAAAGCATTCTTTTCATTGCCCACTGAGGTGAAAGAAAAATACGAAGTAAAAGGTCTTGCCGGCCAGCGTGGATATACTTCTTTTGGAAAAGAACATGCGAAACATACCAATGTCGGTGACCTGAAAGAATTTTATCAGCTTGGCCAGATCGCACCTGCGGATCATCCATTGAAAGAAGAATATCCGGACAATGTACATGTCGATGAGACACCGGATTTTACCAATACAGGTATTGAATTATACAAAGCATTCGAATTATCAGGTGCAAATTTGTTACGTGCCATCGCCTTGTATCTTAAACTGCCTGAAAATTATTTTGAAGAAAAGATCGAGATGGGAAATAGCATTCTACGTGCGATCCATTATCCTCCCATCACATCCGAACCTAAGACTGCCATTCGATCTGAACAACATGAGGATATTAATTTGATCACATTATTAGTTGGTGCATCTGCAGGAGGACTCCAGATCCTCGACATGCAAAATCAATGGCTTGATATCCTTCCAGGCGAAGAAGAGATCGTCGTCAATGTTGGTGACATGCTTCAGCGGCTGACAAATAATTATTTGAAGTCTACAACACACCGAGTCGTCAATCCACCTCGTGAAGAATGGCACCGGCCAAGACTTTCTATTCCATTCTTCCTTCATCCGAAAAGTGAAATGGATCTCTCTTGTCTTGAATCAACTGTGACTGATGACCGTCCTCTCGCGTATGATCCTATTACTGCCGGTGAATATCTGAATGAGAGGTTGAGGGAGATTGGGTTGAAGAAGTAGTGCGTGAAAAGATCACTCCATCCAATCTACATTCTTCCCTGAAGAATATTTTTTACGTGTAGCTATTTTTTCTTTTTGTCTTTCGATGATCAGTGAAGCGATCCCTTCTGCAGGTGGTGTCGTGGATGAACGTAAGGCAGTCTGGATTTTGTGTTCTTCCACATCGAGGCGATACAGTGAGCTCAGCAGTAAGTCGAGGTCGTTGTCCATCATTTCTTCTACCCTGCGGGTGAAGAGCTCGAGGAGGGCTTTTTCGTCGAGGATGTATTCGATCTCTGGGAGGAGTTTGTTGAAGGTTTCCGGGAGGTTGGAGTTTTCTTCCATGGGAGGAAGATAGGGGGATGGGACGACAGGTGCTATACGAGACGCAGTACAACCCCTTCAGGGTTGGCGGAAGAGGTGAGGTCTTTCAGTACCATGGGTA
>JANPKZ010000099.1:0-4310 GCA_031426295.1 Saprospiraceae bacterium
ATTCTTTATCCAAAATACCCGGAAGTACGATTTTCAGGATTTTTGAAAGGATGTCAAATGCCTCCTTCAGGGTTAATGGTTACCAGAGAATCCAATAGAACTCTTTTTCTCGGAATTTCCGTAAGAGGAATTGTACTAGGATATGTATCTGGATCAAAATCAGAATTATCTAAAGAGTTTGATGAGTTAACAAACCTTCTGTCCGAAGGAGTTTTCAAAATTATTGAATTAGGTATATCAATAAATTCAAAAGAATTATTATTGAATGAATTGAGAAGAATTCATGAAAAGCAATGGATTCAATCAAAGAGATTGGACCGGAATCACAATATTTTACCATGTCTTTCTCCTAATTGCGGGGGTTACACCCTGGAAGCAGAATTAGATATCACTCCTAATGGTTATTCCGAGCCAGATTTTCATGGATGGGAAGTCAAACAATTTGGAGTAAAGAAATTTACACATCTCAATTCAGCTGTAATTACACTAATGACTCCTGAGCCGACGGGTGGGCTTTATACTCAAGAAGGCGTTAAAGTATTCATAGAAAAATATGGATATAGCGATAAAAGAGGAAGAGCTGACAGAATGAACTTTGGAGGTATCCATAAACATCAGATTCGTCATGCCACTACGAACCTTACATTAACTCTACAAGGTTTTGATAAAGAAAAGAGTCTTATTAGAAATTCTAATGGAATTATTGCTCTAATAGATCATAATGAAAATATAGCAGCTTCATGGGATTTTCCTTCATTATTATTGCACTGGAATAGAAAACATAATAAAGCATGTTATGTCCCATCATTGAGTTCCAAAGATCCTTTTCAAAAATATTCTTACGGTGACAAAGTGATTATTTGCGAATCAACTGATTTTCAATTATTCCTCAATGCAATTGCTTACAATTTTATTTATTATGATCCGGGAATAAAAATAGAGGATGTTTCCACTAATCCTAAAATTAAAAGGAGGAGTCAGTTCAGGATAATATCTAAAAATATTTCAAAATTATATGGTACTTCTGAGTTGATTGGTATTAATTGAACAGCTACAACTCTCAACTTATTTGTCTATTAATTTTAAAATTTAAGGGCACCTCGAACAACTTCGTTTTCTAACCAAAATTGATTGTCTGAGTTCATTTATCACTTTTTCTTTATTCTAGGGATCCCCTTGTGATTCCAGAACGAACCTTGAGGCGTTCTTAAATTATTTCTTAGTTAATTTTCAAAGCAATCTCCAAACGATTTTATCGATAAATTTTCTAGATCATCCACTTATTGTTCTCAGTTTCGATATGTAGATCATTCGATTCATGTTGTAGACCAAGTTTTGCAATGTGATTTCAGCGGTAACTCTGCTTAGCCCGATGCATCTTGCTCCAAATCCCATAGCTCGATTATGTATCGATGCAAATACATGTTCAATTCGACAACGGGTCTTTGATTTAAAGTGATTTGCGGTTTGTTGTCTTGGAGTTAGCGTTACATGTCGAGCTCCTTTTTTGTTTATCCTGCATCCGATTTTGCGTTTTCGTAATTCCCTTCGGATATGTGCACTGTCATAAGCGCTATCAGCATATAGAGGCTGTCCACGATCTGTTTCATCAACCAGTTCAAGGAGCACTTGACCATCATGAACGTTAGCTGGTGTAACTTCAAATTCATCGATCAATTTGCTTCCGGCATCAACCTTTATGTGATTCTTATAGCCGTAAAGATGCTTGCCATGTTTCATAGTCCAGGTGGCATCGGTATCCTTTTGGCTTTTCTTGTGATCAGACCATTCTTCCGGAATATCTCCTTCTTTTATTCGCGCATTCTCTTCACGCGTATTCCTCTGAATTGGAGTTTTCACCAAACTAGCATCTACGATCTTTCCTTCTTGCAACATATAACCATGGTCTCGTAATCGGTCCCGAAACAAAACAAAGGCCTGATCTATCACTCCAGTCTTTGTAAGGGATTCCCGGAAAAACCAAAACGTTTTCGCATCAGGTATTTTATCAGACAATTGCAATCCCAGAAAACGCATGAAGCTAAACCGATCGTTAATTTGATACTCCAATTGATCATCGCTTAGATGGTAAATCTTTTGCAATAGAAGTGCTTTAAACAACATGACCCTATCGAATGGTGGTCGACCGCCCTTGGCATATGAATCTTGTAACGTAGCTTTTTCAAGAATGTATCGGAATTGTTCAAAATCAATAGATTGTCCGATGGAAACCAGTGGGTCGTGTAATGAATTGAGTTTGTTCATTCGATCCTGTTCGTCAAATAGACCTCGTTGATTACGATTCTTCATATCTTCAAGATACGACCTTCATATCGTATGACAAACTTTTATGATAGGTTTTTAGAGGTGCCCTTAACTATTAACTATTAACTATTAACTATTAGTTTTTAGCTTTTAGTTTATTCTGCCGTGTACATAAAAGCATCAGGTTCCCCTTCAAATCCGCTATCGGCCTTGATCTTTTTGAATTCTTCGGATTGCATGAAAGCAGTCATTTTTGCAGGATCCGTGATATAAAATGCGAGGTAAACAGTGTTGGGATCATCAATGCCCCTTCCAATAGCTCTGTCTCCAAAACCATTGGAAGCACGTGTGTCGCGGCCTTCCTCGTCAAAAACTTTCAACCAGGTATCGAAGTCTTTCACCTTAAAGGAGATAAATGCCCTGTCTTTTCCTTGCACCGCTGCAGTATCCCAACGGAGAATATGGATGTAATGAAATACGGGATTAGTGGCACCGGCGCTGTCCATACGAACCCTGGTTTCAGGAGCCGCAAAAAACGCTTTTGTCTTTTCCACGTCAGCAATTTTATTGGCAACGAAAAGTGCAGTAGCATCTTCCTTACCACGACCCAAGGTTAGGTGGGTCATGCCATTTGATGCCCGGATACTATCGGATGACATGTATACCGTTTTCCACTTGTCAAAATCCTTAACACCATGGCGGGCTACAATCACGTTGAAATCAGCCGAAGGAAGTGGCGGTGTTTCCATTGTTTGCTCCTCTTTTGGCTTGCAGGAAAAAAGGAGAGTCATTGCCAGAACTGGCAAAAAGAGTGAGAATCGTTTCATTGGTTTTTGATTTTGTTTTGATAAAAAAAGTTGGTGGCACAAAGATACTAAGCAATACGGTTTATTTTTAAGGTGTTTATCAAACTGACATTTATGAGCCTGCTGATCAAAAACGGTCGAATTATCACAGTTGCTGAAAACTATGTTGCAGATATCTTCATATCCGGCGAGACTATCCATACGATCGGTGTCAACCTGGAACTGGAGGCGGATGAAATAATCGATGCGGCTGGACTGCTGGTATTTCCTGGAGGTATTGATCCGCATGTCCACCTGGACATGCCGTTTATGGGAACATACAGCAGCGACAACTATGAAACTGGTACGCTGGCAGCCCTCCACGGTGGCACCACAATGGTGATTGATTTTGTCCTGCAAACACAGGGCAAATCGTTGCATCATGCACTTGAGTCATGGCAGTCACGCTCAACCGGTAACTGTTACGGTGATTATTCATTCCACATGGCTGTGACGGATTTTAATGAAGAGACGAAAAAGGAAATTATCCAGATGGTGGAAGAGGAGGGAATTACGTCTTTCAAAACATTCATGGCCTACAAGGGTGCATTGATGATCGACGACCGCCAGATGGTCGGGTTGATGCAGGAAGTGAAACAATGCGGTGGGATGGTGACTGTGCATGCGACCAACGGAGACATGATTGATTTCCTGGTAGCGAAGCACAGGGCAGAAGGAAAATTGGCACCACTGTATCATTATCTGTCACAGCCGGAAATTACTGAAGCAGAAGCCACCGGAAGATTTTCAGATATGGCTGACTACACCGGTGTGACTGCCTATGTCGTCCACATGACATGTGAGGGAGCTTTAAATCATGTCCGTGATGTTCAGAAGCGCAACCAGAAAGTGTATGTTGAAACATGCATTCAATATTTGATACTTGATGCAACGTTATATGAAAAAAATTTTGAAGGTGCCAAATGGGTCATGAGTCCGCCCTTGCGTCAGCGGAAAGACCAGGATGCACTATGGGGTGGTATTAACCAGGGAAGTGTACAGATCGTAGCAACAGATCATTGTCCATTTATGTGGGACCAAAAGAAAATGGGGGAACATGATTTTTCAAAAATCCCCAATGGACATCCCGCGATCGAAAACCGTATGGAATTATTGTTTACCGAAGGTGTGCAGAAGGGAAAAATTTCTTTAAATAAATATGTAGAAGTCACAAGCACGAATGCTGCAAAAATATTTGGC
>JANPKZ010000100.1:0-22146 GCA_031426295.1 Saprospiraceae bacterium
CGGGGGTTCGAATCCCTCCTCCTCCGCCACTAAATCAAATGCCACCTTAGGGTGGCATTTTTTATTTTGCACATAGCCCCCGGGTATGGTAACAGTACTCAAATCTCCCATCCCAATTTTTCTAATTCCTACCTCTTCTTACCAATTCGCTGTCAGTGCGATATATTATGTAAAACCATGACGTCATCATTCATATGAATGAGATAAACCAGTCTTATCATGAATCCACCAAGCCGAATCATTGGAATCAGTGATTGACATCGCCCTTTTCTTAAGATAGCTTTGCCCCCATCAGCGACATATCTCCAATTACCTGATGCTTTTCATTTTTTCACCCATTGCTTTTTCATGAACATGGAAAGGCATAAAATTCTTATGTCAATGTCACGCTTGTCACTTCTCATCACAAACCTCAGAAAAGGAAAAGATGACCTGATCTCCTCAAAAGAGAATGCCCGGTCATCATTCAGAATTGTAAACTGGACGAATCGTCTAGTTTTCTTTTCTTCTCTCCTTTTAGTGGTGCTCTTTTTGTGTAAACCCGAACAACTGCGTGCAGATGCATTTAATGAGAACTGGTTTACCACCAGCATTGATGTCTGCACCGGAAAAGCAAATGTCCAAATGGTCCTTTACAACGATGATGAAGGAACAACCAATGATGATTTCTGGCAGGAAGGCACTACACTTCAAATGAATGTTGATGGTACCTGGTACAACCTGGGAGATATTAATACAGGCACAACCGGAAGTACTTGGAACTGGAATCCAAATGATGATGGTGGTGTGGGATTTACAACCCTCGGTTTCAGGACCATGGAATATGTGAATAGTTTTAGCGCGTCCAGCGGTGATGTACAGTTTTGGGTCAATTTTAATGTTCTCCTGGCTGAATCTGACATTTCGAAAACACTGAAATTTCGAATCAGCGGAACATGGGAAGATGGCGGATCCTCAGGAGAGGAGACGCGCACTTTTACACAGACTCCGGATGCTACCAGCTGTATCGCATCGGATGCTACTGATTGTAACGTCACAAATATCAGCTGGACCCTACCTTCCTCGCTTTGCACATTAGCAATTGCTCAAATTTTTAGAAATGGCGCATACCTCAAAGAAGTAACTGCCAGCAATTTGTCAACAACGGATGCAGGAACACCCGGCACCACATATGCGTATAAAGTGAGATTTTATAAACCCATGAATGGGTATAATAACATTGGTGGATTTTCTCCGGAAGACAATGGAACAAGAAAATCAGTGCCTGCCTATCCCCCTAATTTCGTTGCTTCTGATGACAGATGCGATGGAACTGTCCTGCTGACATGGGAATGGAATGAATCCAGTCCTTTAAATTTCAGGGTCAGCAGAAATAATGTTCCCTTACCTGACCTTGGTGGTAACCTTCGAAGTTTCGTTGATCAGGACCGCGTGAGAGGAACGAATTATACATATACAATCGCGGCCAGGAATGATTGCGGTTGGGGTGCTGCCTCGCCAGCTGTTACAGGTGTATCACCCCTTGGTCCAGCGAAACCCACAGATCTGAATGCTCAGGTCATACCCGGTATTGGTATCAGGCTCACATGGCCCGTCACACCAAGAGTGACTGGATTCCAAATAGAAAGAAGCCTTGTAGGAGGTGGCTCATCATTTTTTGAGATCCACGAAGATTCCCTGGGCTACACTGATGAATCTCTTGTGCAGTGTCAGACTTATGAATACAGGTTAAGAGCCATCAATGATTGCAGTCCGGATGGAGTATTGTGTGACACGTTAGTCAGGATGAAATTAGTACCTGATCTTTCAAATTCATTTTTTCCTACCACTTCTCTTATTGCGTCCAAAGGATATTTCTCCAACCGTGTGGAGATCAGCTGGAACGTGGCTAATAATTCCAACTTTATAGATGCCTTTAAAATATACAGAAAACAAATGGGGACGAATGAAGATTCGACCGTTGTTGAAACATTAAATGCAGGCAGTAATTTTTTCATCGATAGCTATGTCGAAGCTGGTTTATTATACGAGTATTTTATTGTGGCTGAATCACAGTGCGAGCATACTACGATCTATTCTAATGTTGCTAAGACTGTTGGATTCAGAAGTCCATTTGGCACCATCACAGGTAATGTGAGCTATGGAGGAGGAGTTGCGGTAGAAGGTGTACGGATCACTGCAGAAAGTACTTCAGGTATTTTTGGAAACAGCTTGTTATTAAATGGCACACAACATTTATTGATTACTGATGCTGCCAGCCTGGATGTCGCGAATGGCCTGCTGCTGGAAACATGGATCAAGCCAACTTCATACGCTGCTAATTTCACAGTTATAGAAAAAGCAGGAAGCTACAGTTTAAAATATATTCAATCTTCTAATGAATACAGGTTTACAGTTCACAAGACCGTATCAGAGTCTGTTTCAGTAAATATTCCTGCAACAAATTTGCTTGTGAATAACTATAATCACATAGCAGCACAAGTCAAAAATGATAGCCTTCAAATATTTGTCAATGGTCTTAAAAAAATAAGCCAAAGCGCATTAGTTGTTTTCCCGGCGGGTGTTGATGTTCTTGACAATACATCGAATGTAGTTGTCGGTACAGGCTTTAGTGGAAATCTTGATGAATTCCGGATCTGGAATATTGGAAAAACAGCATCACAGCTGCAGAGTGATTATTCGCGTTTAATGATCGGAAGTGAGACCGGTTTAAAAGTCTATATCCGGATGAATGAAGGCGTTGGAGCCAATGCATATGATATTTCCAAAACAGGTTTGATCTATAACAGAAACCATGCATCTTTCAGTGGTGCCATTCCATGGTCATCGATCATACCCTCGCCATCTCAACTTGGCGCGTCAGCTTATACAGACAGTCTGGGTAATTATGTCCTGACAGTTCCTTATAATAATGGCGGTGAAATATTTGTACTGACGCCAAGTTATCTCGTGCATGAATTTAATCCGTCTACGAAAGCATTGTACGTAGGAGATGGCTCAGCTGTATATGTTGGCATTGATTTTCTTGACAAATCTTCCTTTACGGTTACTGGTTCTGTCAATTTTAAAAATACAATGTGCGGTGTAAAAGATGCCCTGATCAAAATTGATGGTCAGCTTGTCATTTCGGAAGGTGTGCCCGCCAGAACAGATGCAGCAGGATTGTTTGAGATCCAGGTTCCGATCGGCGAACATTCACTAACGGTCGAGCAGGATGGACACGTCTATAATGTCGGTCGTTTTCCTGCTACGGGTAAATATGATTTCCAGGAAGATCGGGCTGATATAAATTTCCAGGATTCTACACTAGTGAAAGTAGTTGGACGCGTTGTCGGTGGATTGCGTGAAGCCAATAAAATTCCCGGTCTTGGAAAATCAAAAAACAACATTGGCCAGGCGGAAATCATCCTGACATCCTTACAGGGAAATGGTTGTTCCACACACACGTTCACGACAGTAGATTCTTCAGGTGAATTCACCATTTTGGTTCCGCCTTTGAAGTATACTCCTACAGTTGACATATTGAGTAATCCTACCATTGATTTTGGCGTGCTGAATCAACTGGATTATTCCATGACACCTAATCTCCAAACGATTTATGATACAACATTTAATTCCAGCGGAGGTGTCGTACTTATTGATTCTATTCAGTTCCATTACAGGCTGGATTACATACAAAGAGTCAATCCTAAGATTGCTGTTTTTGACAAGGATGGGGTATCTCCATTTATAGGTGATTCCATTTACCAGTTTTATAATGTCATGACAGGCGATACAATGCGTCGCAATCTGCGCACCGATCCATTGAGATGGCCGGTATTCCACCAACAAAGTGATGCTCATTTGTATCGTTGCCTGATCAAGGTGTTTGAATTATATACCAATCTTGACATCGGTATTATTACGGATAGCGTGCCTACAACGGATGGTGTCCTGCATGTAAATAATGAACTTGCTCTTGAAAGTTATCTGACCAACATTCCTGAGATCAAAGTTGAGATGAAAGATGTCAATAATCCCGACACGCTCAAATCATTGATCTATTCTTTTAAAGCAGGATACCCGAATATGATACCCAACATTTCCATTCCGGAATACAGTTATACACGAAAGCTTGAGATCAACCTGATCACCAGCAATGGCCAGGCCATTCCCTGGTTACCAGTTTCCGGCGATGATGTTCCGTTAGGTGGAGATGCCGTGTACAGAGGTTATATGCTGGGCACTCAATCTAATGGTCAGCAATTTGTAACGGAAGGACCACAGGTTCCTGAATATGTCCTCAGGGATCCACCGGGAGCTGGAAGTTCTGCCAGTTGGGAAGTAGGCACGACCAAATCTGAACAGACAAAATGGGGCTGGAACTTTGCATCAGAAGCCACTACCTCTGATGAATTAAAAGTAGGTACGGCAATTATAACAGGTGTGGGTGTAGCAACACCTTCTGAAACTAAAAATGACCTGACAGCGGGTTTTTCTGCATCGATCAGCGGAGGAAATAAAGGAAGCCAAAGCCTGAAGACAACTTCTACGAAGACTGTAAAAACAAGCGATGGTACAGTGTATCCGACAGGTGCTGACAGTGATGTCTACATCGGAAAGTCAAAAAACGTTGAATTTGGTATTTCTGAAGAGCTCGTCATCATCCCAAATAATATGCTGGATGATATCGAACCCTTAGGTGACGCTGATGCTGCTGGTGATGGCAGCGGTTATTCTTTTGGAAAAAGATATGGCCTTTCTGTTGTACCTGGCGGTTATGAGACGCATTTCAAGTTTACAGAATATAATATCAAATACCTGATCATTCCAAATTTGATTCATCTGCGCAATGTCATGTTGCAGTCGAATCCGAAATATTCAAGTAACCTGTCGATTGCTGATCCGAATTATGCAAAGAATAATGATGATCCGGTATTCGGACCATCGGTTTCAACACCAACACCTACTACAAGTGAATTCCAGGATTTGGCCGGGCCCAGCTATGTTTACCAGGCAGTAGGTCTTCAGGATTCATTGACAGGAGATTCTGTCAGAACGATCAACTATCAGGTCAGTAAATGGGAAGAGGCAATGCGTCTCAATGAATGGGAAAAAGTAAATGTGGGAAATCAGGCTGTGATCGATAGCTTAAAAGAAAAAGAACTGGATGACCTGTACAATGAATATGCAGATGTCATCGGTGGTTATTATACACTTGTCGTGGGCGCCGGCCTCGAAGCTACAGTCGGAGTCTACACGTTGATCAACTTCGCAGTACCAGGATCATCATTTCTTGGATATGCAATTTTTGCAGTAACTACATCAACGAATATTGGACTTGCAGAGTTAGCAGAAGAATTTGATACGTATCAACAGAAGAGACAACGGATCCTTAATAAATTCGTACAGGTAAATTCGCCCGCTAATTATACATTGGGTGGAGGTGTAACGATCGAAGAATCGATGGGCCATGAATCGGCGTCTTCTTTTGAACGTGAGATTGAATTCGGAATGAAAGCTGAAATCAAACAGGAGATCGGAGCGAAAGTAAGTGCAACAGGTTTTGCATTTACAAAAGGCCTGAACATGGCATTCAAATCCGGCAGAAACTGGTCTGAAGAAGCAGGTGAATCTGAAAAAGTAGGCTATTCCCTTAAAGTAAATGCCGGAGACTTGCTTTCTGTGGATGTATTTCCATCCATGTTGGGTTGGGGTCCTGTGTTCAAGACGAAATCAGGTAGTGCTACATCATGTCCACATGAACCAGCTGTTGTAACATCTTATTATAATCCCGGCACTGTGATCAGCCCTGCCACACTACAAATTGAAAAGCCAACCATGACAGCCAGTCCGAGCATTCTAACGAATGTACCTGCTGACGAACCGGCTGTGTTCAATCTTACACTTGGAAATGAATCTGCACTCAACTATACTCAAACGTATAATATCAGATCCATTTCCTCCAGCAATCCTTTCGGAGCTATTGTACGTATTGACGGTTCTCCTTCACAATCCATTGAGATTCCCGGAGGTACTGCTATTAATAAAGTACTGACGATCGAAAAAGGTGCGGGACCGGTATATGATTACGACAACATTCTGGTTGTGTTCACTTCACAATGTCAATATGCCGCAGGTTCAGGCTTTACAACGGATATAGCGGATTCTGTTTATTTATCAGCTCATTTTCTACCCACATGCTCTAAAGTAGAAATGGCAAGTCCGGAAGATAAATGGGTACTCAATAATTCATTTCATGATACGATGCCAGTGGCCATCATTGATTACAATATCAATTTACCGGATCTGGAATTCCTGCGTGTGGATTATAAACCTACAGATCAGCCTAACTGGATTGGTCTTCAAACTTTCCTGAAAGACACTGCGGGTCTGAATGATCCTCAACTTACACCTATACCTACGGGTACACCATTTACACTGTATGATTGGGATGTAGCACAACTGCCGGATGGTGATTATGATCTGAGAATTTTATCACAATGCACATTCGCCGAGAAAACTTCTGTTACACACACAGGTGTTATCGACCGGATCAATCCGCATTTGTTTGGTAATCCAACACCTGCTGATGGAATCCTGTCACCCAATGATGAGATCTCTATCAAATTTAATGAGCCTATTTATGCGGGCGCCATCAATCCAACATTCAATTTTGATATCCGTGGTGTCACCAATGGAACTGAGGTAAAACATAGTACATCATTATTCTTTGATGGTGTAAATGATTATGTTGAAGTAACTGGAGGTGTTCCGTTGGAGCGTCGTGACTTTACTATTGAATTTTCGGCATTAAGAACCGGCTCTGGTGAACAAGCCATCATCAGCCAGGGTACAGATGCGAACGAACGTATTTTTATCGGCTTCAATGCAGCGAATAAATTTGTGTTCAGGATCAATAACCAGGAAGTAGTTTCTGCAAATGCTATTGCAGCAAACGTATGGACATATTTCGCAGTGAGTTATGATTATGAATTAGAGAGAGCTGAATTGTTTTTAGCTGATGGCAATGCTATTGCTTTTGTATCCAACACAGGTAATACAGCCATCTTCCCTGACTATGTCGGATCCGGAATCATGGCGATTGGAAAGAATACAGTGAATAACAGTAATTTCTTTTCCGGAAATTTCCATGAATTGAGGATCTGGAACACAGCAAGAACATTAAGTCAATTCTCCTTGTACAAGACGCTGATGCTAAGTGGCAGTGAACTTGGTTTACTGTACAACTGGCGCATGGATGAAGCTGATGGTATCATTGCTGAAGAACACATCCGCAGAAGAGATGCAACTATTTCCGGAGCTGCATGGCAGATCAATCCAAATGGAAGTTCCGCTACATTTGATGGCGTGAATGATTATCTGAAAGTTGCTACGGGAGATGTAAATATCACTCCTGGTATGGATTTCACACTTGAGTTTTGGTTCAATTCGAATCAACCCGGTGTGGCAACATTATTTTCAAATGGATCAGGTACTGATACGGAAGCTGATTCTCTTTTATCATGGAATATTGATAAAGATGCATCCGGCTTTATTCATGTGAAACATAACGGAATTGATTTCCAGGCTTCCAATACAAACTATTTTAATGGCCAATGGCATCACTTTGCACTTGTCTTCCACAGGGCTGGAAACATGACATCATATGTTGATGGAAACCTTCAAAACTCTACACAGGCACTTCCATTTAAACAATTAGGTGGCAGTCACATGTATCTCGGTGCAAGGGGGTATACGTCAGGTAACACTGAAAGCATTACCAGATTTTTCTCAGGGAAAATGGATGAATTCAGAGTATGGACTAGTGCTCGCAAACTTGAGCAGGTGAGAAGAGACAAGCAAAACAGGATGAATGCTGATGAACTCGGACTTGAGCTTTATATACCGTTTGAAAATTATCAAGATGATCCGACAGGTATTCCGATTCTAACACCAAGCTTCAGCGAGCAGATCAATACCGGAAATCATACAGTAGCTAACATCGGAGGAGTTGTGTTGAGTAACCTGACACCCAAGATCAAGCTCCAACGTCCTGTACAGGGTATTAATTTTTCATACTCTATCAATGGAGATCAGATCATTCTGACACCTACAACATCTCCAGAGATCATCGAAAATGTTACACTGGATGTAACCGTGCGTGGCTTAAAAGATCTGCATGGCAATGTCATGGAATCTCCGGTAACGTGGATTGCATACATGGATAAAAACCAGGTGGTATGGCAGGATGATGTGCTTACCTATTCAATGATCAGAGGTGAGACATTATCATTCACTACTAACATCGTTAACAAAGGAGGTGCAGCGAAACCATTTGACATCCTTGATATCCCATCATGGCTCACGGTCACTCCAAAATCGGGGACGATCAATCCAAATAGCTCGATGCAAATTTCCTTTTCAGTAAATCCGGATATTAATATTGGTGATTATTCAACTGATATCAGCCTGCTGACGGATTTCAATTTTCCGGAAAGGATGACGATCAATCTTACGGTCAGAGCAACTGAACCCGACTGGAAAGTGAATCCTGCTCTTTTTGAAAACTTCATGGGAATCGTTGCGAGACTCAAGATCAATAATGTGGTATCCACTGATGATGAAGACATCATTGTGGCTATGGTTGGTCAACAGGTCAGAGGTGTAGCACACCTCGAATATGTGCCTCAACTGGATATCTATCTTGCATTCCTCGATATTTACAGCAATACAGCATCCGGAGAGACTATTGAATTCAGGATTTGGGATGCCAGTTCCGGAACAATATTTTCTGATGTACTTCCTGCTAACCTGACGTTTACTTCCAATAATGTAATAGGTACGATTGCAAGTCCGCAGATATTTACAACGAGTAATAAAGTTTCACTTAATGTGAATCTGAATGCAGGCTGGAACTGGCTTGGATGGCCGATACTTCAGGATGCTCCACTGAACATCACGGGTAATCTTGCTTCTTTCGCTCATACCAATGGTGACCAGATCAAAGCGTTAACTGCAGTCGCTAGTTATAACGGTCAATCACAGCAATGGACTGGTACACTCGCAAATGCAGGTAATGGTATTAAACCTGAATGGTTGTATAAACTGTACACAGTTTTACCTGGAACACTCACAGAGAAAGGAACAGTTGTAGATCCAACAACTAAACCTATTGTCCTCGCGAATAACTGGAACTGGATTGGTTTCATTTCAGTACGCAACATGACTGTAACCCAGGCACTCGGCAATCTCAACGCAAGTTCCGGTGATGTGATCAAGAGTAAGACACAATTTGCTACATACGACGCTACACTCGCTGCATGGATCGGAAGTCTGAAAGTCATGAAGCCAGGTGAAGGTTATATGTATAAATCTGTTGGCACGAAAACTTTCACCTATCCGATTGCGGGTATGTTTAACAACAGTCTTACAGGTGATTCCGGAGAGGCATCGTATACGATCTCTAACACTACCTCAGATGCGGCGGCAGGAAAATGGCAGGTGAAACATGAGGCATTCAACACCAACATGACAATCCTTGGATCTGTCCGTACCGCATGCGGTGAAGCGCTGGTGGGAGATCATTATGCCATTGGTATTTTTGATCAGGATGGAAAAGTAAGAGGCAAGGCAGCTATCGAAATGCTGAACGATCAGGAAGTGAGCTATCTGACAATCGCAGGAAAAGACGGTGATCATTTTGACATCCGTTTGTTAAACCTTCGTGAGGGAATTGAAATTGATTTAAGCCAGACACTATTCTATGAAACAAACAATCATATAGGTGAGCTGGATAATCCTTTCATGATCAATATTTCGGATGCTGTATGTCTTCAGATCAATCCTGCAGAAGTTGTCAGGGAAAGTTCATTTACCGCATTCCCTACTGTCTTCACAGAATCATTTTCTGTTGATTACTTAGCAGAAAGCGACGATGATAAAGCTACCATCCGTGTTACTAATATGTTTGGACAGGTTGTCTATTCCACCCGGGTTTCGTTGTTGAAAGGATGGAATCGTGAACGGATCGAACTTGACCAGCATCAATTAGCATCAGGGTTATATACAGTAGAATTATATACTCATAGTAACCATGAGAGTCTGAAAATGATTAAAGCAAAGTAATATCTCTGAGCTGTGATTATATAATCAACAATTAATAATAACAATATGTGAAATACGGGCTAAATAATTCTCTGATCCTACAGATCGCGAACTTTAGCCCGTATTTGCATTTTTCAAAAAATAGTCTAATGCGTCAGTATCCATTTCTCCTGTTTGTCTTTACCTGTCTGATCGGGTTGCAGAATATTGCTGCTCAGCCTGACTGGTCACTGACCCCTAATGATTTTGAATTTACCATGACGGTGACCGGAGTTGCAGTAACACAATGTGTAGAGAGTACAGATGAAAATGACATTGTGGGTGCATTTATCAATGGGGAGGTACGGGGTGTACAGGCACTGGATACAGATATTAATGGTAGACAATTTGCCTATATGATCATCTACAATAATGATTTCAACGGCAATGAAGTCACGTTTAAAATTTATGATGCATCACTGGATACCATCTATGAAGCACAGCAGACAGTGACCTACCAGGAAAATGGGATCATTGGCAATGAAGATGCTCCTTTCATTTTCAATACAGCCTTAAATCTGACAAATACATTTCTGACCCAGGATTCTATTGATGAAAATGCTTTGGCAGGAAGTGTGGTTGCTGATATTCAAAGCGTCAATGAAATCCAGGATACATTTACATTGATTTATGAATTTGTAAATGATAATTTGGGTCCTGACAATCAGTATTTTATTATATCGGATTCAACGCTGATCCTTACTGAAGATGTAAATGCGAATGAGAAAACGAGTTACCAGATACATGTTTCCGGTAACACACCAGACGGATGCAGCAGGGATGATGTGTTTACTTTACATGTTACAGGACAGGGAACAACGTCAGTTAATGATCCTCACAAAAAACCGATCGACGATATTCTAATCTATCCTAACCCAGCAACTTCCATCATTCAATTCGCAACTGAAAAGAATATTGAGCGGGTTTGTATTTACTCTGTCGAGGGCAAACCTCTTCATACAATATGGGATTTGTTCCAAACAAATTCTCTGGATGTTTCCTTTTTAAAGCCAGGGCTTTATATGGTCGGATGTTATGTAAATGGAGTAATGTCTATGAGAAAATTGATCGTGCAGGAATAAGACAGCGGTAAGCTCTGAACTGTGGTTTTGTTTCCCTGGTATTATAATCCCAGCATTCGAATAAACTCTTCTTTTTTTCTTCTTGACACATCAATTGTTACACCATTGCTCATTAACACCTGCCCGCCATCTCCTTTCAGATATTTTCGCATGTGGTTCTTATTAATAATGTAGGTATGATGGACTCTGAAGAAATGGGCTGCAGGTAAAAGATCTTCAAACTCTTTCAATGTTTTGGATACAAATATCCTGGTGGCATCCTGCAGAAAGATCGAGGTATAATTACTTTCTGCTTTCAGGTATACGATATTTTCCAGTTGAACAAACTGGATCGCATCATGGGAAGGAATTGCTATGCGGTTATTTTGCCGTTTTTCGTCTAATAGATTATGCAGCAGAGTTTCAATACGCTGGTTTGGGATTCCTGCATATCGCAGCGTCCGTACTTTTTCAACAGCTTCTTTCAATGCTTTGACTTCGATGGGCTTGACCAGGTAATCCAATGCACTGAAACGGATGGCCTGGATGGCATACTGATCATATGCTGTTGTAAAAATGATTTCAAAATTTCGCTGCTGTAATTGCTTCAACATTACAAACCCATTCATTCGTGGCATTTCTACATCCAGGAAAACAACATCTGGCTTTAATTTTTCAATGGCAATAATACCCTGTTCACCATTTTCGCATTCAGACACGATCGTAATCTCCGGGCAATGTTCCAGGAGCTTTTGACGCAGCCCATTGCGACTATTGGTTTCATCATCAATCAGAATAGCTGTTAGTTCGCGCATCAGAAATGTGGTTGTGTTGTCAGCCAGATTTCCACCTTTGTGCCGGTTGGCCTGGATTCCGCATCATAAAGATCGGTAATCCGTACTGAGCCATTGGCTTGCTGATTAAAAAGGTTGATTCGTTCGTTCGTCATTTGAACGCCGTAGGACACCTGAGATAACTTGTTCAGTTTCTTATATGCGGCGGCCTTTGCACGTCCTACTCCATTATCGGCAATCGTGTATTTGATATTCTGATCTTCCATGCGAACATCAATATCAAGTTTTTTTACCCCATCCACTTTATTTAGCAAACCATGATGAATCGCATTCTCTACAAAAGGTTGAATGACCAGTGGCGGAACTTTATAATCCCCTTCCTGAATCTCCGGATCAACATGCATGTGACAAATGATTTTATTTTCCCAGCGCAGGGATTCAAGTTCAAGATATAATTTCAGTGCATCCAGGTCTTTCCAGCATGGAATTACATTTGCTTTTGAATTTTCCAGGATCGCCCGGATCAGGGAAGCAAATTTTGCCAGGTAATCTGTTGCCTTAGATTTTTGATCGGTTTGTATCAGGTTGTCAATGGAAGACAGGCAATTGAAAATAAAATGGGGATTCATCTGTGCTCTCAATGCCTTCATTTCCATTTCCGATACACGCTGACTTAATTCAGATTTTTGGCGAATTTGCCGGATTCTTCTTTTAAACAATCCATACCCAGCAAACAAGGCGACAAGGAAACAACTGATTCGGAACCCAAATGTGGCCCACCAAGGCGGATGGATCAGGATGGGAAATGATGTAATGGCGGAAAAACCATTTCCCTGTTCCGCTTTTATTTCAAATTCATATTTTCCCGGCTTCAGATCTGTATACTCCACCATTTGATGCGAAGAGGTCCGGATCCAATCTTTATTAATCCCGGTCAACCTGTAGACATAATTTGTTTGACGTACATCTGCGAAATCCAGTGTTGAAAATTCGATCGTGATGAAATTATCATCATATGACAGGACCACTGGCTTGTGTTGTGACAGGAATGAATCAATATACACCGGCTGATCAAATACACGGAACCCGCTGATGTGCACAGCAGGTGTTACATCCAAATGCGACAGAATCGCCCTGGGATCAAAACTGAAAATTTCTGCATTCGATGTGGTCATCCATCTTCCATCCAGCATTTCAGAAAAACCTACTGCATTAAATGCTTCATGCATTAATGTATGATCCAGGTTCATCACAGTGGGATCAGATCTTCGGGGATCCATTTTAATCAATCCATAATCGGTGGTAAACCAATAATTTCCCAGTTCATCTTTTTTGAGTGCAAATACAGACGTATGGTTGAGGGAATTAAATATGGCTGCTTTGGAGAATTTCCGTGATTTGACATTAAAGAGGTAAAGTCCCCTGTAGAAGGTTCCGATCATGAGCAGGGAATCATTATATGCCTCAATTCCTGTAAAGTTGATGCCTACATTCGCATCTGTACTATCCGGCAAAAAAAGACCCACATACGTGCGACCGGCGATATCAAACTCACGCAACCCGGATCCTGTTGCAACCCAACAACGATTTGAGGCATCGACAAAAATATTTTCGATACTAGGAAACCGCACGTTCACATTAACACTTTTGTCCCGGTAGGGATAAAACTCATTCTCTTTCTTATTCCAAACCACAATTTTACCATTGTGCAATCCAAAAAGAATATTCCCATCCTGGTCTTTCGTCATCATAATAATGGTAGAACTTTCGAATACTTCGGGGTGAATGGTCTTTACAGTAGATAGAACAGGATCATATTGATGGATATATCCCTGCTGGGTACCTGCCCATATCGTCCCGTCATCGTGTTTCACAAAACTCCATACCAGGTTGTGTTCTGTGACACCCTGAAACCGAATGTTCCTTAAATATTTCCAGTCTTTATCATACACACTGATCCCCCCACCCCATGTGGCGATCAGGATGTCTCCGGAAGTTGTTTCGATCACATCATTTATGCTATACTGTGAAAGCAAACTGTCCGGAGTGGTTGCTGGACGAAGGATTTGAAAATAATTCTTATACGGATTGAAAATATTGATCCCCCTGTCTGTGCCGACCCAAAGGTTATCATTCCTGTCCTGAAAAATTGAAAATATACTAAAGCTGTATCGCAGGCCATTACTCTTACCATCATCGGAAAGGATGAAATCAAAATCATCGCGTTGCCTGTCATAGGCTAGCAGTCCCGCAAAATCAGTTCCGATCCATAAATTACCCTGCCTGTCTTCATACATCGCCTGAACCAACAACGTAGCATTCGCCTTATGTCCTGGTTGCTTTTTTTTGATCTCATCCAGTGAATATCTTATCAGCAATTGACTATCCAGGTTGTACCGCATCAACTCATCCCTCCAGGTGGAGATCCATAGGTTACGATGGCTGTCAAGTAGCAAAAACCGAATGGAAGCATTATCACCGAATTGTGCTGTCAATTGGCGCAACAAAGGGTGATCCGGATGACCAGCTCCGGAGGAGAGGATTTTTTTTGAATCTTTTTGAGCTATCAGGAAATGATTAAAGTCGTGTGTCCATATATCACCATTGTCAGGGTCTTTTACTACCGAAGTACTGCGATGGTATTGACCGGGGTTGACATTAAAAAGTGATGCATTCGGAATGGATGATGTCTTTGGATAACTTACATATCCAAAATCATCAAAAAAATATTGATCGTCATTTTCATTTCTTGAAAATAATTCCTCATCCGATGTCCTTCTTTTAATCAACACTTCTTCCAGCAGAACATTTGACAGCTTGTTATTCTTCAGATTCAAAACATCTGCCCGCGCGCCTTTAATAACGTATACCTGCTGATGTGCTGTATCCACATACAGCTGACTATCGTGGATAATAGAGAAAGAAGACTGGCGAGTTACATCGGGGTAATTGACAAACCGGTAACCGTCATAACGTTGCAACCCATTCAATGTCAGGATCCAGATAAATCCACGACTGTCCTGTCCAATATTTTGTACTGTATTGTGGGACAATCCATCTGTCTGGTCAATATGGGTAAAAGAATAATTGGCTGTCCCCTGCGCGCCCAGAAAAACACTCAAACCACTTACCAGGAACAGGATGAATGAGCGCATCATATAAAGGTATCTTCTGCGGCGATATTATTTTTTATTTATTCTGCTCCAATGCATCAAGTCGCTCCACTAATTTTTGATTGGCGATGATCAATTCCTCCAATTTTGTATTCAGTGACCCGATCATACCCTGTTGTTCTTGTATTGCTTTGACGAGCGGCACTACAAATTCGGCGTAACCAATACTATAATTGTCAGTTTCATTCGTGGGTGCATGAACAGCATCAAATGAAGCAAAACCGGTTTCCTGAATTATTTTCTCCACATCCTGTGCGATAAAACCTACGGTTCGGATTTGGGAGAGTTCGACAAGAGACTTTTCCCTTTCAGGAGTGACAATTTCCCTGATATGATTAGCAAATTTGAGCCTGTTGAAATTAAAGGATAATGGTTCCAGTTTCATAATGAATGCAAGACCCTGAACATCATCTTTTAGATTTTCTTTAAATCGTCCATCAGATGGCCAAGAGTAGGCCACCTGTCCTTCGACGACACCAACATTGGCGGGTCCTAACCGGATTTTATTTATAGCATTCACCGTTGCAAAACAGCCTATCACAGTTGCATTTGCAAGATTTGAAGCAGACGTGTTTGCATCCTTGCCGATAACTGTATTATTATACCCTGTTGTATTATTGGACAGTGCATTCAACCCCACTGCTGTATTTTCGTAACCGGTTGTATTATTAATCATCGCATTCATTCCCATACTCGTATTATAACTACCTGTTTGATTATTTCGAAGCGCCTTATACCCTGCTGCAGTATTATCAAGACCTGTTGTATTAGAGAATAAAGCTTGTCTGCCCAGTGCAGTACATTCATCGCCGGTTGTATTTGCATTCAGGGCACTGGAGCCAATCGCTGTATTATCCCTGCCTGTAGTATTCGTTGTCAGGGAATAATTTCCAACAGCTGTATTACTTATACCATTTGAAATTGCTGTTGGAGCATTATTGGCCAGTGCATACATACCTACGGCGACATTTCCACCTGGCCAGGTAGATCCCGGATTGTATGATTGCTCCTGCAGTGCAAATGCACCGATCGCAATATTTTGATTCGCTGTTGTATTGCTCTGGAGTGCATAATTCCCGATTGCGATATTTTCCATGGCATTCAGATTAGAAAATAATGCTAAAAAACCAATGGCCGTATTGTTGAATCCGGTTGTATTATTATGCAATGAAAAATTACCTATCGCTGTATTAGAGATTCCATTGGATGATGAGGTAGGTTGATTTGCATTGAGCGCTTCATATCCAATGGCTACATTATCTGAATTATAAAATGATCCCGGGCTGTAAGATTGTGTAGCCAATGCGGAGTTTCCGATGGCTGTATTTCTGCACCCCATGGTATTGCCGTACAATGCTTTTGCACCTACTGCATTATTATAAATACCGACTGAGTTATTAAAAAGGGATTCCGATCCAACCGCCGTGTTTAATACGCCAGTTGTATTTTGGTGGAGAGCAGAGAATCCAATGCCCGTGTTATTATTTGAGGTACTGATCGATGTGGGAGCATTCAAAAATAACGCCTCGTAGCCCACTGCTACATTGTTGCTTGGCCATGAACCATTACTGTAATTATAAGCCTGGGAATATAACGCCCTGACACCCACAGCAACATTCTGACTTGCGGTCAGATTAAAATACATGGCAGAGGGACCCACTGAAATATTGTCACGCCCCTTCGTATTCAAAAACAGGGAAGAGTTACCAAGTGCGACATTGAAGCTCCCAGTGGTGTTTGAATTCATGGTGTTATAGCCCGTGGCTGTATTTCGTTCACCTGTACTATTGCTATACAGAGAATGAAACCCGATTGCCAAATTGTAATTCCCTGTATTTTCCGAAGGTGTACCTGATCCAAATAGCGCCTCATACCCCACTGCCAAATTGAAATTGTCATAGGTGGTCGCAATGCTGTTAGCATTAAACATGGCGTTAGTACCGATAGCTATGGCTTTATTCCCTGCTACATTCCGATATAATGATCCTGAACCAATGGCAATATTATCATTCCCTGTTGTATTACTAAAAAGAGATTCAAATCCGGCCGCAGCATTAAAATTTCCTGTTGTATTGGAACTTAAGGAGCTTAATCCCGCAGCCAAATTGAATGCCCCGGAAGTGTTGGAGAACAGCGAATAATTACCTAGAGCTGTATTCTGGTTTCCCGAAGTATTGACGCGCAGGGCCTGGTATCCAATGGCCAGATTAAAATTACCTGTATTGCTGGCTGGTGTTACGGAACCTCTTAGTGCTTCAAAACCAACAGCAACATTCGAGCTTGTGAAAGGTGAAGCAGCATTGCTGGAATATTGCATTGCCTTGTAGCCGACTGCGGTTGCATTACTTCCTGCAACATTAGAATATAGGGATTCTTTACCGATCGCTGTGTTTTGTCCCGCGGTTGTATTTGAATAGCCTGCACTATTTCCAAAGAAGGAATTATTCGTGCCACCTGAATTTGCGTTATTAATTCTTCCAGCGTTTAATCCTACAAACGTATTAAAAGGATGATCGGAATGAATCCAGAGCAGATCTGTGCCATCACTCTGCCGAAGACGTATTAAAGGTTTTGTATTGGATTGTATCGTATCCGCATCAATGATGAGTTGGGAAATATCATCAGAACCTTTAACGTGAAGCTTCCCGGCAGGTGCCAGAGAGTTGATGCCTACGTTTTGAGCATTTATCGTTCCCATGAGTATGAGGAAACATATAAAACTAACTGTGATGCGTATCCAGGTTTCCATAAACAGTGATACCAGAGTTGTATAAACGATCTGGCAGCCTGAAAATACTTTTGATTACAGGGCGGGAATGATACGTTTAGTAACTGGATGAAGTAAGCGAGCAGGAGGTTACCAGGGTGCTTAAGTGGCAATAAACTTGACTCATCCTAAGGTTCAGAGCAGGGAGAGTGAGAGATGCGAGTGACGGGAGAAAATTCAAATTTCTATTTTCCAATTTCTGTTTTCATATCTTTCTTTGGGGACTATTGCATTCAGATGACCCATAGCACATGAGCGAACTCAATTTCTTTTACAGGGACACTACCCTATCCGATCAATTGATCTCTTTATACCAGGTCAGGCAAATCCTGTTAGAACGTGGTTTTACTGATATGTCATACCTGGGTGGCGGATTAGCAGCAAATCTTCGTTACCTGATTGCGTCTTCCAGCGCAAAAGATGTATCTGCATTTAACCCGGATAGCGTGGAATGCGGACATGTGATGCTGCAGTCAAATACATATTTTAAAGTTCTGGACGTATACCACGTTGGTGATAAAACCCAAATCCTATTGTTGGAAAATCCTGATGTGACAACTGCAAACGAAGAAGACCTTGTCTTAAAAGCACGTGAGGATTTTGAAGTAAAAATTACAATGGCACCAGTACGTTCGCTTCAATCGCTTGATTGGAGGGAACGGACGGAATTTCCGATTGGAATGAGTGGAGATGGAAAGTTTTTTGAAATATAAAAAGCCGCTAATTACACTAATTACGCAAAAAGAATTTTTGTAATTATTGATTAGTGCAATTAGCGTAATTAGCGGCCCTTTTTTTTAAGTCTTAATTCATTTTGCTGAACGTAAAACCAAATAGCGATAACGTAATTGCATTCTTGTCGGTGGTATCAAATTTCAATATAGCTCCATCATCGGGGTTGATAAATTCGTTATTGCCCTGAGGAGATAATTTATACCTGTAACCACGATCATTCCCGGACAGCACACCATTTTCTACGGAAAATACAATTGACCATTCCCGTCCATCCGATTCATTCTTATTCAGATATTCACCTGCAAGGAGCTGGAGTTGCTCAACCGGGATTTTTGGAAGGAATGATTCCGGATTCACACCCAAATTTTGCAATGCTTTAAGGCCATACTCACTACCGGGATTTAACGACACAGACTTTTTATAATTTATAATTGATTGAACTGTATCACCCATGGCTAATAATACTTCGCCATAGCTGTCATAAACATTCCATGCGCGTGGGAATGCATCCACATTCCATTTGAAGACCGTTGCTGCTTCATTTACTTTACCGGCCTGAAGTAATTGATAACCTATGGTATTCATTTCATTTTCGTTGAGGTAATAATCGGGAGCTGCATGAGATTTGGCATACAGAGCGATAGCTGCATCCAATCCGAGTGTAATTATAGATTCATATACACTATGCGCAACAGATTGCTTTGGCAGATCGTATGATTTACCATGCAGGATTCCATTAATGGATATGAGCATGTCCTGCAATGAAGAACCGGATGAATTACTCAATAAAACGATGGCTGATCTTTCGGAAGGGATGCGGAGATTTTTTGTCACGAATCCATTGATGCCGCCGCTATGTGCAACGGTCTTCACAGTCTCGCCTGAATTACCAACCGGCAATATGCCGATCTCCCATCCATATGCATAGTAGTCGATCTGATCTGCAGTTGCAGGTGTGAACATCATGTCCATATATTTTTTCGGAAGCAGCTTTTCTGTATATAAAGCTTCATTCCATAAATGCATGTCTTCAACTGAAGAAAACAATGCACCGGCTGCATGTGGAATCGACATGTCAAGATATTGGGCTACTTCGTATGTGGAACCGGTTTGATTATAACCGATCGCTTTATTTTTTGCTGTGTCACTGTTACGCTCGTAACCCGAATTTTTCATCTTCAACGGGTTAAAAATTTTCTCCTGTAATACATCTGCATAGGATTTACCTGTGACAGTCTCAATGATATGACCCAGCAGCACATAGCCGGAATTGCTGTAAGCGAATTTTTCACCGGGCGTAAATTCTAATGGCAGACCTGACGATAACCTGACAATTTCCGCAGGTGTCATGGTTTTGTCCATCATCTCCTGGTAGCCTGGAAATGATGTGTAATTGGGAATCCCCGCAGTATGTGTCAGTAGATGATGAATTGTGATTTGGTCACCAGTGGCAGAAGGATACGATGGCAGATACTTTGTGATAGGTACATCCAGTTTTAATTTTCCCTCTGCAACCAATTGCATAATCACCATCGCGGTAAATTGTTTGGTGACGGAAGCAAGTCGGTGGCGTGTGTCAGGAGCATTCGACGTTTTGGTATCCCTGTTGGCGAGTCCGAATCCTTTTTTATAAATAACCTTTCCGTTTTCGGCCACGAGAACGGAGCCGGTGAACTGGTTGTATTCATGGAATTTGGATACAAGTGCATCGATCTGGTCGGCTTTGGATTGTGCGCCCGCAGCAGTGGCAAATGAGAACATCGCCAGATAGAAGATGAGCATTAATTTTTGGATCATGGTTTTAAATATAAGAGGGAAAAGTAAAATGGAGAGGTATAGGTAACTGGTTTAACAAGTTGATGACAAGAAGAGAAGGAAGCGATGGCGAAGGTGAAGGCTAAGGCTAAGGCCAACTAGACACATTTCCCGCAGAAATACGCAGACATACTATACATCCTAACCGCAGAAAGCGCAGATAAATTTATTCTCCGATTTCTGCGTGTATATCTGCGAATATCTACGGGAAATTAAACTTAGATTTTACGATACCTACATGTATTTCCCGCAGATTTACGCAAACTCACTATACATTCTAACCGCAGAAAGTGCAGATAAATTTATTCTCCGATTTCTGCGTGTATATCTGCGAATATCTGCGGGAAATTAAACTTAGATTTTACGATACCTACGTGTATTTCCCGCAGATTTACGCAAACTCACTATACATTCTAACCGCAGATTTACGCAAACTCACTATACATTCTAACCGCAGAAAACGCAGATGAATTTATCCACGGCTTTTTGATTGTATCTCCATGAGTATCTCATAACTTAACATTCTAAATGCAGAAGCCGCAGATGAATTAATTCTCCGGTATCTGCGTGTATTTCTGCGAGTATCTGCGGGAAATTTTACCGTGCACCTATCGCAAATTATGAATTCGCCTTACATCGACGGACAGCGCTTACCATTCTTCATCTTCATCTTATGATCGAGTGGGTGTTTACGTTTTTTCTTGATCTTCTTGCGGGGGCCGCATGAATGATCAGCGTTGGTGAAAGAATTTTCTAAAACCATATTGGAGACAGGTAGAGATGCACCAATTTGCGGAATACACATCATCATCAAAAAGATTGAGCAATAAAGAATAGTTTTAGCTGACTTCATATATCCTAAATTAGATAATAAAGCTAAGTAAAATTGTAATATCACGCAGAGCAGCAGGGAAAGGACAGTCAAACAGAAAGTCTTGTGACAGCCCGTATGGTTGTATAATTTCCAATTTCTATTTTCTTTTAAAGTTTTTAGTTTTTAGTTTCCTTAAATACTTTAAACAAATAATAGAATGCCGGCACCACCAGCATGAGCCCGACGATCAATGCAATTAATAATTGCACCAATGTAGCTTGCGGAGCCTGTGTATTATAAAAGGTCAGGTGATGACCCGAATCAGAATATATAACGATAGGAAATTGTATAGAAAACCAACCCAGCATGATCAGTGTGACCTGTATAGCAACGGCCACTCTCAGGTATATGATAATCGGATGGGTAAATAAATAAAAGATGAGCGGGCAGACCAGCAAGACCAGGCTCATGGCAATAACACTTGGTACGGATGCAATAAACTCAGCAAACAAATGATGACCCTGCCATTCTGCCACCACAAAAACCAGGAACCCAATAACCATAGTAGCCAGTAAAAATATCTTTGCCAGCTTACCATAGCGTTGTTGTTCTACGTGATATTGCGCCTCCCCGATCAGGAATACAGAGGCGATATAACCAAATAACGTTGTCGTAAACAGACCCATCATAAAACAAAATGCATTGAACCATGGGGCGATAAAACCTTTATAAAAATACTCAGGCGTCTCAATAGATATTCTGCCCAGGATCATAGCTCCAAGGATCACCCCTAAAAAGAAGGGCGTGACAAAACTGGACACTTTAAAAAATACTGAGTAGTACTTGTGTGCCCCAACATGCG
>JANPKZ010000101.1:0-8346 GCA_031426295.1 Saprospiraceae bacterium
AATTTTATCCCCTTTTGGTGAAACAGTTGCTTCAGCATCATAGCCAGGATGTTCTACTAATGTGCTGCGTACCTCTCCTTTCAGATCAGCAATATAAATGTCAAAGGTTTCATAGATGGGCCATACATATTTGCCACCAACAGTACGCTCAGGTGCAGGAGGACAAGCCTGATCAGCTTTGTGTGTGCTCGCGTATAGGACGGTTGTATCACCCGGCATGTAATACGAACATGTGGTACGTCCAAAACCAGTAGACACACGCTGTGGAATTTTGGCAGTATCTGCAGCCTGACGTGTGTCTATAACGAAGATCTGATCACATTCAGCATTCCACTCAGGCCGGGTCGCCTGCAGGGTCAACCAGTTGCCATCGAAGCTCCAATAAGCCTCCGCGTTATCACCACCAAATGTAAACTGGCGGATATTGGACAGATGTTTCTCCTGTTCGTATCGCAGGGTATCGGCTACAGGAGTAGCAGTTACAACTTCTGTCGATTCTGTTTTGGGCTTACATGCGATGAGCGATACTAAAGCAAATAAGATGAAAAGTTGGTATTGACGCATCCTTTGTATTTTAGACCCGCAAATATAGGCCCCTGTAGGCTTGTACATTATACCTGACAGAATGGAATTTATACCTGTTACCCGTGTTTGGAGTGCTTGTTTGATCATGATAGCTGTCCTCCTGGTATCCTGTAAGACACTGGAATGGCAACGTGTAGCGGCATCCGGAAAAGCAGAAGACAGGATCATGGCAGATATTTCTTACCTGGCTGATGATAAACTGGAAGGGAGAGGGTTCGGAACGAAAGGCGAAAAGTTGGCCAGTGATTATATCGCACGCCGTTTTGATCTTGTGGACCTGGCACCTAAGGGCGAACAGGGAACATGGTTCCAGTCATTTACGGTTAAAAATCCAACCCCGCATGGAGTTGAATTCTCAGAGGGAACGGACCTGGGCAGTTCAACCGGAAGGAATGTGATGGCATACCAGGATAATGGGGCTCCTTATACGATCATTCTGGGTGGCCATTATGATCACCTCGGCATGGGAGGCATGGGTTCTTTGCATGCAGGACCACCGGCGATACACAATGGAGCAGATGATAACGCAAGCGGCATTGCAATCATTCTCGAATTAGCGCAGCGTCTGAAAAATGTACCCAAATTCAATTATCTCATTATCGCATTTACAGGTGAAGAAAATGGGTTATGGGGCTCTAATTATTATTGTGATCATCCCACAATTGATCTTTCAAAAGTCACTGCCATGATCAATTTTGATATGGTAGGGCGTCTCGATCAGAAGACGAATAAGATGGCGATCAATGGCACCGGTACATCTCCGGAGTGGAATTCATTAATCGATAAATCCAACCTGTTCAATTTTAATATTACAAAAGGGGAATCCGGTATCGGTCCGTCAGATCATACATCATTCTACCTGGAAGATATGCCTGTCTTACATTTTTTCACGGGAGCACATGAGGATTATCATAAGCCCAGTGATGATGTGGCATTAATCAATGCAACAGGAATAGATTTGATTGCCACAACCGTCGTCAAATTAATTGTTGAGATGGACCCTTCTTCAAAACTCCCTTTTACAAAAACCAAAGATCCTGATCCTTCAACTACACCAACTATGGAAGTTACACTTGGCGTATTACCTGATTATCTCTACGATGGCGCCGGCATGCGTATCGACGGTGTCCGTGATGGCAAGCCCGCGCAGATTGCCGGACTTATGAAAGGCGATGTCCTTATCAAAATGGCCGGAAAAGACCTTAAGGATATTTATACCTACATGGAAGTACTTGGTACATTTCATAAAGGCGATAAGACGACGGTAGTTGTATTACGTGAAGGCAAGGAAATGGAGTTTTCAGTTCAATTTTAGAAATTAGAAATTAGAAATTGGAAATTGGAAATTAGAAATTGAGGAAATTGGAAATTGAAATAATAGCCACTTAAAAATCGAATTGTCTCACGCCCCAGGCTGATGCCACCTTCTGTACATAAGAAATCCAAAATCCAACTCCGATAGCTATCGGAACCAAAATCCAATTCCGATAGCAATCGGAACTAAAATCAAAAATCAAAAATCCAAAATCAAAAATCCAGACATGGAAACCGACAAAACAATAGGTGCCGTCAACTGGATGGACATTACTGTGCCTGATGCTGATAATCTTCGGGACTTTATGCGAATGTTGTGGGGTGGAAAATATTTGAAGTCGACATGGGTGAATACAACGACTATTGTATGATGTCACCTTCAGATGATGTGGTGCGCACGGGTATTTGTCACTTGCGTGGAGTAAATACAGGACTTCCTCCTGTGTGGTTGCCCTACGTAAATGTTGCAGATCTGGATGCAAGTATGGAGGGTGTAATGAAAGGTGGGGGAGAAATAGTTAATGGTCCGCGAAAAATGGGGGAGACGTCCAGGTATTGTACCATTAAAGATCCGGCAGGAGCATATATTGCGTTGTTTCAGCATTGATGAAAAAGAAAAAGGTGCACTGACCAGGTGCACCCCATCTCAACTAATAGTAACTGCAATTATTAAATCTTATATCGAGTAGTTCGCACGGCGAACTTCATTGAAAAACCGGGGCTTCAGATTATGGAATGCGTCATGGATCAGCATTGCATCTGAAGGATAACTTACAGGAGGAATTCGCTGCCTGAGGTGAGCATCCAATGCCCTTTCATCGCCAAAAAAGTTTCGGGCTGTATGTGAAAAGACATTTTCCATCTCGATTGGCTGTGAATACACCCGCGTACCGGAATTTACATTGACGATATCCATGCGGGCGCGAACAAGCGCTTTCTTTGTTTGCAGCGTCTCTACGATCGTTGCATTGACCTTGATAAACTTGTCCTTTTTGATATCGTTGCCAAGCGAATCTTTAGCCACATTACCTTTTTGGTCCAGCACGTATTCCCAGCCATCCTTGACTTCTTTGGTGTGAGGAAACTGGCGTTCAGACCATTCATCCCGGGTGGTAGCGATGTCAACAATCTTCAGGACTACTTTATAATCCAGGTCTATATCTTCCTCCACTTCCGTAAAGTATCGATCCCAGCCGCCCACATTGGCAAAGTCTGCGGACAACAGTTCTTCCTCAATACCGGCAGGCATTAGAATATTTGTGTTGTTTTCGATTGAGATCAGAATCTTATTAAGACCTAAAGACCACATTTCATCCCGCAGTTCGGGCTTATAATACGCATTGCCCAGGGTGCGGATATGGTTGATCAGATCAAATGCACTGCGTGCCTGGCGCTTATTGCCTTCCCGGGCGTCGGCTACCATGTCATCCAGTCTTTTTTCGTAGAGATTGATTGTTGTGAATTTAGCTTCATCAATGATCTTGTCAGTTTTGACGAACGTAAATTTTGCCTGGTATCCGGTTTCGCTGATCAGGGGAAGGAAGGGTTCGATCCTGTCCTGGCGGTTTTGGATGTTGTGGGCGATGTTGATGATGTCTTCCCAGTTTTCAGGGTCATCCGAATTTTTAAGGGACTCGATGGAAGCCATGTCACGGCGGGTGATCTTTTCAAATGCAGTTTCCAGGGCGCGAACGTATTCATCTTTTTTCTTTCGGCCGGCGAGTTTTTTGGTTGCCAATTGGACTAGACTATCATAGTCACCTTTTTCAAGCATCCTGTCAGCGGATGCGCATGCGGAGAGCAGCGAGAGGGAAATCGCGATAAGTAGAAGATTTTTCATGGTCGTTTTTATTTAGTTGCTTTGTAAAGTATAGACGGAATGATATTGTGGGGCGTTTCTTAAAAAACGTTAAGATAAATTAGCGATCCGTTAAAGCGAAGGTCGTGAGTCGTGAATCGTCAATCGTGAGTGGTGAATTGCAATTTCTGTTGGATCGATTGTAATTTAGAATTGGCGTTACTTAGTGAAACTTGTGGTGAGCCTGTCGAATCCATTAGCGGCAATATTTTTTTGATTTTGAATTTTGAAAACTGAAACAAGTGTATGAAAAACCTGACCCTTTTATTATTCCTGGGACTTTCTGCTTTTCAACTGGATGCTCAGGATCCTGTAAGGAAAGTACATTTTGGAGTAACTGTTAATCCGCAAATAAATCTCTCTTCATTTGGCTCGGGTGAAAGTGTAGAGAAGGCAAACAGCATTTCTTATGTTGCTTCAGCAGATGTTTATTTTGACCTGTCATCCCGACTACAACTCAGGACAGGACTAGGCGTACGAAGCGTCACCTTGAATCACAGAGACAGATCTGCACGCTGGCCAAGTCAGGGTCAAAACGGAGAATATGTTCCAGACGGATCTTATATAGGATATAACACCAACAATTTTTTTGCTGGGATGCCGGTGAATTTGAAATTGAAATTTAATGACAAACCTAACCACATCTACATTATTGGGGGGCTGAGTGGAAATTTTCTTATTGCGTCTGGCGGTGAAATTGTGATCAATGAATCAGGTCATGTGTGGACGCAGTATTTTGATGACTTCCTTCATGAGATTCACTCATTTTATGCGACGGCCTCTGTGGCAGTTGGCTATGAAATGAAATTAGGGAAAGTCAAATTTTTCCTGGAACCTAACCTCGAGAATTCAATTAAGGATTTCTTTAAAAATGAAACACCTGCCAGAGCTAATGGAAAAGTATTACTCGCGGGCATTAGGACTGGGGCGTACTTTTAATCAGGAGTAGAAAAGGGAAATAAAAAAACCCCGCTTTTGGCGGGGTTAGATTCAAAAGAATTAAACTTTCTATGCTTTCCTGACATTCACTGCGTTAAGTCCTTTTCTTCCTTCGATCAGATCAAAGCTCACGTTATCGTTTTCTTTAACCTTTTCGGTGAGCCCGCTAACGTGCACGAAGTACTCCTTACCGGAGTCGTCCTTAATAAATCCGAATCCTTTGGACTCATTAAAGAATTTGACAATTCCTTTATTCATTGTATTAAAAGTGATTAATTAAGCCGCAAATATACAATTTTCTGATTATCAGCGGGCAATAATTTTTCACCTGTCCCAGGGGTTGAAAGGGTCCGGAGTGACTTAACAGGCTAAGCTATCTGACCAATCTGCTTTTCTGCAGTCTACACAGCAGTTGACTCAGGTATACAATGCCCGAATATGTACTTTTGTCATCAGCTAACCGCCTGAACCTATGCTACGAGATATCGCCGCCGACCACATCAACCAATACGAATCTAGCCTGGAAGAAGATGTTTTTGTGAAAGAGGTCCTTTCTGATTACTGGATATGCTGTGTGAGCCGCGAAGCAAGCATCCTGGGTCGCAAAGAAGTACTGAGCGGGAAGGCTAAATTTGGCATCCTGGGCGATGGAAAAGAGGTTCCGCAGGTTGCCTTGGCACGTTTTTTTCAAAAAGGTGACTGGAGATCAGGCTATTACCGTGACCAGACATGGATGTTTGCCACCGGAATTGCCACAGTGGAAGACTATTTCGCGCAGCTTTATGCGGATTCAGCTCATGATCCCTTCTCAGCAGGTCGCCAGATGAATTGTCATTTTGCTACGACCCTGCTCGGCCCAGACGGTAAATTCATATCGCAGGATGACAGGTATAACGTGTCTGCCGATATCTCATCGACCGGTGGCCAGATGGCACGATCAGTCGGTCTTGCCCAGGCCTCATCCTGGTACCGGAAGCATCCTGACCTGGGCCGGGAATGGCAGATGAGCCGGGATGGAAATGAAGTATGTTTTGTCACCATCGGTGATGCCAGCACTTCGGAAGGAGTTTTTTGGGAATCCCTGAATGCGGCCGCAGTGATCAAGGCACCCATGGCAGTTTCTGTGTGGGACGACGGTTATGGGATCTCTGTACCAACAGCATTACAAACAACAAAGCAAAGCATATCGCGCCTCCTGGAAGGTTTTCATATTGATGAAAAGGGCGAGGGTATTTATTTATACACCGCTAAGGCATGGGACTATCCGGGCCTCTGCGAAATGTATGAGCGCGGCCTACAGAAAGTCCGCAAAAATCACCTGCCCGCTGTTTTCCATGTCCAGGAAGTGACCCAGCCGCTTGGACATTCTACTTCAGGCAGCCATGAGCGATACAAATCTGCCGAACGCCTCAAGTGGGAAGTGGATAATGACTGCATTCTGAAAATGGGAGAATGGATGGTGGATGCAGGAATCGCAACACCTGCGATGCTTGATGAGTTGCGTCTTCATGCAATCACGTATACGCGTGAATGCAAACAGCGTGCATGGGAATCATTTATTAATCCTGTTCGTGAAAAAAGAAAAAATCTTCAATCTCTTTTCGCATCACTCCCTGAAGAAATAAAGTCATCACCATCGATGACAAAGTTTTCGGGAGAGTTACATAACAGTCTTGAAAAACTATTTTCCGAAGTGTTGTCCATGGCAGTGCAATTGCGTTTGCTCATGCGTGGCCATTTTAATTATACAGATGCATCTCTTGAAAAGATGATCACTGACTGGCAATACGAAGGACGCCAGTCATACAATACACATCTCTATGCAGAAGGTGCAGGCAGTGCCCTCGAAGTTCCTGTTGTAGCACCTGTCTACACAGACCACTCCGAACAAATTAATGGGTACCAGGTACTCAATAAATATTTTGATCAGTTGCTTGCACGGGATCCACGTGTGGTTGCCTTTGGAGAAGATGTTGGATACATCGGTGATGTCAACCAGGGCTTCACAGGTTTGCAGGAGAAGTATGGCAAGGATCGTGTGTGGGATACAGGTATCAGAGAATGGACGATCATGGGTCAGGCCATTGGTCTGGCAATGCGTGGTTTGAGACCTATTGCTGAAATTCAATATCTGGATTACCTGATCTACGGTCTTACGCCTTTGTCTGATGATCTTGCATCGTTACGCTATCGTTCTAACGGAAAACAAACTGCACCCGCGATTATACGTACGCGCGGTCACAGGCTGGAAGGGATATGGCATGCGGGTTCACCAATGTCAATGCTGATCAGTACGCTTCGCGGTATCCGCATCGGGGTGCCTCGCAATATGGTCCAGGCTGCAGGCATGTACAATACACTGATGAAATCCAATGAGCCTGGCCTCATCATCGAATGTCTTAATGGATATCGTCTGAAAGAAAAATGTCCTGATAACCTTGCCACCTTTACAGTGCCATTTGGTGTGCCGGAGATTTTGCAGGAAGGTAATGATATCACGCTGGTGACCTATGGATCATGCGTGCGCATTGCTCAGGCTGCTGTTGAGATGTTGCGTGTTCATGGTGTATCAGTGGAGCTCATCGATGTGCAGACACTTCTTCCGTTTGACCTTGAACACGTCATTGGCAATAGTCTCCGTAAAACAAATACAATTCTTTTCCTCGATGAAGATGTTCCTGGTGGTGCGTCAGCATACATGATGCAGGAAGTATTGCAGAACCAGGATGGTTATTATGCACTGGACACGAAGCCACGCTGTCTAACGGCGAAAGCACACAGACCTGCTTATGGATCTGATGGCGATTATTTTTCTAAGCCCAGCGCGGAAGAAGTTGTTGAAGTGATTCTCGACATGTTGGAAGGTTAAAAGGGCGGAAGAGGCAGGAAAGGCAGAAAAGGCAGAAAAGGTGGAATAGGTAGAAAAGGCAGAAGAGGATTTCCGGATTTTCAAATGGCTGTAGAGACGGGCTGCAGCGCGTCTCTACAGCCATTTGAAAATCAATTTCGGCAATTTCCAATTTCTCCAATTTCCAGCGCCACCAATTTCCAACATCGCCTATTTCCAATTTCTCCAATTTCCAATTTCTCCAATTTCCAGCGTTGCCAATTTTCAACGTCGCCAATTTCCAACGTCGCCAATTTCCAATTTCTAATTTCTTTAGCCTCAGCCAACGCATCCGCCTTAGCCTTTTTCTTTATCAATGCGGTCAAACCATTTACCAATCATTCCCTACCAACTATTAAGTTGACAGAAAGCAGCATTGCTCTGCAGATACATTTGTGGCACATAAACCCACAATTCTTCCATCATGAAAAGTATTTGCCTGTTCCTGCTCCTCTGCTGTCTTACATCCACAGTCATTCATTCACAAGTGAGCATCAGTCCGGCACCTTCCACTCCGGACCCATCAGCTATGCTGGATATTCAATCCATCGATAAAGGTTTTTTGGTACCTCGTATGACTATGATGCAACGGGATGCAATCACAAATCCCGCCATTTCTCTGACCATATATCAGACAGATAATATCCGGGGCTTTTATTATTACGATGGGTCTTCATGGAGTGCTATGAAAAATGCAACAGCAGGATGGGAGCTGGACGGTAATACAGGTACAAGTCCCCTGAGTGATTTTTTAGGAACCACC
>JANPKZ010000102.1:0-1633 GCA_031426295.1 Saprospiraceae bacterium
CCCATTGTCCTTAATCATCCGGATCATCTCATCAACACTATCCGGGTACACCCAATTCCATTGCCCCTGGTTGCGGAACCAGGTCAGCTGTCGCTTGGCGTATCGACGAGTACTTTGCTGGATCATGGGGATAGCCTGTTCGAGGGAGATCTCACCATCGATTACCTGGAATAATTCTTTATATCCAACAGTCTGCAACGCTTTCAGGTGCCGGTGAGGATAGAGATCCTGTGCTTCTGCAAGCCATCCTTGTTCTATCATATTTAACACGCGCTGGTCAATACGGTCGTAAAGATCTTTGCGAGGCAGGTCGAGTGCAATACAAAGTGTGCGGAATGGACGTGTCACTTCACGGCTCATATGAAAGGAGCTGAATGGCTTACCGCTATGCGCACTTACGGAAACTGCCCTGATAAGTCTTGAGTGATTGGATTGATCCACTTGTGCCAAATAATCCGGATCCATTTCGGTAAGAGCGTCAATTAGTGGTTGTGTGCCGTCCGCTGCCCAAACATCCGTCCAATGTCTTGTGACTTCTTCCGGGACATCCGGCATCGGATCAAAACCCGAGATGACGGATTGGATATACAGACCCGTTCCCCCGGTAAGGATTACAATGTCATGTTTTGCAAAGAGAGTATGGATGATGTTTAACGCATCAGTTGTATAATGGCCTGCTGAGTACGGATTATGAATGTATGCATGGCTTATCAAATGATGAGGTACTGATGCCAGCTGCTCCTGATCTGGTTTTCCTACACCAATATTCAATTCTTTGTAGACCTGGCGGGAATCTGCGCAGACGATTTCGGTTTGAAAATGCTGGGCAAGCCTGATAGCGACTTCGGTCTTCCCGATACCTGTAGGTCCGCCGATCACGACCAGTAATTTGTTTGACCTATCTTTAGCGTCCACGGCTGAAAGTTCGGATTTTATCTATGATGTATGCATTTATTCGTTTGTGGGCAAAAATTTTCCTCAGACTCTATTTCAGAAAGACACTTGTGTATGGCGCAGAAAAGGTGCCCGCAACAGGTCCGTTAATCCTGGCAAGTAACCACCCGAGCGCCTTCATGGAGGCTGCTATTCTCGCTACGGTAATGAAACGTCCAATCCATTTCCTGGTTCGCGGTGATATGTTTCACCCGAGATTTAAATGGTTATTTGATGCAACGAAACAAATTCCAATATATCGCAAGAAGGATGGCATAACGAACCTTCGAAAAAACGCTTCCAGTTTTGATCTGACATATCGTAAGCTTGCAGAAGGAGAATCTGTATTGATCTTTCCCGAAGCAAAAACAACGCTGGAGAAAAAGATGCGACCTATTCAACGTGGGACGGCACATCTTGCTTTTGGCACGCTTCCTTTTTTAAAAAATGGCGCAGAGTTAAAGGTCCAGCCTGTCGGTGTGAATTATATGGATCCCCGAGTGCCAGGAACAGATGTAGTGATCCGTTTTACAGATGCATTTGTGGTGGCAGAAGGTACACGTGAAGATCGAGATACCATTGAAGCATTTACAGAGCAGCTCAGTAATGCGATGAGTCCGTTGATCGTGCAGGTGGATGATTCTTTGGAAAAAAATTATGACGTGCTGGCTGCCATTTATCTCCGGATGATTTATGATAA
>JANPKZ010000103.1:0-34124 GCA_031426295.1 Saprospiraceae bacterium
GCGTACTTAAGAAGGGCGGGAAATGTTATGCGACTTTTTTTATTCTGAATGATATTTCCAAAACGGAGATGGTGAAAGGAAAGAATGATTTTAATTTCCAGATCCAAAAAGTGAATTACAGGTTAATCGATGAACAGGTACGTTCTGCGAATGTCGCCTATGAAGAATCCTTTCTAAGAACTTATGTATTTCCGTCAGATCAATTTGAATTCAAATCCATCGCGTATGGAAGTTGGAGCACAGCCAGATCCGGCAAAGCCATTGACTTCCAGGATCGGGTAGTGGTTGAGAAATTGTAAGCCATGCTCATCAGGGGGTGTGTGATGCCCTCAAATATGATTTATTCTCATATAACTTTTTACCTTAGCCGCTAAATGACTGGATTTTGAAAATCTATCAGGATCTCCTCCAACACATCCTGGATCACGGTATTCAGAAAAATGACCGGACAGGCACTGGCACCATCAGTACGTTTGGCTATCAAATGCGATTCAATCTGGCAGATGGCTTCCCGCTGCTGACCACAAAGAAGGTTCATACCAAGTCTATCATCCATGAGCTTCTCTGGTTTCTTACAGGCGATACAAATATTCAGTATTTGCAGGACCATGGAGTTCGCATCTGGAATGATTGGGCAGATGAACAGGGTAACCTTGGTCCTGTGTACGGACATCAATGGCGCAGTTGGTCAGGCGCAGATGGTCAGACTATAGACCAGATCGCGAATGTCATCAGGACCATCCGCGAAAATCCGGACAGCAGGCGCATGATCGTTTCTGCCTGGAATGTGAGTGATCTCGATAAAATGGCCCTGGCACCTTGTCATTGCCTTTTCCAGTTTTATGTAGCTGATGGCCGGTTGAGTTGTCAGCTATATCAGCGCTCGGCCGATGTATTCCTGGGTGTACCGTTTAATATAGCCAGTTATGCTCTCCTCACATTGATGATCGCACAAGTCTGCGGCCTGGAGCCAGGGGATTTTGTGCACTCATTTGGGGACGTACACATCTACCTTGACCATATGGAGCAGGTGCATGAACAGCTGGGTCGCCAACCCCGAAGCCTTCCAACAATGAAATTAAACCCCGGCGTAAAAGATATATTCTCATTCCGTTTTGAAGATTTTACATTGGCCGATTATAACCCTCATCCGCCGATCGCAGCCAGAGTTTCAGTTTAATTTTATCGCTCATGTTTAGAAGTAATCTAAATAGTAAAATGTCCTGCAATCGACTGAGGTTAAATGTCCTATCTAACTATTTTTGCAGCATCAACAGCGATCCATCCAACGTCTACACTCATTTTTATGCATCATAACTGCTTGAAATACTGCTTTTTAATTGCGATTAGCTGGATTCTTCTTGTAAGTAGCGCAACCTCCGCTCCCACTTTGGATGAAGGAAAGGTCTTATTCCAGAGCTATTGTGCCAGTTGTCACAATAAGAACATGAAGGATGACCTGACAGGTCCCGCCCTCGGAGGATCCCAGGAACGGTGGGCCGCTTATTCCCAGGAAGAACTCTACAATTGGGTTCGAAACTCCCAGGTCATGATCGCCGCCGGGCACCCCCGTGCTGTCGAACTATGGGCAAAATGGAAGCCCACGGTCATGAACTCATTTCCAACTTTTACTGACGATCAAATCGGCTCGATTTTTCTCTACATCGATGACACATTTACTAAAGCACCACCTGCAGCTGCAGTTGCTGCCGGAGGAGAATCTGGTAGTACAGTGGATCGCTCAATGGATTACATATACTGGATCCTATTTGGAGTCCTGATCCTGGTAGTGGCTATTCTCTCCCGGGCAATCAGTAACCTGCATAACATAGTGGCAGCCGAAGAAGGAACACATCACAGACCTCATACCCTCAAAAGCCTTCTGTCTAACAAAGGCCTGGTAGCGTTCATGATATTCTCTCTTGTTGTCCTTGGAGGATATACAACTGTAAAAAATGGTATCGCCTTCGGCCGTCAGCAGGGATATAAACCTGATCAGCCCATCGCCTTCTCCCACGAAACCCATGCGGGAATTAATGGTATTGATTGTCAATATTGCCATGATGGAGCACGACGTAGCAAACATGCTGTCATTCCTGCCGCTAATACCTGTATGAATTGCCACAAGGCGATTGAAAAAGGTACTCAATATGGTACACAGGAGATCACCAAGATTTTTGCATCAATCGGCTATGATCCGACCACTGACAAGTACATAGAGAACTATGATAAGCTGAGCAACGAGGAAATCAAAACGATCTATACCAAATGGATTGGAGACAGCTACATGAAAGACCGCAACCTCACAGCGATGGACCGAAGAGGTGAACGTGTAGTCCGTGAGCAATGGGATGAAATTTCTTCGTCACTCACGAATGAGCTGAAAGAAAATATCGCAGGACCTATTGAATGGACCCGAATTCACATGTTGCCGGATCATGTTTATTTTAATCATGAACAGCATGTCAAAATTGGAAAGATCGAATGCCAGCAATGTCATGGTAAAGTGCAGGAAATGCCTGTATTGTACCAGTATGCTCCATTAAGCATGGGCTGGTGCATCAATTGCCACCGCGTAACTGAAGTTCAGTTCAACGCGAATGAATATTACAAGTCCTACGAGCAATACCACGATGCACTGAAGAGTGGTGAGAAGACCAAAGTGACTGTTGAGGATATAGGCGGTCTGGAATGCCAGAAATGTCACTATTGATCGCAGCGCAAAACGAACAACTTTCTATTTCAGAATTTAAATAAGATCATGAAAGATCAGTCATCATACAATGATATTTGGATTGGGTCCGAAGACCTGGGCCGCGATGAAAAGTTTGTTGAACAGGCGACACAGGAGATGCCGGATGCATCCATTCCTGCCATGCTTGCTCAGGGCGCTTCTTTCGCATCTGCCACTACAGGTCGTCGTGATTTTCTCAAATATCTGGGTTTCAGTATTAGCGCTGCAACGATTGCCGCCAGCTGTGAAATACCACTGAAACGTGCCATACCTTATGTCACTCAGCCTGATGACATGGTGCCCGGGATTGCTAATTATTTCGCCTCTTCGTATGTATCCGGGGGTGAATATTGCAGCGTACTGGTTAAAACGCGCGAAGGACGTCCCATTAAGGTCGAGGGCAATCCGCTTTCGAAAGTTACGCATGGAGGTACTTCAGCGCGCGTTCAGGCATCTGTTTTGAGTTTATACGATACACATCGTCTCCGCTCACCTCAGATGAGAAACGGAGAAGGTAAATATGATGTCGCTACATGGCAGCAGGTAGATGATATGATGGCTTCTGCACTCACACCGCAAAGCCGTATCGCGATATTGACGCATTCAATACTCAGCCCTACTGAAAAGAAAGTACTGGCTGATTTCCGTGTTAAATACCCAAACACAACAGTAGCTGTATACGACCCTGTTTCTTCTGCCGCCATCATTAAGGCTAATGAAGCCATGTACGGTGTGCCAATGGTTCCGGGCTATCACTTTGACAAAGCGAAAGTAATCGTAGGTATCCAGGCTGACTTTTTAGGTACATGGATATCTCCTGTTCAATATGCACATGACTATTCGCGTACCCGAAAGATCAAGGATGCCAAAAATGCAAAAATGTCAAGGCATATCCAGATCGAGAGCTATATGTCCCTGACCGGTTCTAATGCAGACAACAGGATCAGAATCAAACCAAGTGAAAGTAGTGCTGTACTGGCACGTCTTCATAACAAGATCGCATCAGCTAAGGGAGGTTCTCAAGTACAGGGACCAACGCTCAGCGGACCATTAGCTGAAGCTATTGATAAAGTTGCTGATGAATTATTAAAAGCAGCAGGCGAAAGCCTCGTGGTGTGTGGAACAAATAATATAGCCGACCAGGCTTTGGTGTGTTCGATCAATCACCATCTTGGCAGTGAAGGCAAAACTGTGAACCTGGAAAACTATTCTTATCAGCGCCAGGGTGACGAAAGCACAGTCAATAAATTAATGGCTGATATGAATGGTGGTCAGGTTGACGTCCTGATCGTCTACGGTGCCAATCCTGTATACGAACTGCCATACGGTGCAGCATTCGCGGAAGCTGTTGGTAAAGTTGCGATGACAGTAAGTACTGCATATGCTCATGATGAAACTTCATCACTTTGCAAGCTGGTAGCTCCTTCACATCACTTCCTCGAGTCATGGGGTGATGCAGAACCAGTTCGTGGCCATGTCAGCATGATCCAGCCAACGATTGCACCATTATTTGATACAAGACAACGTGAACTGAGTCTGTTGAAATGGATCGGAGACACGAATACGATCTTCACGTCAGATCAACCTTACTATGAATACCTCAAGGCTAATTGGGCGACCAATGCCGGTGACAATACATCATGGAATACACTTTTACACGATGGTGTTTATTCATATGCACCTGCAGGTTCTGGAGCAGCTTTCCGTGATGGTACTGCTTCACTTGCAGCGAAATTAATTCAGCCTGGCACTGGTCCGGAAATCACCTTCATGGAAACAGTGGCAATGGGTAATGGACAACATTCCAACAACCCATGGTTGCAGGAAATGTCAGATCCTGTTACACGTTGTTCATGGGGAAATTATCTCGCACTTCCTGTGCACTTTGATGGTACCAGGAAATTTGTCGCACATGAAAATCTCTCAGACGGAGATCTTTCAGAAGTGACGATCGGCGAAAAATCTATTACGGTCCCTGTGATCAAACAATTTGGTCAGGGGCCTGACACCTTTGCATTGGCGTTAGGATATGGTCGTACCATGACTGGTCGTGCAGGTATGAATGTAGGTGTCAATGTCAATCCATGGTTAGGCACTGACAGTGATGGTCTGACCCAATATTACGCAAGCGGTGTATCCGTATCCGGTAAAAGAGGTGAGGAGGATTATTTCTCCTGCGTGCAGTACCACCACACGATGGGTGTTACAGGAGAAGACAGCAAAACCGGAGAGACTATCAATGCGGATGAAGCGGCAACAGTATACATGACATACGGTTTAGTCCGTCAGGGTTACCAGGGTTCTTTGGTCAACAGGACGATCATCCGTAAGAGTCACCTGGATCATATTGACGACTTCGTCAATGATCTTGTGGAAGAACGTCATCACCACCAGGAACTCAATACAAAACAAGTATATCCGGGTCACGATGATAAATATGCCCGTGGTCACCACTGGGGCATGCACGTTGATCTGAATTCATGCATCGGTTGCGGCGCCTGCAGTATCGCATGTATGTCTGAAAATAACGTACCTGTTGTAGGTAAGAGAGAAGTAAGTCGTCACCATGAAATGTCATGGTTGCGGATTGACAGATACTTCTACGGTGATGTAGACAATCCAAGTGCTGTCTATCAGCCGCTGATGTGTCAGCATTGTAATAATGCACCATGCGAAAATGTATGCCCGGTCAACGCAACAAATCACAGTGCAGAAGGTATTAACCAGATGGCTTACAACCGTTGCGTAGGTACGAGATACTGCGCTAATAACTGTCCGTATAAAGTACGTCGTTTCAACTGGCTCGACTATACAGCAGCTGACCTTTGGCCAATCAACGAACCAGATCTCGGATTAAAATCTGAAAAGGATAGTATCCCATACGCGGCAGACAACCTGACCAGGATGGTATTAAATCCGGATGTGACAGTACGTTCAAGAGGGGTCATTGAAAAGTGCAGCTTCTGTGTACAGCGTATCCAGGAAGGTAAGCTGCGTGCGAAAGCAGAAGAACGTGTATTGCGCGATGCTGATGTGAAAACAGCTTGTCAGACTGCATGTCCGACAGGTGCAATCACATTCGGAGACTTTAATAATGAAACAGGTGACCTGACTGAAAAACTGAAATCACCCTTGAATTACATCGTGCTCGAAGAAGTGAACACGCGGAGTGCAATTAATTACCAGGCAAGAATTATAAACAAAGCTGAAGGAGTCGACGCTTAATCGCGAAGAATCTATAAGACGATCAACCTATTATCAATAGATAAAAAACATGGGTTCAGCAACCACATCACCTTTAAGAGAACCGTTGGTTCAGGGTCACAAGACCTACCACCAGATCACAGAGGATATTGTATCACCCACCGAAAGGGCACCCAGTAAAGCATGGACGCTTGCGTTCATCGTTGCGTTAAGTGCACTTACGTTTGGTGTCATCTGTATCCTGATTACGATATGGGTCGGCATTGGTACATGGAGACTTAACCGGACGATCGGGTGGGGCTGGGACATTACCAACTTCGTTTGGTGGATCGGTATCGGTCACGCGGGAACGCTGATCTCTGCGATCCTTTTACTTTTCCGTCAGAAATGGAGGACAGGTGTTAACCGGGCTGCAGAAGCGATGACGATTTTCGCGGTAATATGTGCGGCATTATTCCCCGCCATTCACGTGGGTCGCGTTTGGGTTACATTTTTCTTCTTTCCCTATCCGAATACACGTGGTCCTTTATGGCCGAACTTTAACTCGCCACTTCTCTGGGACTTATTTGCGATCTCAACATATTTCACGGTATCACTTTTATTCTGGTATACAGGTCTCGTTCCTGACTTTGCAACCGTTCGTGACAGGGCAAAAGGATTCAGGAAAAAACTTTACACCTTCCTTGCATTTGGATGGACAGGCGCGGCAAAACACTGGCAACGTCATGAAGCTCTTTCATTAGTGCTTGCAGGTATCGCCACACCACTGGTATTATCAGTTCACACGATTGTAAGTTTTGACTTTGCTACTTCGGTCATCCCGGGCTGGCATACCACGATCTTCCCTCCATATTTTGTTGCGGGTGCGATCTTCTCAGGATTTGCGATGGTGCAGACGCTGATGATCATCACACGGAAAGTATTGAATCTCCAGGAGTACATCACCATTGGCCACATCGAATCGATGAATAAAGTCATCCTCGTTACAGGAACGATCGTTGGTGTTGCTTATCTCACAGAATTATTCATCGCCTGGTATTCAGGTTATGTCTATGAACAATTTGCATTTTTCAACCGGGCGTTAGGTCCATACTGGTGGTCATATTTTGGTATGATGACTTGCAACGTATTGTCACCACAGCTTTTCTGGTCACAAAAATTACGTCGGAATGTGACACTTACATTCTTCATGTCCATCTTCGTGAATATCGGGATGTGGTTTGAACGTTTTGTCATCATTGCGACTACACTTGCCCGTGATTATCTGCCATCTAGTTGGAGTTTTTATGTGCCTTCGATTGTTGAGATCGGTATCTATGTCGGTACGCTTGGAATTTTCTTTACTTTCTATCTCATCTTCGTACGCATCGCACCGGTAGTTGCAATCGCGGAGATCAAGCATATCCTGAAGAGTTCCGGTGATCAGTATGTGGGTCCAAATGCAAAGACAACATATCAGCAGATTGAAACAGGAAACCAGGAGGTGAAACCTGTAGTACATGATCATGGAAGTGATCATCATTAATTTATCATAACGAACTAAACCAGTGATTCATAAATCATGAAGCACCACGAAAAAAATATTGTATTCGGATTGTACGATGATGAGGAAGATCTCAAGTCTGCTGTTCGTACAGCCAATGAGGATCATCTGCAGATCATGGATGTCTTTACACCATTTGCCGTTCACGGGCTGGATCCACTCCTGGGTCTTGCTGAGTCGCGACTCCATATCGGTGGATTTGTCTATGGTTTGATGGGTACATTGACTGCATTCCTAGGCATGTCCTGGATTATGGCCAAAGACTGGCCCGTGATCATTGGTGGTAAGCCACACTGGCCGATCCTGTCCTTTATACCTGTCACGTTTGAGGTGACTGTACTCTTTGCTTCGATCGGGATGGTGGTTACATTCTATGTGATAAATGGCCAGGGACCTGGTGTGAAAAATCCTGTGATTCATCCACGGATTTCAGACGATAAATTTTGTATTGCATTTGATACTGATGGTTTGGGCCAGGGAGAAGTAGACAAGTTGAAAAGCTTTTTTTCCCGTACAGGTGCAACCCATATCGAAACCAAGACGCTCTAGGCATATGAAATATATACTGTCAATTTCCATCTTGATATGTGTGGTTCTCTTTACCGCATGTTCCTCGTCAGAGGGTAATCGGAGAGGTCATGAGTTTATGCCTGACATGGTTCACGCAACCGGTTATGAAGCGAATCTCTATGATTTCTATTACTATAATCGTTGGGGTACGAAAGAAGAATACAAAAAATATGTAATGCCCCGGCATTCCGTACCTGGTACGGTTGCAAGAGGTGAGGTTTCTATTGCGAATGCTACGGAAGGAATTGGACGCATGGATGCAATAGCTGCATTTGACGGAGACTCGGAAGGTGCTATGGCATTTACACCTAATGGAAGTGTGCCATACTATTTTAAGGACACAGAGGAGGAAAGATCCCGGGCTATGCGGGAGATCACACGCAATCCATTTCCTATAACAGATGCAGGACTGGAACATGGCAAAGATTTATACACTATTTATTGTGCCGTGTGTCACGGGGATAAAGCTGATGGCTTAGGCTACCTCGTACGTGAAGCAGATCCTGCAAAGAATATTACTGCTGGGGTATATCCGGCAGCTCCGGCTAACATGATGCTTGATACATTTATCAATGCTTCGCCTGGTCGTCTATATCATGCGATCATGTACGGGAAAAACGTGATGGGATCCTATGCAGATAAACTCACTTACCGTGAACGCTGGGAAGTGATCCACTATATCCGTTCTCTGCAGGCACAAACAAAGAAGATGCAATACACATCTGCAAGCAACACCATGAATGCGGAAGCAACGCCTTACGCGATCATGGAAGCAAGCATGAAAAAGAACTTGACAGCAGTTGACACAATGCATGCTCCCAATGGAAGCATGCCAGCGTCTGGGATGCACGATACTAAAAATCATTAATCAGGACCGAACCGACAAACATCGATATGAATCAGTTTATATTCGAAAACAGGCAAAAAACACTTTTCGCGATCATGATGCTGATCGGAGTGATCGCGCTGGTAATAACCTTCATGGGCGATGACCAGTATCACACACGGTTTTGGTCTAATATTCTGCACAACTCTGTGTTCTTCACGGGCGTTGCACTGATGGCATTATTTATGCTCGCAGCAAAAATTACAGCATGGGCAGGTTGGTACACAATATTTAAAAGAGTGTGGGAAGCTTACTCACTTTTTCTTATTGTAGGCATCGTCCTGATGACAATTATTGGCATTGGTATTTATGCAGGCTGGCACCACCTCTACCATTGGGCAGACACAGCATCTGTTACAACAGATGAGGTATTGGAAGGGAAAAGTTCATTCCTGAATAAAGGTTGGTACACGATCGGTGGTATCGTCCTTATGGGACTTTGGATATTTATTGCTACCCGCATCCGTCAGCTTTCAGTTGATCAGGATTCAAATGGGGATGCTACATTCACACATTCGCATAAGATGAGAGTTTGGGGAGCAGCAGCATTACCGATTATCGGTTTCTCAAGCGCAGCCATGATCTGGTTGTGGGTGATGTCAGTAGATGCACACTGGTATAGTACGTTGTTCGCATGGTATTCTTCAGTAAGCTGGATGATCACCATGATCGCACTGACCATTATTACATTGATCTCTTTAAAGATTCGCGGATATTTTCCACTTCTCACGATCGAACATCTTCATGACCTTGGAAAATATCTGTTTGCGTTCAGTATTTTCTGGACATACATGTGGTTCTCACAATTTATGTTGATCTGGTATGGTAACGTTCCTGAAGAAACGATCTATTTCCATACTCGTCTGCATGAATACCCAGTACTATTCTATGCGAACATAGTCCTGAATTTTGTATTGCCTTTCCTTGTTCTTATACGTAATGACACGAAAAGAAAGTACGGAACCTTGCTTGCCATCTCCGTTATCCTTGTTTTCAGTCACTGGCTCGATTATTTCCTGATGTTGAAACCAGGAATTATTCATACAGCTCATGAATTGATGGGACAGACAGATCATCACGGTGCGACACCTGGCTTTAGTATGCCTGGCTTTTTAGAATTAGGAACATTCATTGGCTTCCTTGGACTCTTCTTCTATTTTGTATTTAACAGGTTAGAAAAAGCTTCTTTATTACCGCGAAGGGATCCATACCTGATGGAAAGTGTCACGCATCATACCTAAGAGAGACCTTGAAATAAAAAATGTATTTGAAAGACATATATAAAGCAATATAGCAAATGACCGCTCTGATTATTCTCATAAGTGTCGTACTCCTGGTAGTGGTGATACTGCAGATCAGTAAGCTGACTGAACTGTATACCCGCATACGTGGAGAGGAGGAAGTAGAATATAGAAGTAACCGTAATCAGGGCAGAGCCATGCTCCTGTTTATGATCGGATTGCTTGCTCTCTGCGTATTGACAGCCTACGCATGGAAAAACTATATGATGGGCTATGGTCCGCATAAATCTGCCTCAGCTCATGGTGGCATCCTCGATGATTTGTTCAATGTTACATTGTTTTTTACAGGTATTGTATTTGTTGTCACACACATTGCCTTGTTCTGGTTTGCTTTCAGGTACAAAAAAGTGAAAGGCACAAAAGGTACACACTGGGCTCATAACAATACATTGGAGATTGTGTGGTCTGCTATTCCTGCAGTCGTTATGACATACCTCGTCATTAAAGGTCTGCTTGCATGGAATACAGTTATGGCTGATATCGGTAAAGATGAAGATCACATCGAGATCGAAGCGACTGCATACCAGTTTGCATGGCACTTGCGATATCCGGGTCCGGATGGTGTGATTGGCAGCAGAGATTATAAACTGACCAGTGCTGAAAATCCACTTGGACAGGATTGGACGGATCCAAAAAACTATGATGACTTTCATCCGGATGAACTTTGGTTGCCTGTCAATAAAAAAGTACGGGTCAGGATTATTGCACGTGACGTACTTCATAACTTTTACCTGCCTCACTTCCGGGTAAAAATGGACGCGGTTCCGGGCTTGCCCACGTATTTTGTTTTTACACCGACGAAGACCACTGAAGAATATCGCGAAGAACTCAGCAAATATCCTGAGTACAACAAGCATAAAGATCCTGAAGATCCCACCAGTCCATTATTGTGGGAAGACTTCAATTATGAACTTGCTTGTGCAGAGTTGTGCGGAAAAAGTCATTATAGCATGAGAAGGATCGTGCGCATTGTTTCTGAAGATGAATACAACGCATGGTTGGCAAAACAACAATCGTATTATATCAGCAGCATCCGGAATAAAGAAAAAGATCCTAATAAGGATAAGTTATTGGAATTTGAGATCTCTCAAAACAAACAGGATCTGGGTACATCTTTTGAAAGGGCATTAGGTTTGGAACAATTCGTTCAGGATAGCACTGCAACAGGCACTGACACTACAGGTGCTGCTCCAGTGGTCTCAGATGTGAAAGGTGATGTAAAATTGATCCGTCTTGATGCAGTTCAATTTGAAACAGGTAATGCAGTGCTGACCCCGGATTCTGAATATCAGCTTAAAGATCTCTCTGAATTGATGAAAAAATATCTCAGGGTCCGCATTGAAATAAGTGGTCATACCGATGCCGAAGGAGATGTAGCCTCCAATAATGCTTTATCACAAAAACGTGCGGAAGCAGCTAAAGCATTTTTAGTAAAAGAAGGTGTAGACGCAGGAAGAATGACAGCAGTAGGATACGGGTCGTCGAAACCCGCAGATACGAATGATACAGACGCAGGGCGTCAGACAAACAGACGAATTGAATTTAGAATAACAGCTCAATAATTATAAACTATGTCAGCATCTCATCAGGAGACCGATGTTCTGATCCGCGAGCAGGGATATGATGATCATTTTCACGATCATCACCACGGTGATAAATATCAATCCAACTTCATAACGCATTACATATTCAGCCAGGATCATAAGATCATTGCCAGGCAATTCCTGATCACGGGGATCTTCTGGGCGATCGTTGGAGCTGCTATGAGTATTATCTTCCGCTTACAGCTGGGTTTCCCGGATGAAAGTATGGCATGGCTGAAACCTTTGCTTGGCAAATGGATCACGATCAGCGACTCAGGTGTAGGATCTCTCAACCCTGAATTTTATTATGCACTGGTTACGATGCATGGTACTATCATCGTATTCTTTGTGTTGACCGCTGGTCTGAGTGGAACGTTTGCAAACTTGTTGATACCCTTCCAGGTAGGCGCACGAGATATGGCCTCGCCATTTCTCAACATGCTTTCCTATTGGTTTTTCTTCCTCGCCAGTGTCGTGATGTTCTTTTCACTCTTCCTCAATACGGGGCCTTTCGCGGGTGGATGGACAGCATACCCACCACTAAGCGCACTCCCTGAGGCGAGTGATGGTTCTGGTGCAGGTATGACGTTATGGCTCGTCAGTCTTACATTCTTTGTTGTCTCTGTTTTATTGGGAGGTATTAACTACGTAACCACTGTACTAAATCTTCGGACAAAAGGTATGAGCTTATGGAGGATGCCACTGACAGTTTGGGCGCTTCTGGTTACAGCCATCCTGGGTATCTTATCATTCCCGGTGTTAGTGTCAGGATTTTTCCTACTCATGTTCGACAGAGGTATGGGTACGAGTTTTTATTTGAGTGAGATCTTTGTCAACGGACATGCATTAGAAAATGTCGGTGGTAGCCCGATCTTATATCAACACCTTTTCTGGTTCCTTGGACACCCTGAAGTGTATATCATCATCCTGCCAGCTATGGGGCTGGTGAGCGAGGTGCTTTCAGTCCATTCCCGTAAACCTGTCTTCGGTTACAAGGCGATGGTATTTTCAATTCTTGCCATTGGATTCTTATCATTCATCGTATGGGCACATCACATGTTTATGTCCGGGGTGAATCCATTCATCTCCAACTTCTTTGTGGTCTTCACACTGATCATTGCAGTTCCTTCAGCCGTTAAAGTATTTAACTGGATATCTACTTTATATAAAGGAAATATTCGGTTTACTTCTGCGATGTTGTTTGCGATCGGATTTGTGTCCATGTTTATTTCCGGAGGCCTTACAGGTATTTTCCTCGGTAACTCCGCGATTGATATTCAGCTCCACGATACATATTTCGTGGTTGCTCACTTTCATATTGTAATGGGTATTGCAGCTTTCTTCGGAATGTTTGCGGGTGTTTACCATTGGTTCCCACGTATGTACGGACGCTTTATGAATGAAACCATGGGACGTATCCACTTCTGGTTTACCATGGTAGGTGCATATGCCATCTTCTGGCCAATGCATTACACGGGTATGGCTGGAGTTCCCCGCCGTTATTACAGGTTTGATACGTTTGATGCATTCCAGCATTTTGACGGACTCAACAGGTTTATCACGATCGCCGCGATTATAGTATTTGCTGCACAACTTCTTTTTGTGTTCAATTTCTTCCATAGCATTTGGTTTGGTCGCAAAATGAAGACCCAAAATCCATGGGGTGCTACAACCCTTGAATGGACAGCACCTATCGAGCCGATCCATGGCAACTGGCCTGGCAAACTCCCTACTGTACATCGCTGGGCGTATGACTATAGCAAGGAAGGTTCAGAGAAGGATTTTATACAACAGCATCTGCCTTTGACTGAGGAAGAGAAACGGGAAGAAGCAAATCATTGATGAATCAGAAAGAACAAACACGCGTTAGAGTAGCGACCATCACCATGCGTGATTGGTTACAGGATCTTGAACTTCTGGTGAAGTTCAGGCTCAGCTCCTTTGTCGTCTTTTCATCTGTGGTGGCATATTGTATTGCAGCGGGAAGTGATTTCCGGATCATTCCATTTCTGCTTCTTGCCGTTGGTGGTGCACTCATCACATTTTCTGCAAACATCCTCAACGAGGTTCTGGAAGCGGATTATGATAAGCTCATGGAACGTACAGCTAATCGTCCTTTAGCGGCGGGCAGATGGAGTTCATCTTCTGCCATCGTACTGGCAGGAATCACATGCCTTGTCGGAATTATCCTGTTGGCATTACTCAATCCACTGACATCATTTTTGGGAATGTTATCATTGGTGACATATGCTTTTCTATACACACCTTTGAAAAGGTATAGTACCATATCAGTTTTAGTGGGCGCTATCCCTGGAGCACTACCGGTCATGATCGGTATGATCGCTCACGACGGGATCATTACTTCTGAAGCATTATTTCTTTTTGCAATCCAGTTCATCTGGCAGTTTCCGCATTTCTGGGCTATTGGATTTCTTGCATTTGATCAATATTCAAATGCCGGATACAAATTGTTACCGCAGGAAGAAGGCAAAATTGACAGACGTCTTGGAATGCAATCACTCATATATACATCCCTGTTTATTCCTCTATTATTCATCGGTTATTTTACCGACATGATATCTGTTGGCGGCCTCGTGATGATGTTAGCATTATCCGGATTTTTCCTCTGGAGAGCATGGACGTTCAATAAAAAATTTGACAGGGATTCGGCACGAAAACTGATGTTTTCATCATTCATTTTTCTGCCTGTTGCGTTGATGATCTTATGGTGGAGCATGTCATAATCTGATAAAAGAATTGAGTACTACGAGTCATATCATTAAAGTAAAAGATACACCACGCAGGGGCGTACATCCTCCTTTATTTGCCTTGTGGTTAAGCATGGGTGGCATCATCATGATGTTTGGTTCCCTGACCAGTGCGTACATCGTACGTCAGGCATCAGGTAACTGGCTTGAATTCCGCGTGCCTGATATGTTCTTTTTTAGTACGGTCGTGATGCTGTTCAGTAGCGTTACGCTGCATGCATCATATACGGCTTTCCGGAAGGGGAAAGAAGCTGTTTATAAAATCGGTTTGATTATAACCTTACTGTTGGGCATGATTTTCATTGTCATGCAGTATTACGGATGGAATGATCTGTATAAAATCGGGGTAGCCCTGGATGGGAACCCCAGTGGTTCGTTCTTTTATGTGATATCAGGCGTTCACGCAGCACACGTATTAGGAGGCATTTTTGCTCTCATTGTCGCTGCGACGCATGCATACTCACTTACATTCAGACCTACTGAAAAACGAAGAAGGAGATTTCAACTGGTGCTGCATTACTGGCATTTTGTTGATTTCCTTTGGCTATATCTTTTTTTGTTCTTGTTGATTCAATGATCTACATCTAAATAATGGCAACAGATACATTAGACAAATCACATACAGACCACAGCACAACGGACAACGGCAGCTGGGAAGGAGCGGCATATCCATTTAAAGTCGGATATGGCAAACTGATGATCTGGTATTTCCTGTTATCAGATGCTTTCACATTTGCAGGTTTTCTCATCGCCTATGGCACACTCAGGTTTAGTTCACACACCTGGCCGGTTCCTGATTTTGTGTTTAGCACATTCCCGTTTTTAGGAGCTCACAATCCATTGTTGTTCGTAACCCTGATGACATTCGTACTTCTCTTTAGTTCGTACACGATGATACGTGCTGTTCAGGAAGGACATCGTGAAAACAGGAGAGGTGTTGTGAAATGGATGGCACTGACTATTGTAGGCGGTCTCGGATTCCTTGGTTGCCAGGCCTGGGAGTGGACGACACTAATCAGCGGTGAACACATGACGGTATCTACTGATCCGTTTGGACGACATACATCAGATGGTGTCTATCTCGGTGCTGATGGTTCAGAATCAGATGAGAGTTTTGTTGAAGGTGACAGTTACCTGATCCACCGTATGGACGTCAGTGATGATGGCGCAGCAGCTCACGACGAGCATGGCAGTACAGGGTCACACGGAGAAGAAGGAAATGTAGTGGCGCATCCTGCTCAGGAAACAGAAACCACACTGGGAGAAGTTGAAGGTACTGGAGCAGAAAATAGAAGTTCGGCTGAAGCCTTGCAATCCGATAGTGTAGGAATACATCACGAAGATTCCACAGTAAAACAATCTGTCATAGCCAGAGAGCAAGGTGCTGTCGGAGAAGGAACTTCACATGCAAGCGGAGAACCTGAAGCCACAGGTGATGCTCATGCGACCAGTGATGACGCCCATGCAGAAGAAGGCGGACACACAGTGCATCATTATCCCGGTCCTGGTGATTATCCGGATGCTGTGGTGGATGAAAATGGATATATACACAGAAAATATATCGTGGCTTCAGGAGAAGAAACAGGGCTCGTAAAATCAGAAGCATTTGGTCCAAAAGCGTTTGGTGCCTTATTCTTTTTTATCACAGGATTCCACGGATTTCACGTATTCTCTGGTGTGATATTCTTAACGATCATTATGATAAATGTGATGAGCGGCATTTATATAGCGCGCCGCAACAAAAATGAAATGGTTGAAAAAATCGGTTTGTACTGGCACTTTGTGGATCTGGTTTGGGTATTTGTATTCCTTGTTTTCTACCTGATCTAATCACCTCATTCACCTGAACTGAAAGTATCCTATAATAAAAATTCAAGCATGGCTCACGACTATACAACAGCAAAAAAAATAGCAAACAAAACTATCATCATCCTGGGTGTGATTACGATTGTTGAAGTAATGCTGACCCTGACAGGTAAAGGCTATATCATCAAAGGCTTTCACCTGCCGCATATGCTGATTAGTTTCCTGATGATCGCAGGCAGTCTCTGGAAAGCATACCTGATCGTGTTTGAATTTATGCACATGAAATATGAAGCACGGGGCCTGATGCTGAGCGTATTGTTACCCGTCGGTCTGCTGGTCTGGGCTATTATCTCATTCCTCTATGAAGGACAGGCATGGAAAGGTAATCGTGATACTGTCAAGGCGCGCGAAAAAATGGAAGTTGCTGAATAATCATTCATGTCCAGGAAACTTGTTGTAACGCTCGTACTCATTTTATTCCTACTCCCATTTGTTTCCTGGTATTATCTTAACTCAGGTCTCACCTGGCGCAAAGAGGCTCAAGCTATCATGAATGGTACAGTAGTGTTCCCATCAGGAGCATGGAAAGATTCACGGGATGTTTTATTTTCATCTGAGTTGCTGGATGAACATGTCACGCTGGTCAGTAAACTGACTTGTGACAACATGACTGAACAGTCAGACATACTTTCAAAGATCTATGATCAGTTTAAAGAAACCAAAAAAGCAAACTATATTCTCCTTACTGAGTGTGAGCAATCTATCAACACGGGCAGTGATTCATTGAAAGTAAACTGGTTTGTTTTCAACTGCCTTGATTCTATTAATCAATGCAATACATTTTTCCCCAATTGGCCTGCCGGCAAATCATTTGCACTGGTGGACCGCGACAATTTAATCCGAAGCTATTACAGCGCTACAACGAAAGAAGAAAAACGATTGCTCCTGGAGCACATGGCATTATTACTTCCCCGCGAACGATCTGATAAAGTCGAATTAAGAAGAGATACGACAAAATGACGACCCTTAACCTTCAGGAACAGCAACGTCGTAAGATTAAAATTCTCAATAGAGTAGCATGGGCAATTACAATCCTTGTCTGGCTCCTGGTTGGGGCTATGAGGCGCTATAAAATACCCGTAGAGGCAGATCTGGGTTTTCTTGCAGGTATCAATGCCTTATGCAATACAGGGGTATCTATAGCCTTGATTTGCGCATTCTATTTTATTAAAAATAAGCAGGTAGAACGGCATCGCAGGAGCATCTATGTTGCCATGGTCTTGTCCGCTGGATTTCTGGTCTCATACGTGCTGTATCACTTCACAAATGAAGAAATTGTATACTGTAAGGACGGTATTGAGAAAACCATTTATTATTCAATCCTTTTCAGTCATATCATCCTGGCCGGTCTGAGCCTTCCGTTTATCCTGATGACCTTTGTCCGGGGGTATTCGGGGGATTATATCAACCATCGGAAGATGGCAAAATGGGTATTTCCGGTCTGGCTGTATGTAGCTGTTACGGGACCTATTGTATATTTATTACTCCTCCCTTGTAGGTAATACAAAGAAACCCTTATTTTTACCTTATGAAATTTGCAAAGCAACTTGTTCTCGTTCTAACGCTCACCTTCTCCGGAATGGTGATGACTGGCGATGTGACTGCGCAATGCCCCATGTGCAAAATGTCTGCAGAATCAAACCTGAAAAACGGCGGTACCGTCGGTAAAGGCCTGAATGCAGGAATCCTTTATATGCTTTCTCTTCCGTATACCCTGGTCGGGGTCATCGGGTATGTCTGGTGGAGAAATAACAGGCGCCGCACAGAGGAAGATGAAGTTGAAGTCCTTCCATAGCAGAAATTAAAATATTCAACAAGCTGACATAAATAAAAAGGTGCATTGAAAACAATGCACCTTTTTTTGATCAGAATGAAATGAATATGAAACCGTTTTTAAAACCTCATGGTATAACCTACGCCTGCTGACAGGCCGTGCGATTTGATCCGGATATCTGTGATCTTATCCAGGAACATATCATTAAGACTGTGCCTGTAATTCACATCGAACGTGATGGCACCAAAATCTCCGGTTGGAATTTCAACGCCTGCACCTGCGACTGCAGATACATCGAATCGATTGTACAAGTCATTATTGAGATTAATATTGATGGATGGTAAGTTAATTGGTATAATCGCTGTCACCTTAGGTGTGATCTTACCGGACATAGCATATGCAGTAGAGGCACCTGCTTTCACATAAGGCCTTACACCACTTTCACCAATTGCATATTTCAGCATCAGGGGTACTTCAATATAGTTGAGACGAGTTTCCAGGCTTGCATTGAGTGGAAGATCGATGCCAAAGAGATCCACATTAAATGATTCCCTGGCACCGAATCCACGTGATGTATATTGACCACCCGTGAGCATTGAAAAATTTTCGTTGAATTGTTTTTCGTACTGGATACCAGCTGTGAATTGTGCGATGGGCTTAATGTATGGATCTACAAGATCCAGCAGGCCTAAGCCATTCACTTCAATGTCAGAGATGCCGACAGATCCAAATGCTGTGATATTGGATTGAGCATTGATGTTTTGAGTAAGGCTGATGAACGCGAGTGCGAAAGCGCTTACAATCCGGGTAACATAATTCGTTTTCATGACAGAATGTTTTTATTATCATGACGACGGCATTTGTGCTTCCAGGTTTCGTAAGATTGCGTTAAGAGTTGTAAAGGAAGTATTAAGAAAGAAATAGGCTGCAATTTTAATTAAATAAAAAAGGCTGCCTTCTTACTGAAGACAGCCTTTTTTATTTTATACGGACAATGTACTAGTTGAGTACATATCTTACCGCAAGAGCACCAGCTCCGCCACCAAATCCAGAATTATATCCGGAAAGATATATTGTAGGAGTCCAATCTGCACTTAAATTAATTGGAGCATTAGCGAATTTATAATCCAGACCCAGTACTCCATTTAAACCAATGCCAAAACTTCCGTCCTCAACTCCACCAAAGCTTGATTTGTAGTTATATAAAAATACACTGGCACCTCCACCCACGTACCAATTCAATCCATCAACACCATTAATTGGGAAATGATGCTGATACATAGCGCCTGGATTGATGTAAGTATATCCAAATGAATAACTTCTAAACCCTAAATAGAGCTCAATTGCTCCTGGCTCAGAAATAAAAAATTTGTACGTGACACCGAGTGGAACTCCTAAGCGCAAACCCACTGCGCTCTGGTAATTCTGAGCTTTCAAATCATTCGCGATAGCCAGAATAAAAAGCATTGAGAATAGTAGAGCAATCTTTTTCATTGTTTCAGTTTTTATTTTGTTTTAGTTGTTTGATTGCAGAAAGATGACGAAATATAAAGAGATTATTACATCCGTCCACTATCCTGCAAAAATTACGAAACCTGTTCTCTCCCGCCCAAAATGGTAAAGAGTAACAAGGCCACCCAGCCACATATAAAACTTACGCCTCCCAGTGGTGTAAGGAAGCCAACATAGGATGCAGGTATGCCAGTAAGGCTGGATGTTGAAATCACGAACAGTGATCCGGAAAACAGGAAAACCCCCACCAGGAAAAATACACCGGCACTCCTGATAAGTCGCGAAGCAGGGTGGGATAGTGAGAGAACAGCCATGCCAAGGGTTGCCAGGACATGGATAAACAGGTATAGTACTCCGGTCTTTAAAGCTTCAAGGGAATTCACCTCCAATCGTGTTTTCAGAAAGTGTGCTCCAAATGCGCCAAAGGAAACCCCAATCATGCCAAAAGTGGCAGCAATGGCAATCAATTTTGAATAAAATGTACTCATAAGGACCAGTTGATAGGAGTATCTCCCCGTGATAGCAGGATGTCATTTACTTTCGAAAAATGGCCACACCCCTTAAACGCATCCCTGGCTAATGGAGATGGATGTGCGGCTTCCAGTATGGTATGTTTCGTCGCATCGATCAATACTTTTTTCGATCGCGCAAAGTTGCCCCACAATAAGAAGATCAATCCGTCACGATGTTTTGATAAGGTCTGGATCACCGCATCGGTAAACAGGTGCCATCCGATAGAGCTATGAGATGCTGCTGCGTTTTGCTCGACCGTAAGGATCGCATTGAGTAATAATACACCTTGCTGCGTCCAGGGCGTGAGATCACCATGAGAAGGTATCGAAAAACCTGTATCACGCTGCAATTCCTTGTAGATATTTTTCAATGATGCCGGTACCGCAACATTTTTAGGTACTGAAAAACATAATCCCATGGCCTGTCCGGGGTTATGGTACGGATCCTGTCCGAGGATGACAACGCGCACAGCGTGGAAGGGTGTCTGGTTAAATGCATTGAAAATCTGGGGACCCGGAGGATAAATAGTTTTCCCTTTTGCCTTTTCTTCGGAGAGGAATTTTTTTATCTGTCCGAAATAGGGTTTTGAAAACTCAGTTGACAACTGATCCAGCCAGGAAGGTTCGATTCGAACATCAGATGGATTTAGTTTAGTATACGTCACCGGTGTAAAAGTGGTGACTCCAACTGGATTCGAACCAGTAACCTACGCTTTAGAAGAGCGTTGCTCTATCCAATTGAGCTATGGAGCCATTAGGAAATAAATCCCTACTTCGTTTTATTTATGTATTCCTGCCAGGTAGTGGTCTTGTAATATTCCTCAGCAGCAAATTTTAATTCTTTGTTTAATGCGTCACCTAATTTATATCCAGGGGAGATGGCGATCCGTTTGTATTCACTATCCAGCATGACAAATGTGGGGAATGAGAATTGACCGTCCAACAGATCATAAGCAAGCCTGTGTGCGCCATTCCGGCCGCCAGCAAACCATTCATATGTCTCTCCCTGCCACACGATCGGTTCCTTTTGTTCCGCATTCAATTTAACCGCGTAAAAGCTTTTATTCATGATCTCTACGACTGCCGGATCCACAAACGTAGTCACATCCATCTTTCTGCACCAGCCGCACCAATCTGTATAGACATCCACAAAGATCTTGCGGGGTGCCTTTTCATTGGCCGCTGTGGCTTCCTCCCAGGTCATCCAGTTGATCTCCTGTCCTATTGCCTGGGCGGTGATGGTGAATAAGAGTGCGAATAAGCAATACTTCAGTAAAGTCATTCTATTTTTACTTTGATTAAGGCGCAAAGATATGCATAAACTCATATTAGGTTTAGGGGGGTCGAGCGGGGCGATCTATGCCCGGTTGTTATTGGAAAGGCTGGCTGGACTCAGTGACCAATATGATGAAATAGCAATCGTAGCCTCCCGCAATGCCCGTGTCAATTGGGACATGGAAATGCCAGGCATATCTCTTGAGAGCTTCGGACACAAGATCTATGCTCAGGATGATTTTATGGCCCCGTTTGCCAGTGGCTCAGCCCGTTTTGGCACAATGATCATTTGCCCTTGTTCTATGGGTACCGTGGCCCGAATTGCCATGGGGTTTTCTGATGATCTTATGACCCGCGCCGCCGATGTCATCCTCAAGGAGCGCAGGAAACTGATCCTCGTGCCGCGTGAAACACCCTTCAGTCTTATCCATCTTGATAATATGACCCGGCTGACACAGGCAGGTGCTATTATTTGTCCTGCGATTCCATCCTTCTACAGCAAGCCGGATACGATTGATAAACTCTGTCTGACGGTTGTCGACAGGGTACTTGATCTTGCAGGTTTTACATTCGATACGTATCGCTGGCAACAGTAAAATCAGTATTCTGTATTCAGTAATCAGTATTCGGTTTTCAATATTTTGTGGAACAGGAGGAACTAAAAAAACTTCATTCGATATTCTGAACTGATATGAGGGAAGAACTAAAAGCTGTTAAGCATTTGTACAAATAAATTCTGTGTTTTAATTAGTAGAAGATTGTTTCGCCCGAAAACTTCAACATTCATTATTCTGTACTTGTGGTGAGCTTGTTGAATCCATTCATTATTCGGCAATAAAAAGGAATAATGAACAAGGAACAAGGAATGTTAAATTTTGAAGGTTTTTGATTTTGCCGAATTGATGATTCTTCTTCTTTTTTCAACGCTCTTTCTGAACCCACTGGTTGAAGTAAGAATAAGGAATACAGAATAACGAATAAGGAAGTAAAAATCTTTATTCGGTATTCGAACTTCGTTCCATTCCTTGTTTCGTTTTTCGGCCTTCAATTAGGGTTGGTTCAAAAACATGTTTGACCGTCTCGACCGAAAACTTCAACATTCCTTGTTCCTTGTTCTGTATTCGGACTTCGTTCTCTTCCTTGTTCGTTATTCGTCATTCAAGGAGTAGCCCCGACAGGGATCGAACCTGCATCAAAAGTTTAGGAAACTTCTATTCTATCCATTGAACTACGGGACCATATATTCTCGCCTGAAGCGAGCGGGTCACAAAGATAGAATTTCATCAGAATTAATCCGGTCACAACCTGTAATCTCCCCGTCTTTATTGATTCACACCTCGTTAACAAGAGGTCATGCATGAGGTCTTTATAAATATGTAATCTTAACCTACTTTTGTGCCCATTAACTGTTATAAAAACACAATAAAAATGAACGTACTCAAAAATCTATTTGTAGCTCTGATCGCAGTGATATCCTTATCTATGGTCGCTTGCCAGGGAGATGCAAAAGATGCCCGTGACCAGGCGAGGGAAAATATTACTACAGATGCCCAGACAGCAACTCCTGCTGATCCTAATGCTGTAGCCACCAATGCAGACGGCACGCCGGTAGAACAGGTTCCAACAGGCCCTACGACTACCATCCAGTTTGAAGAAACTGATTTCGACTTCGGTACTGTCACTGACGGTGAAAAAGTAAAACACACGTACAAATTCAAAAACACGGGTAACGAGCCTCTGATCATCAGCAGCGCGAAAGGCAGCTGCGGTTGTACAGTTCCAAAATGGCCAACAGATCCTATCGCCCCAGGCGGTACAGGTCAGATTGATGTTGAGTTCGACAGCAAAGGAAAACCAGGCAAACAAACAAAACGTGTAACTGTAACAGCAAACACGGTTCCTGCTCAGTCATTCCTGAATATATCAGGTATGGTTAACAAAGATCCTAACGCACCGGCAACACCAACGACGGTTCCTCCGAGCAAATAATTCGCAGGCAAGATTGCAATACAAGATTTTCGAATGCCTGTAGAGACCATCTCTACAGGCATTTTTAATTTTACATCATGAAAGCGTATCTGTCCCTTGTCAAATTTGCGCACACTGTATTCGCCCTGCCGTTTGCCCTGCTCGCATTTTTTCTCGGCATGGAAACAAAAGGAGGACCCTTTGAATGGAAACTCCTGGGACTGATCATTCTCTGCATGGTTTTCGCTCGCAGCGCTGCCATGGCATTCAATCGCTATATTGACAGAGGCTTTGATGCGCAAAACAAACGCACTGTCGTTCGTGAAATTCCTGCGGGTGTAATCAATCCCGGAGCAGCATTACGTTTTGTTTTATTGATGTCAGGTGCCTTTATATTTACCACCTGGTGGATCAATCCACTTTGTTTTTATTTATCGCCTGTTGCGTTATTGGTGATTCTCGGCTACAGTTATACAAAACGATTCACGTGGCTTTGTCATTTTGTTCTTGGCATTGGTCTTGGGTTAGCACCCGTAGGCGCCTATATCGCAGTGACTGGTGAGTTTCATTTATTGCCCATTCTATACGGGATTATGGTGATGCTCTGGGTCAGTGGATTTGATATCGTGTATGCACTTCAGGATGAAGATTTTGACAGGGCGCATAAACTTCATTCTGTACCAGGTCGTTTTGGAAAAAGTACAGCGAATAATATTTCCATTGCATTACATATCCTGTGTGCTGTATTGCTTTTATACATCACTATATTTCAAAGCCAGGTATTCTCAACTTTTCAGTTCCTCCATTGGATAGGCGCCATTGGGTTTATTGGTCTTTTGTACTGGCAGCACCGCCTGATCAAAGTGCATGACCTGAGTAAGATCAACCAGGCATTTTTTGAGACCAATGGCATCGCAAGTATCTTGTTCGGATCAACAGTGATCCTGGATATGCTGATTTGAATTTGAATAAATCTATTCCTGTTGTGCGAGGAAGGCCATGAATTTTTTTATTGCCGCAGCACGATGGCTAATTTTATTTTTTAGTGCATCGGGTAGTTGACCAAACGTCTGATCAAATCCATTAGGAATAAATATTGGATCATATCCAAACCCGCCAGTACCCATTGGTTCATTAGTTATAACGCCTTCCACGATACCCTGGAAGAGTGTAGTCTGCTGCGTAAGATCCATAAACGCAATCACTGAATAGAATCTTCCGAAGCGATTTGGTAATCCATGCATTTCATGCAACACTTTACCAATGTTTGCTTTCGCATTTCCTTTATCTCCGGCATATCGTGCAGAGAATACGCCAGGTCTGCCATCCAGTGCATCAATCGCAAGGCCACTATCATCTGAAAAACAACTTAGACCTGTTCGTTCAAACACAAACTGAACTTTTGCTATTGCATTTTCCTCGTATGTATCCCATGGCTCTGGAATGTCTTCCTTCCAATTAAGATCGTTGAGGCTGAGCAGATGATATTTTTCAGGAAGAAGTTTTCGCACTTCTTCCACTTTGTGTGCATTGTTGCTGGCAAACAAGATCTCTTTGCGAAGCATTATTTATTTTTTATCCAGGAAACGTTGCATGGATGTCCATAGATTCTTCTTTGCAACAGCATTTGTATTCAGGTCACGCAATGGAGCAGTAAGGATAAAAGAAAATATTTCCAGCCTTCGCATGCCATGTGATTCCAGGTCAATCCAGAGACCCAAACGGGATGGAATTACGCCAAAACTGATGACCAATTTTGCATCTCCTACGCCGAGTGACGATAATGATAATACGTCACCATGAGCGACAACTAATTCATGTACATGGGTGAGAGGATCAGCATGTAATGCGGGAATAATTTTGCTTAAAAGCTCTGCTTCTGCCGGGGCGGAAGGCTCATTGAGGATGATCCAAAGCCAGTTATCTTTTGAAGCCGTTTTCTGTTCAGGATATTCCGGAATCTTAAAGGTCGTGTATGGTAACATTTCCCAAATTTTATATGTCATTGTCAATGTAAAGAAATATAAAAGATTTGTTTCAAGATATATAACATGCTGACTATGAGAACAAATGTAATTCCTTTACTTTTGCATTAAATCCAAAAAGTAATGAAGGACCTTACCATCAACCTGGCTCGCGAATCCAACGTGTCAAAGGTAGATTTTCAGAATCTTCCTTTCGGCAAAATCATTTCTGACCATATGTTTGAAATTGATTACGATGGTATGAAATGGGTGAATCCACGTATTAATCCCGTAGAGCGATTACAAATTCACCCGATGAACATGGCTCTTCATTATGGACAATCCATCTTCGAAGGCATGAAAGCATCACGCTCAAAAGATGGTACGCCATTATTATTCCGTCCGGAATTACATTCCCATCGTCTCAATGCATCCGCTGTGCGTATGTGCATGCCTGAGTTGCCAGAGGATATATTTGTTGATGCTGTGCACGCTATGGTATCGTTAGAACATGAGTGGATCCCAAAGACAGAAGGAAGTGCCTTATATCTCCGTCCCCTCATGTTTGCGACAGATGAAATGGTAGGTGTGAAAACTTCTGACACCTACAAATTCCTCATCATTTGCCTACCTGTTGGACCTTATTATCCCAAGCCGATTAAACTGCTTGTTGAAAATCATTATATCCGCGCCGCTCCAGGTGGAGTGGGAGAGGCAAAAACTGCAGGCAATTATGCAGCGGCCATGTATCCTTCCAAATTAGCGCGTGAGAAAGGATATGACCAGGTGTTATGGTTAGATGCCATCCACAACAAATATCTCCAGGAGGTAGGCACGATGAATATCTTCATTGTATTTAATGATGAGATCGTGACACCGGCTACTACAGGCACAATTCTGAAAGGGATCACGCGTGCTTCTGCCATTGAAATCCTCCGTGATAAAGGACACAAAGTCACTGAACGAGAACTCACTATTGATGAAGTATTGAGCCGTCATGATAAAGGTGAACTGATCGAAGTATTCGGAACAGGTACTGCAGCGTTGATTGCCAATGTTGAAGAGATCCGGTACGATGATCGCTCCTATCAACTTCCTCACCAATGGGATATATCTACGTCCATTCGTGATGAGATCAATGGCATGCGATACGGTACCCATGAAGACACAAGAGGATGGACGGTTCCTGTAAAGGAATTAATAACTCAGCCTGTGTAATGCTCCAATAGCCAATTACAATTTTTATTCCCATAAAAAATCCCGCTTCCCTAAGAGGCGGGATTTCTATTTGTGGCTGGTTGTGAATATTTGGCCGGTCACAAATATGATATTTTATTATAATTTATTATTTTAGTCTCTGCCCGAATATGTGAAGGCGAGCATCAAACAAAACGAAAAATGAAAACCTGTCCTTTCCACGCTTATATAGGTTTAATCGGAATCTTGTTATTACTGGCCAGTCAGGGATGCAGTAAAAAACCTGACGTTGCAGCGCGCTCAAATAAAGAAATGGAGGCTGATACAAATGATTCTGCAGCCAATGAAACCATCTGGCACATCAAAGCTTTCATGCCCGAAGGAAAATTACTTGATATCAAACCACTGGACAAGGATGGAAATATTCATGATGTAAAAGCCATTCAGAAGGATGGGAATTTTCACATGATCGATATCAAGGCCCGTGTCAATAATACCTGGATCCCTGTTAAGATGCTGGTGAGTGATGATGAAAATATTCCGGTGAAAGCGATTGGTGACGATGGAACGATCTATGACATCAAAGCCCTGCTCGCGGATGGTACGCGTCTGGATGTAAAAGGGATGATGCACAAAGGCAACATCATTCAAATAAAAGCAATTGATAAGACGAGAGGATTTTATGGTGTGAAAGCGTTGTCACCCTCCGGCCAGGTATATGATGTAAAGGGGATCAAGACCACATCAGATCGTGTTGAATTAAATCTCCATGGTGTAGACGTATTTGCTCACATTAAAGCACTTCCCCAGATCGGCCAGGAAAATCTTGATTCTATCTGGCACATCAAAGCAGTACACCCGGATGGAAAATTCCTGGATGTAAAAGCATTGGACAAGGATGGAAAGATTTATGATGTAAAATCATTTGTTGCAAATGGTGAGCTGCATATGATGGATATCAAGGCATTAATCGGTGGTAAAAAAATACCCGTCAAAATGCTTGTAAGTACAGATCCCTTAATCCCTGTAAAAGCTATCGGAGAGGATAGTACTATCTATGATATCAAAGCGCTCACTGCTGATGGGGAAAAACTTGATGTGAAAGGAATACCGGGAAAGGGTAGTGTCATTAACCTGAAAGCTATAGCCAAAGATGGCACGAGGTACGGGGTCAAAGCAATATCCCCAAAAGGAAATGTCCACGATGTCAAAGGATTGAAATTTTCTGACAATAATGTAGAAGGAGTGGTGAACGGCATTGAATTTTTTGCGCATATCAAAGCAATACCTATGGTCATCAATCCTCAATAGGCCGGATGATCATTTGATGAAATAAAAAAAGCTGTGAGGTCATCACAGCTTTTTTATTTAGTAGCCTTTGTTGGAGTTTTCTCCGACAAAGAATATGAATTACATCATGCCACCCATGCCGCCGCCGCCGCCATGCATGTGACCAGCGCCACCAGCATTTTCTTCTTTCTTGTCACTCACCACACATTCTGTTGTGAGGATCATACCCGCGATCGAAGCAGCATTTTCAAGCGCAATACGAGTCACTTTCGTAGGATCGATGACACCTGCTTTCTTCAGGTCTTCAAATACATCCGTACGTGCGTTGTAACCAACACTGCCAAGTGATTTCATTACTTCCTGAAGAACTACTGAACCTTCTACACCAGCGTTTTCCGCAATGGTACGGCAAGGAGCTTCCAATGCTTTCTTTACGATCTGGATACCGATGGTCTCATCTTCATTTACACCTTTCAGGTTTTCGATCGCTTTGATCGCGCGCACCAGAGCAACACCACCACCTGTAACGATACCTTCTTCAACAGCAGCTCTTGTTGCGCTCAATGCGTCATCAACACGAGCTTTCTTCTCTTTCATTTCCACTTCGGTTGGTGCACCTACATACAGTACTGCAACACCACCTGCAAGCTTCGCAAGACGCTCCTGGAGTTTTTCTTTATCGTAATCAGACGTAGTTGTCTCGATCTGTTGTTTGATCTGGTTGATACGACCTGTGATCGAATCCTGTCCGCCTTTACCACTCACGATCGTTGTATTGTCTTTATCGACAGTAATCTTGTCTGAACGGCCAAGTTGCTCCAGTTCGACAGCTTCAAGTTTATAACCTTTCTCTTCGCTGATCACGGTTCCACCTGTGAGGATTGCGATGTCTTCCAGCATTGCTTTACGACGATCACCAAAACCCGGAGCTTTAACAGCTACGATTTTTAATTGCGCACGAAGACGGTTGACAACCAATACACCCAGTGCCTGGCTTTCCACATCTTCAGCAATGATCAACAATGGACGACCTGCCTGTATTACTTTTTCAAGAACAGGAACAATCTCCTGCAGGTTAGAAATTTTCTTATCGTAGATCAGGATGTAGGGTTCTTCATACTCCACAGTCATCGTTTCCGCATTGGTTACGAAGTAGGGAGAAAGATATCCACGGTCAAACTGCATACCACGCACCTCTTCTACGTATGTGTCAGTTCCTTTTGCTTCTTCAACTGTGATGACACCGTCCTTGGAAACGCGACGCATAGCATCCGCGATCAGTTTTCCAATTTCTTCATCATTATTTGCTGAGATAGAACCTACCTGTTCGATTTTTTCAAAATCATCACCGATCACCTCAGATTGTTTTTTGAGGTCTTCAATGACTGCTTTGGTTGCTTTGTCGATTCCGCGTTTCAGGTCCATCGGATTGGCGCCTGCTACCACATTTTTCATTCCTGCACTTACCATAGCCTGTGCAAGTACAGTGGCCGTAGTCGTACCATCACCAGCGATATCCGCTGTTTTGGAAGCTACTTCTTTTACCAGCTGAGCACCCATGTTAGAAACCGGGTCATCAAGCTCGATATCTTTTGCTACAGTGACCCCATCCTTAGTGATGGTAGGTGCACCGAAACTTTTTTGTAGGATTACATTACGACCTTTTGGTCCGAGGGTAACTTTGACGGCGTTTGAAAGAGCATCTACGCCTGCTTTTAGTTTTTCTCTTGCTTCTGCATTAAAGCTAATTTCTTTAGCCATTTTTTATAAGATTTTGTCTGTGTTATAGATTAAGATAAAAGAGGGAAATGTGGCGTATTATGACAATACCACCAGTACATCATCTTCCCGCATGATGAGGTAGTCAACACCGTCATGGGACAATTCCTGACCTGAATATTTACCGTAGAGAACAATGTCACCCACCTGGACAGTCATCAGGTTGCCGTCTTTGCCCGGGCCTACTGCTACGACCTCACCACGCTGTGGCTTTTCTTTAGCTGTATCCGGTATGATAATACCACCTTTGGTCTTTTCTTCTGCAGGTGCCGGTTTGATCACGATCCGGTCATTAATAGGTTTCAGTTTCATACAATGTTATAATTTATCAATTTGAGTTAAGGTTGACACTCGCGGTCAGGCTTGCACTATCATATTATGTGCCACCAGGGGTATCCCTGCCATAATTGCCGATAGGCACGAATCCCCATACCCGTATGGGCAGGTTATAGCCTGACATACCGTAATTGCTGACAAGATGGCAACAGGTACGGAAGGATATTATCATGATGGAGAGGACCCGATGGTCCTGATACGACTGATGGGAAGGATCTTACTTGGTGAAAAAGCTCGCGAAAATACAAAGTGCGAAAAGGGCAGCTGCAAGGCCCCAGGTCAGCTTTTCAATAAAGTCCACAGATCGGGCAGCACCGAACATCTGGTTGGCACTGGCGCCCCCGAATGTACTGTCAATACCTCCTCCTTTTGGATTCTGGATGAGGATCACAGCCATCAGGAGTATGCAGATCAGGGCAATGAGAATGGTGATGATTTTAAGCATAATAAACGCGGGAATTATTTAAGGGCCTCAATTTTGGCTGCAAAGAAACTACTTTTTTCCGGAAACCGGGTCATGAGGAGCTTATACATTTCGATTGCCTGATCGCGGTAGCCCTGCCCGGCCAGCAATTCCGCAAAAGTCTCTGATATTCCGCCCTTTGTGCTGTTGGCCAGCTGATCCAGGGCATAATCATCATTATACGGATGTACATATTCAGATCCCCTCAGATTCTTAAGCCAATGGGTAAACGGGGATAGGGTTGTCTCGGTGGAAGGTTCAGGCCTTCTTGATTTTTCGGGCTGTTTTACGATTTCATCCTCCGCAGCCTGGATGATTTTCTTCATCCTTTTCCCTTCTGCAGGGAGTTTCTCCTCCGGTTTTATATTTTCTGGTTCCGGTGAATCCGATTCTAAAAGGAAGTTGGATTGTTCACGCTCAGCAGTAACTACATCCGGGAATACTTCCTTGTCAGCGTATAGATCGTCCGGAGAAACAGGAGCTTTTATTTTTTTATCCTTTTTCTTGTGTTTTGGCTTATGCTTCTTGCCATTCTTTTTAACTGGAATGTCTTCATCGACCGAAGCCGCATGATCAACCAGAGATACTTCTTCAACTAATGTAATTTCTGGAAGGGCAATTTTATTATCTACCAGTTTCTGCAGTTCATGAGGAGAATAGAGGAGTGATTCCAGTGCTTTAGACGGATCAACATTCCGTAGAGCAGCCAAGTGAGAATTTACTTCCCACAAAGATCCATTACCGATTTCCGGATTTATGGATTCTGCTAACCTGCTTTTGCCTGTTGATACGTTCTCTTGCTCTTCCATTACCAGTTATTAAATGCCTGGTTGAATACATCTTCCAGAACCTGATTGAAAATAACTGTGATCAATTCTTCCTGGACGGAAAGCAGGTTACCCTCTGCCGGAAAGTCTTCAAAATGCGAAAATGATTTCGTCCAGGTGTCTTTCGCGTTGAGATGATTGATGTACTCAACATTGACATTGATGGTCAAACGGTTAGATGCTGTTCGTTCTCCGGGTTGTGGCGCTATGGCAGTGACATTGTATCCCTGGATCGTACCATTAAATTCCAGATGAGGCTCCTCATCACTGTATTTCAGGCGGGATTCACGGGAGATCTTGTCTTTTAAAGCTTCAGCAAATGTCTGGGTGATCGTGGGGGGAGCATTGGGTGCAGTTAATTTGAAATTTCCAACATAGAAAGTCTCAACATCTGCAGCAATGCTATACCCTTTCAGGGAGTAACATCCTGAAAAAACAAACGATGAGAAAATCATAAGGACCATCACTATGCGTATGGTTGAAAATGATCTTCTCTGAAATGTGTGCATTTGACTGTCTGTTACTGTAATCATAGGATATAAGAACGAAAATCGTGCCCCATCTATACTAAATCGTACTGTTTAATCTTTCTGTACAGGGTGCGTTCAGAAATACCGAGTTCCAAAGCGGCTTCCCTTCTGCGACCACCATGCCGTTTCAGCGATTTTCGGATCAGGTCTTTTTCCATGTACTCCAGGGCAAAGCTCTCATCAGCCACATCTGCATTATTATATTTTTTATCATCCAGGATGATCGACGGTCTTTCCGGAAGTGCCGGATTGAGATAGTTATCTTCTGATATTGGTGGTGTCCAACTGCGGGATGGAATCAGTGCCGGATCTATTTCAGCAGAAGGTATCGTACGAAAATTAGTTGTCTCCGGAACTCTCAGATCATTACTGCGAATGAGCTCAAACACAAGATGTTTCAGATCATGCAGATCACCTTTCATGTCGAAGAGCAATTTGTAAAGGATCTCGCGTTCCTGCAATCCTTCACCACTCCCTTTGGTGAGAGCAGGAAGATTCGTCCTGGTCAGATGTGGAGCGATCTGCAATAATGTGTCCGCGTCAATATGTTTGTCTTCACTCAGCACGCTGAGTTGTTCGATCAGGTTTTTTAATTCCCTGATATTTCCAGGCCAGCTGTATTTCTGCAGAATGTTTTTTGCCTGCTCATCAAAACGGATCGATTCTGTATGATAGAGTTCAGCAAAGTCAACTGCAAATCTTCTGATGAGTATATTAATGTCATCCGGCCGTTCTTTCAGGCTCGGGATATGAATGGGAACTGTATTTAACCTGTAGTATAAATCTTCCCGAAATTTTCCTTTCCGTATTTGTTCCTGCAGATCCACGTTGCTTGCTGCGATCACACGTACATCTGTCTTTTGAGTGTGTGACGCACCCACCTTAATAAATTCACCCGACTCTAATACACGCAGCAGGTAGGATTGTGTGTCCAACGGCATTTCTGCGATCTCATCTAAAAAGATAGTGCCGCCATCAACTGTTTCGAAATATCCTTTCCGATCCGCAGTAGCGCCGGTGAATGATCCTTTTTCGTGGCCAAAAAGTTCTGAGTTGATTGTGCCCTGGGGAATGGCTCCGCAATTGACCGCAATAAATTTATTGTGCTTGCGGGTGCTGAGCTGATGAATGATCTGGCTGAAAACTTCTTTCCCCACACCACTTTCGCCACTGATCAATACCGTCAGATCTGTTGCCGCGACACGCTCTGCAATATTGAGCGCACGGTCATAGATCTCTGACCGTCCGACCAGACCAAATCGCTGTTTGATGGATGATGCTGAACTCATCTGTAGTACTAAGCCTGAATGATCCTGCCAAGTAATGTGGCACTGGTAGTGGATTCAATGATGACATCTGCATAATCTCCGGGAGCATAACCAGGCACTTTATTGAAGACCAGCATTTTATTCTGTGAGTTGCGGCCTTTAAATTCAGTGTCTGATTTTTTTGAATCACCTTCAATTAATACCCTGTAGATCTTTCCGTTGTCGCGCAAATTATGCTTGCGTGACACTTCTCTTTGTAATTTGATGATTTCATTCAGTCGCGTCTTTTTCACTTCATCATCGATATCATCTTTGTATTTCCTGGCAGCGAGAGTACCCGGACGTTCTGAATACATGAACATATAACTCATCGTATAATCTGCCCAATCGATCATGGAGAGCGTGTCCTGGTGATCCTCATCGGTTTCTGTACAAAATCCCGCAATGATGTCAGAGGAGATAGCGCATTCAGGCACAATCCGTCGGATCGCTTCAATACGATTCCGGTACCATTCCCGATCATATGTCCTGTTCATTAACGAAAGGATACGGCTGCTTCCTGACTGAACGGGCAGATGGATGTATTTGCAGATATTATCATACCTCGCCATGACGTACAGCACATCATCAGTCATATCCTTTGGATGAGATGTACTGAAGCGGATGCGTAGGTCCGGATGGATCATTGCCACCTGATCAAGCAGTTGTGCAAATGTGTATGTTTCGTTTGTTTCAGGATGTTGCCATTTGTAAGAATCTACATTCTGACCAAGAAGGGTGACTTCACGATATCCTTTTTCAAAAAGATGATTGGCTTCGGATATGATCGTAAACGGATCACGTGATCGTTCCCTGCCTCGTGTGAAGGGTACTACACAGAATGAACACATATTGTCACAACCGCGCATAATCGATATGAAGGCTGTGATGCCATTACTTTCCAGTCTGACAGGACTGATGTCAGCATAGGTTTC
>JANPKZ010000104.1:0-2337 GCA_031426295.1 Saprospiraceae bacterium
ACTGCTCACTCATGTCAAAGGCAAGCTGTCAAATTGATACAACCTCCTGGGATTTTCGATAAAGATCTGCTGGATATATTCTTCCCATCCTCTTGATCGCAGCCAGGGCATGATGATATTAAAAGGATAATTTAATCCTGGATTGCCTCCATACGAAGACCAGTATTTATTGCGGGCCATATCCATTCCTATTACAATTCGATCAGAATGTTCAGGCAACAGGGCTTCAAGTAATTGGTAAGTAAAGTTGGTTGTTGTGTTATCATATCTGAAATGGCTGTCGTATTCAACATACACTCCGGTTTGCATCAGTGCTTTGTGCCATCCGATATCTTTACGCCTGTCGACATGTGAAAGTACAATATGTTCAGGATCGGCTCCTAAAGCAATAAATAGCTCAGTCTGCTCCACCGCATTTTTGCCACTATTCGTATGCGTGAGTATGGGTACGCCTGTTTCGCGATGAGTGTTGACTACTGCCCTGAATATTTTTTGCTGATGCGTATTAATAGGCTCATCACCGGTGGCGAGTTTAATTAACCCGGCTTTATGGGGAGTCCTTTTAATCACGGGGGAGCCATAATCCAGCGCATCAATGCCCTGCGTAATATCTGCGATGAACAGGTCTGTAAGTTCATCTTCTGTCAGGTAATATCTCCAGTGATTCGGCGGGTAATACATTTCAAGGTGGATGCCTGTTGGCGCAATAATATTGACATGCGATGCTTTTGAAACTGCTGCCAGCCGCAGTGCACTTCTGCCGCAATTAGCAGGCATAGTATCCACCATAGTCCGGCCTCCGGCATAGTGAAATGCCTTGAGTTCATTGATGATCTTTTCGTCGTCATTCAACACAAAATCACGATTTGCCATTGTTGGGAAACTTTCTTCTATCACGATATGTTCGTGCGAAAAAGTGGTGCCCATTTCTTCAGGTGGAATATCTCCGAGAATCGTTCTAACAAATGGCATTACACATTATTTTTCCAGCTGTTTCTGCGCGTGTCGGCTGCTTTATCCGGCATCACTAAGTGCTGTCCTGTTTCAAATAATTTTTTTCTCAATAACCGAATATCGATTTCACCGGCTGATTGGTCGGCGTCAAGACTTTGTACAGCTGCGAAACCTGCTGCCTGTCCCATCGACATCGTTTGCGCCATCGAGCGACAGGAAGCATGCGCATCATGCGTTGCAGAAAAACATCTTCCCACCATCCACACTGTCTGCGCTTCAGCGGGTACAATTGTGCCATACGGTACACCATACACGCCATTACCGGGAATATATTCCCAATAAGTTTCATCTTCGCCATCGGCACCTTTGCGATGATCCTCGATGGGTGCGCCGCACAAAAAAATACTGTTTTCAGGTACTTTCCCACTCAAACAATCTTCTTTTGTAAGCCTTGACTTTCCATATACCCTGCGTGTCTCCCGTACACCAATCTGGTGCGAAAGACCAATGATTTTTGCATTAGTATAGCCGGGTACTTCCTGTCTGAAAAATTGCTCGTACACAAAAGCCTGTCGGCGACCTTCAATTTCTGCCGCAGTCAGTTGTTTAACCTGCAACGCGCTGAGATCAGATACCTTCACTGCAACCGTAGAAATGCATTTGGGTGCATTCATTTCATGTGCAGAGCCATCTTTACGGGGCAGAGGGTGAGAACCTGTTACAACAGCATTTGCCATTTTCTTTTTAAGCATAGGGTTGCCACCCGCAGCATTGTATTCTTCAAGATCAACATTGCTCATTCTGAAAGTCGTGGTCATACTTTGTGCCGGTTCTTTTTCACCCGCCAATTCATATGCAAGCCCACTCAGGTGACAAAAATCGGCATCTCCACTCGCGTCTATAATACGTTTTGCTTTGATTCTGAAAAACCCCTGCTTGTTCCAAACGATAATCGTGTGTACCTCAGAATTGGTCGTTTCTATATCAACGAGTGTAGTATGTAGCAGGTATTCAATTCCGTTAGTGATAAACATCTCATCCCATACCTTCTTTAATCTTTCGGGATTATAATTTACGCCTGTGCCGGCACCATAGGTATTGGGCCGCAGAAAAATATCACCCGTATTATCCAACGCATTGACAATCTGATCAGGTATACCGCCAACAATTTTTTTTGATGATTGTCCGGGTGTAAAAAATCCATAGAAAGTGTCCAGCATCTGTGTGGAAGTGCCACCGGGGAATCCGTAGCGTTCAATGATCAATACGCGATATTTTTTGGATTGTGCTGCAGCTATGGCCGCAACACTACCTGCTGATCCGGCGCCAATCACCAGGATATCCGTTTCCGCCAGTAAGGGAAGTGTACTGCTGTTAATAAAT
>JANPKZ010000105.1:0-3000 GCA_031426295.1 Saprospiraceae bacterium
CATAAAGGACATTTGGAAATGTGGTGAAGTGTTCGACAGTATCACCTTTCTCCGACATTTTTATAAATTCCACTTCATAATTACGTGTGAGTCCAACGAGCGTGTCCGATTTATACGTCACCCAATATCCATTCATGAACATGGGCATGTTCTTTATCAGGAATGCATTTTTACCAGGATTTAATCCTTCTGCAAGACCTTCCTGTGCAAACATGTTTTCGCTTACCGTTCGTTTATTCAATCCACTTGCAGCAATCCCGACGAGCATAATTGCAAAACCGCCATGTGCAAGACCTGATGCCAAAGCACCTAACGTGCCTTTTGAAAATCGTATTAAATAATCCGCATTTGAAACGATTCCAAAACTTGCTGCAGCAAGAAAAAAAATATACTGCCAGCTTGGAATATTGATCCAAAGTGTAAGCAGATATGTAAGAATCGCTCCTAATACAACCGAAATACCAATGTGTTTTAAAAACCGGGGCTTGTAGGATTCCCAGCCCATTCCATTAAAGCGCAACATCTGTGCAGAAGCAGACATGATTGCGATCAGAACGGCTATCCAAAGCTGAAAACGGTTATGATGTTCAATATCATTTAGCGGCATGGCTCTGTGATACACCGTCATGTCACCTTTATTCATGATCGACCCATATACATCAACCAGTTTGTTGTATACAGGAATACTTGTTGTAAATGTGATCAATACAGATGAAAACAATAGAACCAACGCACCAACAAACATCCAGAACTCACGGCTTTGAATTTTCTCTTCAGTTTTATTGGTCGGAATATTTTTCGATCGTGTGAAATATAAATATCCGCCAGCGATTGCAAACAAACCAATGAAGCCAACCAGTTGCCACTCGAGCCCCATCTCCGTAAATGCATGCACGCTTTCTTCTCCGAGTATACCAGAGCGGGTTAAGAAAGTAGAATAGACAACAAGCAGGAATGAGATGATATAAAATAAATATGTTGTCTTCAATGCATGACCGGTGTGGCGTGCTATGAAGTTTCCATGCATAGCGGCCAACAATACGATCCATGGCACCAATGACATATTCTCTACAGGATCCCATGCCCAGTAACCACCAAAGCTAAGTGCTTCATATGCCCAGGCACCACCCATCAAAATCCCAGTTCCTAATATGCCTGCTGAAAATAATGTCCAGGGCATGACTGGTTTAAGCCACGCTGCGTGATCTTTCGTCCACAATCCCGCCATGGCAAAACAAAAGGGTATAGTTACAGAAGCAAACCCAAGAAACAATGTAGGTGGATGTATTGTCATCCAATAATTTTGAAGCAATGGATTGAGGCCATTGCCCTGGATCATCGGTAGATAGTTCGGATTGGAAAAGATGGGTGCATCAAGTGTTTCGCGTAATAGTAGAAACGGGCTGCTCCCCATTCTGAAATCATCAGCAAAATGAACACCGGCAATCATGGATACAAGTACAACCTGGACTACACTAAGCCATGTCATGACACCCGGTTCCCATTTTTTCGCAGTAAGCATCACAACGCCTCCAAGTACAACATGCCAGAACATCCAGAGAAGAAAACTTCCTTCCTGACCTTCCCAGAAAGCAGAGAAAATATATTTTAAAGGGAGGTCAGACGAAACGTGATCCCATACATACCGGTATTCGTAGTACTGGCTAAGCATCAGGTAGAATATCATCCCGATAACTGAAAATACAGATAGCCCGTGAAGGATAAATGAGATTCGGCTCAATCGAAGCCACGATGTATCCTGCGGTAAAAGTGTTGCTTTCCTGTAAGAGAAGATAGCGAGCAGGGCAGTAACAAAAGCGCTTAAAATGAAAAAATGGCCTAGCTGGCCCGGTAGGAGATGTTCTCCAATATATTCTATGTCCTGCATGGGTGATTACATATTGCTCCTGGCGAACACCTCTTCGTTTTTATATTTCGAAGGACATTTCATCAGAATGCTTGAAGCCACAAATTCCTCACCAACAAATGACCCTGTGGCAACGATCTGCTCACTAAGTTCAAAATCTTGCGGTTTAGAGGCACGAAGTGTGACTTTATGTTCTTCGCCGTCCTGATCTTTCATATAAAAAGTAAACAGGTTGGCGTCTTTCTCGGCATCGTAATACATTGGTTTATCCTTGGCAAGTATACCAACGACCTTTGCGGGCTCACCTGATTTTCGCACTTGAGAAAAGGAGCTATACGTACTCATATCCTTGGATGCTGAGATCAGCAAAAGGACACCAGCGCCCATGAGTGCAATTATAATAAGTGGCATTACTTTCATCTCGGATCTGTCTTATTTCAGGAGTTGCTCCCGGTATTGAATCTTTGTGCAAATTTACAGCAAAATAGCCGTTATCGATTGCCATAATTGAAACGAATTACCTGGCCAAAAAGTGCCTCATAAGACACTATGAAAGAAGTTGTTAGCTTAAAAAATGCTGGGATCTACCAGGAGGGTGTTAAAGTCCTCAGCAATGTCAATCTCTCGGTCAGCCAGGCGGAATTTGTCTACCTGATCGGGAAAACCGGTAGCGGGAAGAGTTCCCTGATGCGGACTCTCTGGGGTGACCTGCCCTTGCGGGAAGGGGATGGCCAGGTGGCCGATATATCCCTGGTCAAACTCCAGGCACCATCTATTCCAACTCTCAGACGCAGGGTTGGGATGGTCTTCCAGGATTTCCAGCTGTTCCCTCAGTGGTCAGTAGATGAAAATTTGCGTTTTGTGCTGGATGCCACCGGCACGACGGACAGATCAGAGCAGGATAAGATTATTTCTGAGGTGTGCTCAGATGTTCACCTGACTGATCAGATCAAAAGACCTGTGCATCAACTTTCTGGTGGCGAACAACAACGGGCTGTAATTGCCCGCGCCGTCCTCAATAAACCTCAAATCCTCCTAGCTGACGAACCCACGGGTCACCTCGATCCGGAAACAGCTGACTCAATCCTTCAATTGATCCGTAAGCTTGCAGTTGAATACCATACAGCGATCCT
>JANPKZ010000106.1:0-37489 GCA_031426295.1 Saprospiraceae bacterium
AAGTTAAAAGTTAAAAATCAAAAATATTCTGTCTATTATCAATTTTCTCTGTGGCTCAGCGTCTCTGCGAGAGATTATTTCACTTGAAATTGTTCTGCGAAAATCTGCGTAATCTGCGGGAGATATATTTGGCCGTTAGCCCTCAGCCCCCGCCCTCAGCTCCCCGCCCTTTGCTACCTTTACCCTATGAATAAAAATCCTTCCCATCCCCATACAGATGTAAGCACATTAGGTGAATTTGGTCTGATCGACCGTATCAATTTAAAAAACAAGATCTCACGCCAGGATACATTAAAAGGTATAGGCGATGATGCAGCAGTGCTTGATTATGGCGGTGATCCTGTCATTGTCACAACAGACTTACTTGTCGAAGGGATCCACTTTGACCTGATGTATCATCCATTACGTCATCTCGGATATAAAGCAATCATCGTCAATCTCTCTGACATCTGTGCGATGAATGCGATACCACGCCATGTCACTGTATCCATCGCGATCAGCAATCGTTTTTCAGTGGAGGCGGTTGACGAACTATATGAAGGCATCCGCATTGCATGCGAAGCATATGATGTTGACCTGGTAGGTGGCGACACAACCTCATCTCCAAAAGGACTTACAATTTCTGTTACCGCCATAGGCAGTGTTCCTGCAGATCGTATTACATATAGAAGTGGTGCAAAACCAGGAGACATCCTTTGCGTCACAGGTGATCTCGGTGCAGCCTATCTCGGTCTTCAAATCCTGGAAAGAGAAAAACAGGTATTCCTGGCAGCACCAGAAATGCAGCCACAGTTATCAGACAAAAAATATATCGTGGGCCGCCAACTGAAACCTGAAGCCCGCCTCGAAGCCGTAAAATATTTTAATAAAATGGGTCTCGTCCCAACAGCCATGATCGATATTTCAGATGGTCTTGCATCAGATCTTATGCACATCTGCAAAGCTTCCGGCACCGGTGCCTTCATTGAAGAAGCACAGGTTCCGATTCATGATGAAGCCCGCGCACAAGCGATGGAATTTCGCCTCGACCCCATTACCTGCGCACTGAACGGTGGTGAAGATTATGAATTGCTTTTCACCGTATCTCTAAACGATTTGCAGAAAGTACGCTTTATGGAAAGCGTTTACATCATCGGCGAGATCGTTGCCAAAGAAGATGGCATCACACTTCATACCAGCGGCGGACAAATACATCCGGTGACGGCGCAAGGATGGACGCATTTCTAGAGAAGTGAGAGAGTGAGAGGGTGAGAGAGTGAGAGAAGTAAGAAAGTAATAGATGTAAGAGAGTGATGATTCTGAGTACCGTAGGTACGACATATTTGTAACAGCAAATCAAATATCTACCCCCTTTAAATCCAAAATCTCAAATCGTAAATCGCAAATATTTTATCGTCCTTCCATTCAACAAATGTTTCTTCTCATAGTAAGTTTTATGTTCCAACTCCGGAAATGCAACAGGGTGATGATAGATGTCTGCATTTGAATATAGAATATGACAATTGGGATCATGCTGAATGACTTCGAGCGTGTATTCATACAACAGATCTGAATCTGTCTTAAGATGAACGAGACCACCAGGCTTTAAAAATTTCCGGTAGCGATCCAGGAATGGGGGAGACGTAAGACGCCTGGTTTCTTTTCCTTCAAACGGATCGGGAAATGTGATCCATATCTCTGAAACTTCTCCAGGTGCAAAAAACCGTTCGATAAATTCAATCCGGGTCCGCAGGAAAGCAACATTTTTCATTCCCTCTTCCAGCGCAGTACCTGCACCTTTCCAGATACGGGCACCTTTGATATCAACACCGATAAAATTTGTCTCCGGATTATCCCGACCCAGTGCCACAGTATAATCACCCTTTCCACATGCCAGTTCGAGAATAAGCGGATGCTGATTGTTAAAATGGTTTTCCGCCCACCGTCCACGCAGGTCCGTGCTGACACCAGCCGCATTGGAAATAAAGGATTCCATGGCCGGATCGATCTCGAATACATTTGGAAAAGAGGCCACCTCTGCAAACCGTTTCAGCTTATTTTTTCGTCCCATACAGACCACTAAGGTAAAACTGCTAAGGAAACCAGGATTCGTAACACATTCCGTTTTTCATTGTTAGAGTTGACGTGTGACTTTCAAACTTTAACTAAATTCTTACTTTCACACCCAGACGCGCACTCATGCCCAGCAAACCCAGCAAATCAAAATATGACCAGGTCTTCGAACGGGAGCTCCTGCCACATGTCAATGCATTACAGACTTTTGCGTACCACCTGACCTATAATCAGGAGGACGCCGATGACCTCGTACAGGAGACGTACATGAAGGCATATCGCTTCATCGATAAGTACGAAGAAGGAACTAATCCAAAAGCATGGCTGTTTAAAATTCTCAAAAATGCCTATATAAATGAATATAGGAAACGGGTCAAACAGCCCATTAAAGTTGACTACGAAGAGATCACGGCCTATCATGATACAGATGATGACCGCATCTCCGGATACAGTGACCTGAGAGAAGAGATCTTCCTCAATATGATGGGAGATGAAGTCACCACGGCAATCAATAGTTTGCCGATCGACTTTAGGACAGTAATCCTGCTATGTGACATAGAAGGATTTACATACGAGGAGATTGCCAGCATCATCGATGTGCCGATAGGGACGGTTCGATCAAGATTGTTCAGGGCACGGAATTTGTTAAAGGAAAAGTTGACAGCCTACGCGCAAAAGCTCGGCTTCACAGACTACAGGGGACAAAAACGGGCATTACGCCAGGATCCGACATCCGGCAGCTCAGGCGAAGAAGAATAATAATTAAAAAAAATTCAGAGTAAGGAATACCTTTACCCCATCCCACGACCTGATCATTAAATTGTATAAAACCATTTATCGATGAATGACCGAAACGATAAACAAGAATTAAACAAGCAAGTCGGGATGTACTTCGACCAGGCGCTGGATCCACAATCCAAAGATGAATTTCTCCAAAAGGTAAATTCAGATCCCTCCTACCAACAGGCCTATAATCACGAACAGGTCATACGGGACAATATCAAAAAACATATTTATCGACCCATGGATTCAACACACCTGATCCAGGCGATAAAAAATCAGATCAGGAAACCGTAAATCGGTGTTCTTGATGCATGAATCGTGAAAAGTGATTCTTGCATGTGATTTTTCAGATGTTGAAAATTCTTCAACAACAATCTTTTTATCTCAAGTTCTTATGCACCGGATTCAAAAGGTAGTTCTCATTATTTGTATTACCCTTTTGAAATTGCCATTTTGTTTTGCACAACCACTGGATTTAGGAGTGGAAGGATATGACATGCATATCGAACTCAACTGGAATCCAATTCCAAATGCAGATCGATATGAGATCTATCGCAGTGCTCCGGGACAGTTAAGTTATTCCCTTCTGGAGAGTACGCGTGAATTGCGCATACAGGATTGGACAGGCAGAGATCAACCTCAAAGCGATACGTTTTCATACTTTATTAAGGCGTTAACTGTTCCGGGAAATCTAATTACTACATCAGATACGCTGGGAGATATCGTCACTGCATTCACGGATGAAGAATATCTCGATATGGTGCAGGAATATACTTTCCGTTACTTCTGGGAATATGCACACCCGGTCAGTGGTATGGCACGTGAGCGATTAGGAAGTGATGAAATCGTAACGACAGGTGGTACAGGATTTGGAGTCATGAGTATTCTGGTGGGCATCCATCGTGGATACATTACCAGAGAAGAAGGTGTTGATCGTCTTTTACAACTGGTAGGTTTTTTGCAATTCGCTGACGAGTTTCATGGTGTTTTCCCACACTGGATGAATGGTACTACAGGTGAAGTATATCCGTTCAGCCAATTTGATAATGGCGGTGATCTTGTCGAGACAGCATTCCTGATGGAAGGACTTTTAACTGCAAGACAATTTTTTAATCTCGATAATCCGAAAGAAGATGCTATTCGAAATGGTATCACTTCTTTATGGGAAGATGTTGAATGGGATTTTTATTCCCGTAATAATTCCGGTGTATTGTACTGGCACTGGTCGCCTGAATTTCAATGGCAGATGAATTTTCAGATTCGGGGCTACAATGAAGCTCTGATTGTTTATTTGTTAGCTATCGCATCACCAACGCATCCAGTCCCTGCTTCATATTATCACAACGGATGGGCAGGTGGTAATTATGAAAGTGGTCTCACGTGGTACGGACATAAATTATTTGTTGGGCCTCCTTTGGGTGGTCCCTTATTTTTTGCACACTATTCGTTCATGGGGTTTGATCCACGCGATAAAAAAGACGCGTACGCAAATTATTTTTTACAAAATCAAAATCATACACTCCTCAACAGGGCGTGGTGCATAGATAATCCGTTGTTGTTTGATGGGTATTCTGAAGAAAGCTGGGGTCTCACCGCAAGTGATGATCCTTTCGGATATGCAGCGCATGCACCTGGTGGATCAACTGATAATGGAACATTAACTCCTGCGGCAGCTATTCCTTCCATGCCGTATACACCTGACGAAAGTCTGGATGTATTAAAACATTTTTATCAAACGTATGGTGCTGAGCTCTGGGGCGAATATGGTTTTTATGATGCATTCAATCCGGAAGAAGACTGGTTTGCAGATTCATATCTCGCTATCGACCAGGGTCCGATCATCAACATGATAGAAAATTATCGCTCAGGCCTGTTGTGGTCTGCATTTATGGCCAATCCTGAAATACAACCAGCACTTGATGCCATTGGTTTTGAAGAAGATTTGGTAGGTAGCAAAGAAACAGTTGATAAAACTGTTCAATGGAAAGTTTTCCCTACGCTCAATCAGGGAATATTTCATGTTGATCTCAGTAATATTTCGTCAGAAAATTTATCGCTTTCCTTTATTGATCCATTAGGAAAAAAAATAATGGATCAGCCGGTAAAGTCAAACTCTCAGATCCAAATAGATCTCAGTCAACAACAACTACACGGTTGGATTTGGGTTGTCCTGAAAGACCCATCCGCAGTCCTGAACACCATCCCTGTTTGGATTTATTGAAGAAAAATCCATGCATTTCCAACCATTGACGGAAATCAATTAAGCCCTTTTATACCTGACGATAAGTTATAATTCGTAGGCAGTTCATTTACTGTTTTTTGTCAACACCAATTGATGGATCTTTGAAAATTTCTTGTGTAAAGTTTCTCAGATTTAATTTCTAAAAGACATGAGTCGTTCAAAGCGATTGACTATTTTAGGGCTGCTATAAAAATTCACATTCACACTTAAAATTTCTATATGAAAAATTTACTTCTACTATTTCTTTTATCCCTTTCACTTACCTGGGTCCAGGCCCAGACCATCGTGTATGAGGACTTCGAAGGAGGTACCCCGGACATTGCATGGGCTGGTATCAATGGAGTCTTTAATGGAGCGATCGCCAATCCTGCTCCTGATGCGATCAACGGCAGTGGGTTCGTTGGTTCGTATACCAATGATGCGTTGTTTGATTTCAATTTTGCATTAGGTACGCTGACAGCTCCTGTAGATCTGTCACAGCTCAACCTGATCAAGATGAAGGTATGGTCTCCGATCGCACCAATCCAGGTGTTATTCAAGTTTGAAGGCGGAGGCAACCAGGTGGAAATGTTCCGCGACATAAATGTTGCTAACCAGTGGATTGAATTAAGTTTCGATCTCAGTGGAGGCGCAACATTTACAACTATGGATAAAGTATTGGTATCCTTTAATCCATTTGTGCTGGGTAGTACAGAAACATTTTACTTCGATGACATCGTTGCACAACGTGCACTTGAAGTTTACGAAACATTTGAAGGTGGCGCTGCACTTCCATGGCTTGCACTCAATGGTGTTTTCAATGGTCCTGTAGAAAATCCTGACTCCAACAGTGTCAATGGCTCTGATTGGGTAGGTCAATATGTAAAGGATACATTTGAATACAGTCTGTTACTTGCTGACAGAGGTACTCCTTTCGATCTGAGCATTCTGAATCAATTCCATCTTCAGGTACACTCACAAGTTCCTTCTCAGGTACTTCTGAAACTGGAAGGACCAGGCGGTCCTGCGATCGAACAAGTTAAAAACATTGGATTGACCAATGAGTGGCAGGATTATGTATTTGACTTTTCTGCTGCTGCGGATTACACACACCTGACCAAAGTTATTCTGTTCTTCGATCCGGGTGTTAAAACAAGTGTTGATACATATTACTTTGACAATCTTACTGCAACAGCACTGGGTGTTTGTAAAAATGTAATCAAAAATCCATTGATGATTGATGACTTTGAATGTAATCGCAACGCAACATATGTCAACGGTTGGGATAGCCTTACGGTCATCAATAATCCTGAACCAAACACAGTAAATAATACAGCAAAAGTGGGTCGCTATGCTGATCCCCTCACAGAACAATGGGCTACACTGCTTATTGATTATCAAAATCCAATTGATCTGTCAACAAACAACCAGTTGACTGTGAAAATCTGGGCTCCAAGAGAAGTGCCTATTCTGTTTAAACTGGAAGGAGGCTCATCACCTGCAAAAGAAATTTGGGTGAATGTAACTACACCAGGAGAGTGGGTAGATTATGTCATTGACTTCAGCGATCAATCCCTGGCAAGCCATAAAAAAATCGCCATCTTCTTTAATGCGGGCATGGATCCGCAAGATGGTGATGTGTATTATATCGACGAAATTGCCTGGGCACCAAAAGCAAATCTGACCATTGAAGATTTTGAATTGGGTGTGATCCTGCCCTGGGAACCACTGGATGGTCAGGCGTTATTGCATGGTTCATTTGCACGTGTAGCGAATCCTGATCCAACTGCACCTAACACTTCTGCATTTGTTGGAAAGTATACAAAAGGAACTTCTGCATTCAGCACACTTTCTGCTGTTGCACCAGGCCTGATCGATATTTCCTCAAGACCACAGTACAATCTTGATATCTATGCACCAGGTCCTGGTACAGTGATCATGCAATTGGAGAGTGTAGCTAATGGAAATAAAGAAGTCGAACGCAACATTGATGCAGGTGGCGTATGGCAGACTGTTTCATTTGATTTCTCTGAGCATCAGGCTACAACAGACTGGGTGTCTCTGAAGCTTGTCTTTAATCCAACAGTTGCTGAAGAAGGTGCTATGTTCTTCTTTGACAACCTGACACAAAGTGAAACTACTGTTGATCCATGTGAAAATACAGTTGAAGTTGATAACATAATCGATGACTTCGAATGCCAGCGTAATAATGAATACCTCGCTGGTTCTGAGCTGGTCACCGTAGTAGGCAATCCGCTCGTTGCAGCTGCCAACAGTTCATCTTATGTAGGAGAATACAGAGATCAGCCAGCTATGCCTTGGGCTGCATTATGTATTGATTTCGCAGACGGAATTGATTTCTCATCCTTTAATCAATTTTCTTTCCAGGTACTCGCTGATGCAGCAGTTCCTGTATTGATCAAACTGGAGGGTGGTACCGTAAGCCCTGCAGTTGAGATCTGGACAGCAGTAACTACGCCAGGTGAGTGGGAAACGTTGAGTGCAGATTTTTCTAACCAGCTGGGAGCTGATCATACGCGCGCATGTATTTTCTTTAATGCAGGTGTTGAGACCGCGCAGGAAGATATTTACTACATCGACAATCTGAAATGGGCACATGCACCATTTACAGGATGCCTGATCAATTTTGATGATGCAGCATTTATCTCTACATCATGGAAATATTTCCCATCAGATGATTCAGGCGCTTTTGAAATGATACCTAACCCGGATCCAACCGGTATCAATACCAGTGCTACTGTGGGTAAAGCAACTGAAAAAGCTACCAGTGGTCAACCATGGCAGGGTATGTACACAGACCTTCCGGCTCCAATCGTATTTGGTGCTGATAAAATTGTAAAAATCAAAGTGTGGTCTCCAAAAGAAACAACACTGACGATGAAGATCGAACATCCGGCAACTCCTGGTGCACCGGCTTCTTCCGGAGACAACACTGTTGCGATTCCTGTTGCCAATGAGTGGGTTGAATTATCATTTGATTTTTCTGCTTCACCAACACCGATTCCGGATGATGGCAATTATGACCGCATCACATTGATCTGGGATATTAATAATATTCCTGCAGCGGATGAAATCTATTATTTCGATGATGTATCTCTGACAGGTGGTGTGTGTAGCACAACAAGTACTAACGGACCCGTACGTCCGGATGCATTGTCAATAGCACCTAATCCGGTATCTGATCAACTGATCGTTAAGGAGCTGGGTAATGTTGCAAGATTAGATGTTTATAACATGTATGGTCAGCGGGTATCCAGTGTGATCACTGGCAATACAAGCAGCACCACTATTAGTGTAAGTAAATTCCACCAGGGTACTTATATCCTTGCTGGTTATGGCAACAACGGTGAACTCCTAGCTTTATCGCGCTTTGTCAAAATTTAAATTTGATAGAAAAGAAAATCGGGGAGCACAATGTCTCCCCGATTTCTTTTTATTCCGGACCGTATTTGTTTTATGTTTTCTTAGCCTGACTTCATCAGGTTGTAAAACATCTGTTTCACCTGCGCATACGCAGGTAGTTCCATATTCATTACACGAATTGGAGCGTCGCACCTTCGACTATTTCTGGTCACTGGCGGATAAGAATAATTATCAGATCCCTGACCGGTATCCGAATCTTACATTTTCTTCCATCGCAGCGACAGGTTTTGGATTAAGTGCCTATATCACTGGCGTTGAAAATAAATTTGTGACACGTGAGCAGGCTGCACGACGCACGCTTGAGACACTCAAAGTATTATGGCAATTGCCACAAGGTCCTGAACATACAGGTATGTCAGGCCACAAAGGTTTCTTCTATCACTTTCTCACACTTGACAAAGCCATCAGGTTTAAGGATGTAGAATTATCATCTATTGATACAGGATTATTAATGGCCGGAATTCTTTCAGCCATGTCCTATTATGATAAAAATAACCCGACAGAAGATTCTGTTCGGCTCATGAGTGACATGTTGTTCCGTCGTGTCGAATGGCCCTGGATGTATGGCGATTCGTCGACGTTGTCAATGGGATGGCATCCCGAAGGTGGCTATATTCCGGCACAATGGGTCGGCTACAATGAAGCCATGATATTGATCATCATGGCTATGGGTTCACCTACACATCCAATCCCCGCTGAAGCCTGGGACAAATGGTGTGCAGCATATGATTGGGGAACTTTCGAAGGCCAGGAAAATCTCCAGTTTGATCCTTTATTCGGACATCAGTATAGCCATGTATGGATAGACTTTAGAGGAATTCAGGATGATTACATACGCGAAAAAGGAATTGATTATTTTGAAAACAGTAAGAGAGCTACACTCTCCAATAGAAATTATTGCATCCGGAATCCAATGGGTGCTAAAGGATATAATGAATGGTGCTGGGGTCTTACAGCATGTGATGGTCCGATCAATCAAAAGTTAATGATGGACGGAAAATCCTGGCAGTTTTATGACTACCGGGCACGCGGCGCAGCTACCACAGGTATTGTTGATGATGGTACGATTGCCCCAACCGCAGCAGGTGCCTCATATCCTTTCACACCGGACATCAGTGATGCCACATTAAAATATATGTGGAATACGTATTACCAGGATCTTGTCGGAGCATATGGCTTTAAAGATGCATTTAACCTGACGTATATCACGAAAGAAACACCTCGTGGATGGTTTGATCCGGATTATCTTGGCATCGATCAGGGACCTATACTTTTGATGATTGAAAACCATCAGACACAACTGATCTGGAATATCATGAAAAAAAATCCATACATCATCAATGGCCTGAAGAAAGCAGGATTTGAAGGTGGATGGCTTGACAGGAAATAAATAAATAAACATACAGATACTACCAACTTATGAATGCTCGAATCAGGATTTTTACGCTCGCCTGCTCAATACTTTTCTTTACAGCATGTGTAACATCACAATCACCTGTGGTCATCACAGCAAAGAAAATATCACACATCGACAGCCTCATGTCTGTGATGACGCTGGAAGAAAAGATTGGCCAGATGACGCTGTTCACCACCGATTGGGGATCTACAGGACCCACCATCAGGGAAGGTTACACGAATGACATTCGCAAAGGAAATTGCGGTGCTCTTTTTAATAGTCACACTGCTGCTTTCACCAGGCAACTCCAGGAAATTGCAGTTAAGGAAAGCAGATTAGGCATTCCATTGATCTTTGGATACGATGTGATCCATGGATATAAAACTATTTTCCCTATGCCACTTGCAGAATCCTGCAGCTGGGATCTTGCAGCCATGGAATTGTCTGCCTCAATAGCTGCGGCAGAAGCAGCAGCAGGTGGACTGCATTGGACGTATGCACCTATGGTGGATATCACACGCGAACCTCGCTGGGGCCGCATCATGGAAGGTGCAGGAGAAGATCCGTATCTCGGTTCCTTAATCGCGCGTGCACGGGTGCGTGGATTCCAGGGAGAAAATTTTGATAAGGCTGACCGGGTGATGTCGTGCATAAAACATTTTGCTGCCTATGGTGCTCCTACCGCAGGAAGAGATTACAACACGGTTGATATGAGTGAACGCACATTCAGGGATTTTTATCTGCCGCCCTATGCTGCAGGAATCGATGAAGGTGCCATGACGGTCATGACATCGTTTAATGATTATGATGGCATTCCTGCAACAGCTAACCAGTGGTTATTAAAAAACATCCTGCGGAATGAATTGGGATTTGAAGGGTTCATTGTTACTGATTATACCAGTATCAATGAAATGGTGAATCATGGGTATGCACGCGACGATGCTCATGCAGGCGATCTTGCTGCCAATGCGGGTGTGGATATGGATATGCAGGGTGCAGTCTTCCAGCGTTTCCTAAAAGAATCAATCGCTGCAGGAAGAGTTGACATAAAAACAGTCGATGCTGCAGTCAGGAGAATTTTAGAAGCAAAGGAAGCCCTTGGATTGTTTAAAGATCCATACAGATTTTCAAATGAAGCAAGGGAAAAGGCAGTAGTCATGTCAGCAGCCAACCTGAGTGCAGCTCGTGATGTTGCCCGCAAATCAATTGTGCTGTTAAAAAATACAAACAATACACTGCCACTTACCTCCACAAGAAAATCAATTGCCCTGGTAGGGCCGCTCGCTGATTCAAAAGTGGATATGCTCGGTGCATGGAGTGGATCCGGGGAAGGTGAAAAATGTGTAACAGTTTTACAGGCACTTACAGAGCGTTCTAAAAAAGATGGCTTCACACTTACACACGCGAAAGGATGTGCCATTGAGGGAAATGATCGTTCAGAATTCAACAGCGCACTTGCACTTGCCGGAGCTGCTGACGTGATCATTGCAGTCGTGGGAGAACACAAAGACATGAGTGGTGAAGCTGCAGCAAGAGGAGATATTTCGTTGCCAGGTGTACAAGAAGAATTTTTAAAACAACTGAAAGCCACTGGTAAACCTGTTGTAGTCGTGTTGATGAACGGAAGACCATTAACTATTCCGTGGCTTGATGAAAATGTTGACGCTATCATTGAAGCCTGGTTCTTAGGCACAGAAGCAGGACATGCTGTAACCGATGTTCTTTTTGGAGATTATAATCCATCCGGAAAACTGACGATCACATTCCCGAGGCATCTTGGTCAGGTACCTGTGTATTACAATCAGAAAAGTAGCGGTCGACCTTATGATCCGAACAGTAAATGGAATACAAAATACCTGGACATGCCAAATGCCCCGCTCTATCCATTCGGCTATGGGTTGAGCTATACAACATTTGCATACGATTCCATGATCGTATCTGGTAAAGAATTTGGTATGAAAGAAACGCTGACCTGCACTGTTAAAGTGACGAATACAGGCTCAAGATCAGGGGAAGAAATCGTTCAGTTATATGTACGCGACCTGGTCGGAAGTGTGACGCGCCCGGTGAAAGAACTAAAGGGATTTGAGAAAATAAAACTCGCTCCGGGAGAGAGTAAAAACGTTACTTTTAAAGTGACCTCAAAGGATCTTGCATTTCATACAGCCGACATGACGCTCGCTGCCGAACCCGGCGATTTCTGGATCATGGTTGGTCCGGATTCAGAAAGGCTCCAACGAAAGGTTGTGAAGCTGAATCCGTAAGTAAAAAGGTAAAGAAGACACATCGATATTTCTCACAGGTAATTGACGCATATGAATACGAAATTTCTACTATCATTCTTTTTTCTCCTTCTTGCTTTACCAGTCTTATGGTCGCAAACCACAGTGACTGGTGTTGTACTCGATGCGAGTAATGCCAATTCACCGATGATCGGTGTGACTGTGCAGGAAAAAGAATCCGATCGTGGTACTGTCACAGATATTGATGGTCGGTTTACTCTTTCGGTCGCAAGTGAAAACTCCACATTGATTTTCAGATATACCGGATATGATATGGTGGAGGTTCCGTTAACCGGGCGTACGAATGTAGAGGTACGTCTTTCAGAAGCCGCTGTCCTGATTGATCAGGTGGTTGTAGTTGGATATGGCGTGCAACGGAAAAGTGATCTCACAGGTGCTGTATCTACTGTCAAGGGAAGGGACATCGCACGGGTTACCTCATCAAATGTAGAGCAGGCTCTTCAGGGCAAAGTCTCCGGGGTATATGTTGCACCATCATCAGGTGCTCCCGGTGCGGGAGCTGTCATTCGTATCCGTGGAACAGGCACACTAAATAATGCCAATCCATTATTTGTGATTGATGGCATGATCACGTATGATGGCAGCATTGTGAATCCGGAAGATGTTGAAAGTGTGGAGGTTCTTAAGGATGCATCCGCTGCAGCGATCTATGGTAGCCGTGGAGCGAATGGTGTCATCATCATCACTACCAAGTCCGGGGTTTTCCGTGACAAATCACTAATCTCACTATCTGCCTATTATGGCTCCACGCAGATCACGAAAAAGATCGATCTGTTGAACGCATCGGAATTTGCCTCTGCGTACAATGATCTTCGGGGCCAGACATACTATCCGGATCCTGCCGCACTTGGCGAGGGCACGGATTGGCAGGATGAAATTTTCCGGTCAGCACCGCTATATAATGCTACCATGAATATAAATGGAGGTGGTGACAAATTTCATTACAGTTTCAGTGGTAATTATTTTTCACAAGATGGTATTGTTAAAAATTCACATTATGACCGACTGACGCTTCGATTCAATGCAGAATATAAAGTCAATACATGGTTGTCTATTGGGCACAATCTGGCATACCTGAGTCTTCGCGAAGATATTGCTCCCAATGTGGTGAACAGTGCGTATCGCATGCCTCCTGTTTTTGCTGCACGGGACTCAACAGGAGATTTTACGGATCCAACTTTTTTTGGTCTGGCCATTGCAAATCCCGCGGCTGATTTGTTTTATAAGAGTAATAATCACACAGATGGTAACAGGTTATTTGGAAATTTCTATGCTGAAATTGAATTCCTGAAAAATTTCAAATTCCGGACTAACCTGGGTATTGACAGGCGTCTTGCGAAATCTAAATTCTTCGAGCCTGCATTTGAAGTCAGTGCGTCTCAAAGAAATCTTAATGACCGCCTGAGTGCCGAGTTCTTCACAGCCAATGAATGGATCTGGGAACAAACTTTGACCTATGATCGCACTTGGGATAAACATCATGTCACATTACTTGCCGGTTTCACTTCAGAAGAACGTGTATTTGAAAACCTGTCAGGTAGCAGAGAAAATTTCCCCGGCACTGCCGAGGAATTACTCTTTCTCTCTGCAGGTAATGACACCACGCAGATGAATGGGAATAATGCAGGTGACGAGGCTTTGGTCTCAAACTTCTTCAGGATCAATTATTCTTTACTGGAAAAATATCTCTTTACCGTCACATGGCGGACCGACAGATCAAGCCGATTCACAAAAGCCAACCGTACCGGTCATTTTCCCTCCGCAAGTATTGGTTGGAATATTCATGCAGAGCCTTTCATGTCAGGACTCCTTTGGATTGATAAATTAAAAGTGCGCGCCAGTTATGGTATCCTGGGCAACCAGGCATCATCCAGTTCATATCCATCAACAGGCGCAGTGACAAGTGCCCTGTATGGTGTCTTCGGGCCTGGTGAAGCGCTTAATCAGGGTGCAACACTTGTATCACTTTCAAATGCAAATCTGCAATGGGAGACATCGCGGCAAACGGATATAGGCATGGAGCTTAGTCTGTTCAAAGGTCAGTTTGAACTGGAAGTGGACTGGTATGACCGGTTGACGTATGATATCATTGCTGCTGTTCCAATTCCTGATTACGTAGGGTCACAGTCTGATCCTGTTGTTAATACTGCTGAAGTGGATAACCGGGGTTGGGATATAGCAGCGTTATGGCGCCAGACTCATGGAGACTTTTCTTATAGCCTGGGAGCCATCTTATCACCCGTGACAAATAAAGTCATCAAACTGGCGAACGGACGTAATGAAATTTTTGCTGCCTTCATTGATGGAGTTCCGGCAACCCACACAATTGTAGGATTACCTATTGGGGCATTCTATGGGTGGAGAATGGCCGGAATATTTCAAACGAACGAAGAAATCGCGGCCTCTCCTAATTTTGGAATTGAAAAGCCCGGCGATATCAGGTACGCCGACCTGAATGGTGATGGAGTCCTCAACGCCGACGACCGGGAATATCTCGGCAGTCCGATCCCAACTCTTTCGTATAGTCTAAACACAAGCCTGGAATACAAAGGATTCGAACTTTTTGCTGACATTATCGGTGCCACTGGCCACAAAGTTTTTAATGCCAAAGAAACCTCCAGATTTAGTGTGTACAACTATGAAAACCATGTAGTAGATCGCTGGACCGTTGATAATCCATCATCTACTGAGCCCAGGATCACGAATGGTGGCCATAACTTCCGGGTAAGCGACCGTTTCCTTGAAGATGCAAGTTTTATCAGGCTGCGTGGTGTCACGCTAGGATATAATGTGCCTTCTTCATTGATCTCGAAAGCCAAACTCCTCAAGCTACGCGTATATGTTACGGGGACGAATATCTGGACAAGCCAGGAATACAGCGGCTACTCCCCGGAGTTTGCCAACAGGAGCAATGCCTATGAAGTAGGTTTTGATTTCGGAAGCTATCCGATCTGGAAAGCCTGGCAGGGTGGTATTGAAATTCAGTTTTAACCGGACAAATAGTAGAATCATGTTTTCAAACATAAATTTTAAAGCAATGATCTTCAATAGCAAACTACTCATCAGCCTCTCCCTCATTACTATTCTGGGAGCAGGATGTAACGAAGAGTTCTTGGATCGCAAACCAAAAGGACAATTGACGTTCGATACATTTTTCGAAACATCGGATCATGCTGTGTGGGCGACCAATGCCGTGTATCAGCATTATCGCTCATGGGAGATGTGCGCTTTTCCATGGATCGGGATCACCGATATCATCAGTGACGATGCGGATAAAGGAAGTTCTGCCAACGATGCACCTTATGTGCTCGAGCTGGATGAATTTACTTTTGATGCAAGTAATGCAGCCATCAGCGGTGCATGGCAGGGTACATATCATATGATCTTCAGGGCAAATCTTGCCATTGAAAATATTCCCGGAATAGAAATGGATCCAACCCTGCGTAACCGATTGGTGGGTGAGGCAAGATTTTTACGCGCATATGGTTATTTCAGGCTGGTGCAATGGTTTGGGGATGTGCCATTGATCGATCGGGTATTGACAGATGATGAATTTTATAACCAGGGACGTGCTCCAAAAGCGCAGGTGTATGATTTTATCGAAGCTGATCTGCTTGCTGCCATAGACGCAGTTCCTGAGAAATCACAATATCCTTCCGCAGATCTGGGCCGTGCGACGAAAGGTGCAGCACGCGGAATCCTTGCCAAGCTGTACATGGTCAAACATGATTTTTCAAAAGCGGCAGAACAAACTGAGGCAATTATTAACTCAGGAGAATATTCCTTATTGACCCGGTATGCAGATAACTTTCTACCGATCGGTGAACATGCAGGTGAAAGTATTTTTGAGATCAGCGCAGTGGCGGCGCAGGCTGCGATTGCAGGTCCTGGTGCTACACCATTCAATATGATTCAGGGTGTGCGTGGTGTTCCGAATCTTGGTTGGGGATTCAATCGTCCAAGTGATGATTTGATTGCAACCTATGAGCCGGGAGATCCACGTCGTCAGGCAACAGTAATTTATGTGGGTGAAGTGTTACCAGATGGATCAACGATCGTACAGGACAATCCGGAGATCATCAATGAAAGGTTCAATCAGAAAGCCTGGGTGCCTGCGCATTCCGGTCTTCAGGATAATGGCCCCGGAAATATCCGGATCCTTCGATATGCAGATATCCTCTTGTTAGCTGCAGAAGCTCAGAATGAAATTGGTGATCCAAACAAAGCATTGACGTATTTAAATATGGTTCGCGCACGTGCACGAGGTACAAATGGATTTATCCTTCCGGATCTTACGATCACGGATCAGGCTATGTTGCGGGAAGCTATTTATCATGAGCGTCGTGTAGAATTGGCGATGGAGCAACAACGCTGGTTTGATCTCGCACGCTGGGGTCGTATTGCGGATGTAATGGATCCTTTGTATGAAAATTTTGATGCATCTAAGCACACCTTGTTACCGATCCCGCAGGCAGAGATTGACCTGACGGGAGGAATCATCATGCAGAACCCAAATTATTGATCAGGTAGTAATTATCGTTTTTGATTCCTTTAGAAATATCTGACGTCATCGGCATACTCAGCCGGACACCCAGGGTGATCCGTGAATTGCTTACGGGCCTTGAAGAGAATTGGTTGCATGCTGATGAGGGATCAGATACATGGTCGCCGCATTCAATCGTGGGCCATTTAATTTTCGGAGAACAAACAGACTGGATCCCGCGGATGCAGATCATACTTGGTGAACAGGAAAATAAAAATTTTATCCCCTTCGATCGTGGTGGTCATTTTCATCTTATACAAAACCGGAGTATTGAATCCCTGCTTTTTCAATTTGAACAATTGCGGAATGAAAACCTGATGATTTTTTCTGCCATGGACATCACAACTGATGACTTAAGAAAAACAGGGATACATCCTGCCTTTGGTCCTGTTACATTAGCACAATTGATCTCCTCCTGGGCTGTGCATGACATGACCCATATTTCGCAAATCGTGCGTGTCATGGCGAAACAATATATTGACGAAGTGGGGCCATGGAAGGAATATTTGGGTGTATTGAATAGCTGAATAAACTATAATCAGTTTCCTTAGCGCCTTGTAATAAAGATAAGGTTGTGATAAAATGAAACGGATCCAATCATTTCTTCGGAACGATTCACGGTCTCTTTCCAATCATTCACATTAACATCGTGTACCCGGTTTCTAAAATAATTCATGGCCGTAAGTGTGGTGTCCTTGTCTATGATGCTTCCTCCAAATTTTAATAAATAGGAAGTTTGGGTATCCTCTATTACATAAATTCCTCCGGAGGGCATCAGAGGGAACAGTGTTTCAAAAGCTGTAATAATATGTAATTGAATGTGACTGCCGTCATCAATGATCACATTAAAAGGTCCTTCAATAGTATTTATTCTTTTAAGTATATCCTGATCTGACTGATCCCCCTGATAAATCCTGATTCGATCTTCCTGCATCGCAGATTTATCGTAGAGATCTAATCCTGTAATGATAGCATTAGGAAAATACCGTTTCCACATGCGTAAGGAATTACCTCCTATTGTAGTTTGGTCATTTCCTCCAATGCCAATTTCGAAAAGCTTAATTGGTAAGTGCCTGAAGGAAGAAAACCATTTTTGATAAATAGGGGTGTATTGATGACGCCCCCATTTATCTGTGCCATAAACTTTAGCGAGCGTCGTCAGTTGATGACCTTGATCTACAGTTCTTAATTCTTCACGTACGCGTTTGATACACCAGTATAGCTTCCAGGGAAGTACTGATTTTAGCTTCCGTCTCCAGGAAGATGGCATCATTTTTTAGTTTCATCCTGGTTCAGGAAGGTAGACAACCTGAAGTCCTCGCGGTCATATTTTCCAAAAAACATTCCTCGTTTTTTGATCAGGTCTTTATCCATCAGTAAAGCGATGGGTTTAAGGACATCAATTTCTTCCGCAATGAGTTTTAAGACAGCGATTGTTGGGATAGCCAGTACGATACCACCTATTCCAAGAATGGAACCCATGAACACCACGGCAAACAGTGCGAAGAGGGGATTTAACCGTACACTGGAACCAACAATTTTGGGGGTAATAATATTTCCTTCTAATTGTTGGATAATAACATACATACCTACAACTGCCCACGGTTGCCAGGGTTCGCCGGTAGCCATCGCATAAAGGAAAGGTAGTGTGCCTCCGAGTGTAGTTCCGATGTATGGAATGACGACAAGACAGGCTGCCAGCACTCCCCAGAAAATAGCATACTCTACACCAATGATCAGCAAGCCCACACAATTCAGGAACGCAAGGATAATGATGACGATCACAAGACCTCCCAGGTAACGCTGGATAAGATGTACCGTTCCGGTAAGAATAGCTCCAATTTCTTCACGTTTATCTTTTCCATATTGGATCATCAGGAAGTCTTTGAATGCATCCTTATAGATTAGAAAGAAAATGGTATAAATCATCGTCAGGACGGCATTAAGAGCAAAGACCGCCATGTTGCTGATACTTGACCCAATAAAACTGATGGGGGCTTCCAGCAGCTTACCCATGGTGCGGTTAAGTGATTCCGGATCTGCAGGAACTTCCACATAAGGAATATTCTCATCGACAAAGGTGAGGATGCGCTGGAGTCCATCTTTCAGCTGGTCCTGGATGGAGGACATATCGCTGATGATCAGGATCAGCTGGTTTCCAAATAAAAATAAAAAACCGGCAATCGACCCTAATACTACCAGCATACTTAAGGTTATTGACGCAAATTTGGATCGAATCCTGCGGAAAAACCACTTCTCCATAGGCATAAGGAGAAAGCTAAAAAACAGGGCAAAGAAGATCGGGAACAGCAGGTCCTGGAATTTTAATAGAAGAAATCCTCCGCCGATGAGGACGATAAGGACGTAGGCCATATTCCGAAACCACTGCATAGTTTTTCCTTCCTTTGTATTTAGAATGGGGAAATTTACACATTATCTGGTGACTAATTTTCATCCTGAGGTTACACATTGTACCGGACATGCTAAATAAATCGAAGTCATGATATCTGAGTTTCATCATTTTATCATAACCCGTTACAATGTAAAGCTTGATGGATGGGAAAAGGATATCAAAGGGAATTCGACCCAGGGGCGTTCATGGGGGAATCATCGCTTTGAGCTTTTTGTCCGGTATTGTATGCCAAGCTTGGTACATCAAACAGATGATAATTTTCACTGGTTGATTTACATAGATCATGAAACCGATTGTGATTTGGTTAGCCAATTGCAAAATGTCTTGCGACCATATCCTTCATTTGAAATACGAAAAGTATCAGGTTATCACGATTGCATGCATGATATTGATAAAACATTAACGAACACACAAAGCAAATACGTAATTACGACGCGACTGGATAATGATGATGGGCTTGGGGTAGAATATATCAGGATGGTTCATGCTCATTTCAAACCTGAAGATAAATTATTACTCAATTTTTTGCATGGACATGGTTATGATATGAATCAACAAATATTTACCCGGATAATAAATATGCATAAAAATCATTTTAGTAGTTTAATTGAGCAAAGACGTAATGAGGGTGGTCACCTTTCTGTTCGGGGTTTTCCGCACGACAACCCACCGAACGACCTAAGAATTCAAAACATTGATTGGGATAACTCGTGGTTAAAAGTATTTCATGATCGCAACTTAAAAAGTATTCTTTTTGGTTACCCACTTTTTTTCAGTGACGCATACAACTCATATGGTGTTAAGAGTAATGATCTTGCCATTAACAGAATACAAACACTCTTGTATTCTTTTCCTTGGCTGATAAATGGGTTAAAAAGAAAAATGAAAGCTGTTTTTAAAGATTTCTGAAAAATGAGTTTTGAGTCACCGAAAATTAACATCATTATTTGTACGTTCAATCGATTGAACTATTTGAAACAATGCCTTGCTCCAATATTAAAAAGTGCATCAAAGCATCCATTTCTTATCACTGTTGTGGACAATAATTCAACAGATGGAACTGCTGAATATCTCAAACACATTACAGGTATGCTGAAAAACGTCCAATACGTTTTTGAGCCAGTGCAGGGTCTAAGTCATGCAAGAAATTCGGGATGGAAAAGCAGCGAACTTGAGTGGACATTATATCTTGATGATGAGTGCATTCCAAGTCCAGTATTACCTGATATAGCTTATGAGATTATTCATGAACACCCTGAAGCCTGCGCTTTAGGGGGCCCCATCTTTACAATATATACAGGGGAAATACCAGATTGGTTGCCTCAGGGCTTTGAAGATTTTACTTTGCCATTTGATAAATACACGGCCTTAGAGTCAAATTACCTACGAGGAGGATGTTTAATGATACAGAGGAGTGTGTTTTTAGAGATAGGTGGATTTCATCACGCATTGGGTGTTGTCGGACAAACGTTGCGCTATGGTGAGGAAATTGAATTACAGCATAGGATGCGAGAGCGGAAGATGGTCATTGGCTATCATCCGGCATTAAAAATTGGACACCAAATGAGGCCGGAAAAAACAAGACTCGGCTGGATACTTCATTCCGAATATGCACGTAGAAGAGACAAAGTGTCTTTTGAGCCAGTGCCTGTCCTACTGTCATTGTGGAGATTTATACGGACATGTGCCTCTCGGATTATTCACCTACCTATTTATGCCTTACGTGTGATCACCCGGAAAAATTACAGTTTTAAAAAAGGACTTTTGGAAATATTGAAACCTTTTATGTACCGGAGTGGGGAGCTGGTCGGTTCAATCAAATATTTTCTGGGAGTAAGAAAATAAAAAGATTTCAAAGGTTTATTCCGGTGATATTACCAAACCGGCGTGAAGTAGTTCGTCATAATTTGTCACCAATATGGATAATGGCTCCGGATTCATCTGGATATGGGTGGATGTCAAATTCATCAGATCCAGGTTCAGGAAATTTTGTATGTTTTTAAGGGTGACTTCAGGGTCACTGATTAAGTCTTCATAAAAGATTGATATATAGTTTTGGCCTTTAAGTTTTTCCCTTATCGCTATATCTTTTGACACGAGATCATCGATGTAATATTTAGCTTTCAAAACATCAATAGTCAGTTTTCGATTCTCAATGGCTGGCCGATGGTCTGGCTGTTTGATATACCAAATGTCGAGTTGTTTAGAAATTTCATGGGAAATATAGGTGCGAAGCTTATCCTGTCGCATTAGGTGTATAAAATAGTGCGGCTTGGGATGATCCATAAAATACTGCAGTAATTCATCAGGATTACGATCAAAGGGATGGTTGTAGAAAACTTTGCATCCAGCGCATCGTATCATAGATTTTTTCTTTCCAAAGTATTCTTTGTACACATCGTGAATTGACCGGCCATTCAGCATTTTGAAAATTTCGCTATGAGCATCCACATGAGGATGACCTGACAGATAGGAGAGTAATGTGTTGGAGCCTGATCTGGCATGACATATATTGACATATCGAAAATAATCTTCCCCTTTTCTAAAATGGTGGAGGAAATTCATATCGGTTGATTTGTCACATCCCAGGAATAGTCCACGAGTAGTCCTTTTGATGGCAGCGGCAATTTTCCTGTGTTATAAAAAATACCTTTTTCCACTTTGGCCTGCATAGCAAATGGGACGTAATCACTTAGTTTATTATCCACAAACACAGAGATATCAAAAGAAAAATAGCCTTCATTCAGTGGTAATTTTTTAATGGTGCAGGTCATTACCTGCTTAGCAGGATAGAAATTTCCGGTTGTTCCGGAAACAGTATTGTTTAGAACAAACCATTGTTGACCAAATTGGTCAAGGCAATCAATCCGGACTTCCGGGTTAGGTAAGATGTCGGATGAAGATTGGAGTATTATTTGAAAATTCAATTCCTGCCCTGAATGAAGGATGATACATTCATGCCCGTCATGATCCAATAATTTCAGGGAAATTATTTTACACCTTCCATCTCCTTTACGATCACGCCTGTTTTGAATCGGTTCAGAATGAGCATTTGTATGGGATGAGATATAATCAGCAATTGTATCTTCTATGGTTCCCCGAAAATGAACTCGTCCATCCTTGATATAGATACCTGTATTGCAATACGTCCTTAAATAGGACATTTGATGACTTACTATGACAGCAGTCCTGCCCTCTTTGGAGGCAGATAAAAGTTTGTCCAGGCATTTTTTACGAAATTCCTGATCTCCTGTTCCAAGGATTTCATCAATTAGTATGATATCTGATGTCAGATGGGAAGCTACTGCAAAAGCAAGCCGCACATACATCCCGGAGGAATAGTGTTTTACAGGTGTTTTTATAAAATCTTCGAGACCTGCGAAATCTATTATGCTCTCAAGTTTAGAATTAACCTCCTTGCGATTCATTCCGAGTATTGAACCATTAAGAAAAATGTTTTCAATTCCTGTTAATTCAGGATGAAACCCGGTACCAACTTCAAGCATGGATGATAAAGTACCATGGATAATGAGTCGACCCCTGGTTGGAAAAGTTATACGGGATAAAAGTTTTAGAAGAGTGGATTTGCCTGCTCCATTAGGTCCTACTATACCCAGAATATCCCCCTGTGATATGGTAAGAGATATATCCTGTAATGCATAGAATTCTTCCGTTTTTTGACCAACTGTTGACCAGGCATTTTTCAGTGTTGATCTCAGATCGCCTTGTCTGACGACGCCACGTTTATATGATTTCCAAACATTTTCAATGATGATAGCTTCCTTCATGAATTTTAAATTATATCAGCGATATAATGATCCATGCGTAGAAAGTACCAGATACCCGATATCAAAAACAAAGAAATTACAGCAAGAGAAATAATAACCGACATTTCTTCCAGCGGCGTATTAAAAAGTGACCAACGCAACCCACTAATAATTCCAGTCAGGGGATTTAAATTAAATAACCATTTATACTGTAAAGGAACATGCACAGTGCTATAGGCTATGGGACTGGCAAACATACCAATGCGAAGCAACATAGGTACGATATGAGAAAAATCGCGAAAGCGAATGGTTAATGCAGCAATCCAAATACCAAATGCAATTCCCGCCAGCACGGTCATCCCCAGAAAAGGAATAAACATGAGCATCTGAAATTTTAAAGGGATCTGGTAGATAATTAATAAAATAGCCAGCATAACCAGTACTACCAAAAGGTCGACAAATCCACTTACAGCTTTGGAAATGGGAATGATCAAACGTGGAAAGTAAATTTTTTTTACAAGCGATTGCGCACTGATAATAGAACTACCTGCCTCTCCAACTACGCGCGCAAAATAGGTCCAGGGCAACAACCCAGTCATAACATATAATAACGGTGGTATTCCCTCAGTAGAAACTTTTGCAACGATCCCAAAAACAAAATAAAGCAGAACTACGCTGATCAAAGGATTGAGTACGGCCCAGGCAAGGCCGAAATAGGTCTGGGCATACCGCACACGGATGTCCCTGTAACTAAGCATTCGAAGTAAATCAAAGTATTGAAAGCATTCCTGAACTCGCTTGATAAATTGAGTGGGCGCATTTGCTTCCAGAATAGTGGTTTTTGCCATCAAGCCTTTTATAAAAAGTTCATCCGCATTTATCGTAAGATGACAAGTTTTCCCCATCCTTTATTGAAGAATACATCAGATTTAGAAGTATTGTAACGTTTGTAATCCTCCAGTTCCTCATTTTTGACAATCATACGATAGAGGTACGTGCCTGCCGCCAATGTGCCGCCATGTTCATCCGTTCCATCCCAAATAAAATCTGTCATGTGGGTACCCACGGTTAGAGGTCCTAACTCATCCTGGGTGATCTCCCGAACTATCCTTCCTGAAACAGACATAATCTGGATCTTAAAATATTGTGGCGATCCTTCACCAGTCAGCGTATACACAAATCTGGTGGAGGTACTAAAAGGATTGGGATAATTATACAAATGGGATACGGATTCTTCATTAATCACTTCAAATGAAATCAGATATTCATTGTCCCCTGCCAGATTACCTGATGCATCGAGTGCCTGAACCTGTAACTCATAAATTCCATCTTCTACCAGATGCGGCCGGAGTTCTACTGATGCCATATTTTTTCCTGATCCCGTTGCCTGGATAAATTGAACCCAATCTTCGGAAAAAGATATTTGGCGAGGAGTAGATTCTGATGGATACTTTAGAAACATGGCAAATGAACTCGTATCATCAAGACGCAGGAATTGATTTTCATCATGCAACTGCACTGTAATCAAAGGCTTGGATGCGACGAGATCACCATCCAGAATATGTTGTCCATCAAAGGTTACATCGAGAATGGGATTTAAACCATCTCCTTCGACGTGCAGTGGAAGAATGCCTATATTATTTATATAATTGTTTTCAGTAACAATACGGGTAGGATTAACATCCATCAGGACCTGGTAATCACCCTGCATTTCATCCGTAATTTTACTAAATGCAATTTGTGACTGGGAATATGGTGCGATACTATTAATAGTTTTCCATAACTCTTCGACTGTATTATTTGTACTGATTAATTTAAGTGATACGGAAAATGAATCAACAGGATAGGGACTTACATTCTCAATCACTGTGCTTAAACTTAAATTCTGACCTTGTTCGAGACTGTCCTTTTCGTAAACGAAACCTTCATCAGGATTAATAATCAGCTCTGGAAACCCGTCATAATATACCCGCCAGTAATCGATTAAAGCTGGGCTGTAATCGACACTGTCTCCGGTCATAAATCTAAGATGTATGTAGGGATATAATGATGCATCAATATCGGAAATACTTGTTGAGACAGATGTTATATCATGTGAGATCCAAAATGTATCTGTTTGAGTTTCATTCAATGCAAAAGCAGATACAATATGCACTCCCTGAGTATCTGGTGAGGTAGTACTGGTTTGTTCGATTGAATACCACTTGGAAGCAGGTCCTACCTGAACAGATTTGTATGTTCCAACGGTTGATGAAATACCCGCATCAAAGCTCATGGAGATTTCATCAAGGGAGTCCGTTGCAATTAATTCATCTATAATACCTCTATCCTTTTGGAACAAAATGACATATGGTAAGCTGCCTGTTGTGGCCAGGGATCGAATATTAGATTCCGGGTATTGATCTTCTATTACTGAAAAAATACTTCTTCCAAAAGCTGTCTCATCATCTGCCCATTGTTCAGGGTAATAATCCATATAACCAGGTCGCTGGTAGGTATAGAAGAAAACATAATGACCCGAGGGTATTACGTTCTCAATAAGATCGAGCATTGCTTGTCTGCTTGTTGGATTATCAGAACTATAGGCAAAACAAGGTGCATCAAAAGCAAGGTGATTTTGAGAACCATATAATCCGGGGTTAGGATTTCGAATATATTCTCCAGTTAATGAATCTATCGCGACAACAAAAACATTTATATCTTTTGTTCTGAAGTTTGTAAAAAATGCTGCTCGAATGATATTGTCAACCCGCATCATAGGATTTAATCCAGTCACATCATTTTGAATTCTGTTTACAATTGTAAAGTTTTGCAAAATGCTTTCAAATTGAAACAATTGCTTTATGCTATCAGCAATAAGACCGTCAAGATCATTGTAAGTCAACTGATGGAAATGCGATTGATTCCACCCATGTTGACTTCCCGGTTGATATAAAAATGATCGGCGACTCCAGATATAATCCTGTGTAGGAGAAACACTATCTGTACTCACACGCCAGTAGTAAACCGTGCCAGGTGTCAGAGACATAGTTGGTGACCACTTCAACGTAGCAGCATGATTAAGAAATGTTTCATGCACCAAAGCAGGGCTATTGAACAGCGCAGTTGTATCTATTTCAAGAACGATATTTTGTTTTTTAATAAATGAATTACTGCTGGTAGCAACCAACTGAGGTGTTCCTGTAGTAACAATGCCAAAATCAGGCGGATATGCTGCGAATATTAAATTATCAACCACAATAAATGGTATACCGGTTACGCCAAGATTATCAGTTAAGTTATTATTCGATTCCGCCATCGGTGCTGGGAATTCATCTACAGCCTGTAAAGGATCAACGATAACTAATAACCTGTACAAGCCCGCTTTGCCGCCAACAGCAAGCGGAACACGTAGAGAAACAGCCGTTTCATACGTTTTGGCCTGGATTTGTCCTTCGTGCACATCAGTGATATGCCCACTTCCGTCCTGGATGTGTACTGAGTACGAAACTGTCTGATGAAGGTTCCGGCCTATATTAGCGATGCTGAATTTCACATCAATACTATCCAGCTTGGTCGTAAGAATATCAGGCCCGATGGATACTGACAACCTGTCCACCAGGTAATCCGGACCTGGCATTGGATGTAACCGAATAGCCGGGTCTCCCTGGTAAGTTTGTTGTTCCAATAGATAGCGGTATTGGTTACTTGCCGTACTGTTGACGTCCACTGACTTGGCAACCTCCTTAAGTCCTTCCAGGGTCGCTTCACCAACAGTTTTGTAATAACCTTCACCACCCATGTATTCATACCAGGGTCGCGCCCACTTGATCAACGCAGAAGCAAACTGCGAACTCGATCCGGAAATAAAAGCAATAGCACCCTCATTCGCTATCTGCACATACCGGTCACTCAGACTTTGAAGGGGACCGTGTATCTGGCCCGCACTACAACCCATGGCACTGAAGACCGGATATTTACCGTGGTTGTCCCATTCATCAGCTTCATTGATATTAAATTCAAATGTCGTCGCAGATGAGTGGCCTAAATAATTGATAATAGAATTTCCTTCCTCTAATAATTTTTCAATCAACCTTGATTGTGATTCGCCGATGAAGTCTGTAGATTCCTTTTGAAAAAAACTGACTTTGGCACCTAATTCATTTTCTTCCAGGATATTTCCCAGGGTATTTAATGTCATTTTAAAATCTTCCTGTTCGGATGCAGTTTTGCCACCCCCGATATGCATGACATTTTTAATCCAACCCTTGTCTTCAATAGTCTGCGGCAGATTTACAGCTGCATCATGCTCACGGATCTTATCCAGGTATATATCAACCCCCTGTGGAGAAGTCACTGCCAGACGTCCAACAGGATATCTCGGTACCAAATCCCAAAGTGTTGCTGCTAATAAATTATCAGATCCTGCTCTTCCAAAAGTTGGGACGTAAAACCATGGTTCCCATGTGCCGGGATATCGAGACCTGTAATATTCGATCGCACGTCCTACGATAAATATTGCTTTTGCAGAAGGCCAGTTGCGATGCATCATCTCCACGAAGTTGCGTATACCCTGTGGATGTTTTTCAACACCGTATCCAAACTGATCATAAATATCCAGTATAGAATATGCATTGGCAATATAGCCACCGCCTGCGATGGAATTGCGGTATTGCACGTATTCACTGCCATTCCCTGGCTCCATAATGGCAGGGTGGGTGATCACTACAAATTCTATATTGTCCCCACTATAATCCGTAAATGTTTTTTCCTCAAGGGATGTGATCTCCACAATTCCACTTTCAATATCGGCTCCGAACAATGAAAGATTTTCTGTTGTCTCTGGCCAAACAAACTCCTGCTGTGAATTAGTGATCATACGCCTGGTACCATCCAGTGTATATAATGTGATCAATCCGGATACCTGGGTATTGAGCAGATGATATTGCTTGTTCGGTTGACCTTCCAGTATGATTTGTGCTTGTGGCCATGTCCCATTACCAGAAGACTGAGCATATGTTAGTGTAATCATTACCGGGGCATGCCGGCTGGAAGAACTTATGGCAGTGAGCTTTACTTCGTTATTGTCAGCCAGCAGGTTAACAGGTACGGAGTACGTGATGTCACTGATTTTGAGATCAAGAAGTGAAACTGTATCCAGTACCTGATTATTAAGGGAAACAATATAATTGTGGTTGCCATAATTTGTTGACACAAATCGGATACGCAGAGTTGCATTGGGACCATCTGCATATCGGTTTAATGACGGAATAGAGGTCGCACTTGAATTATCACTGTGTTTTCCAAATCCTTCCCCATGTAAATAGCTTGAATATGAAACCGCGCCACCACCTGCTACCGAATAATATGGTTCAAAATGTTCTTCATTATAATTTACTTTTTCCTGGTGCAGGAAATAAGCCTCAACAGGAGGAAGATTTGTCAGATCATTGATTAGTGTAGTAACTCTACCAGGCGTATCTGATCCGGCATAGGTAAGAAAATATGGATTGCGGTCGGTGTACATACTGTGATCCTGATTCAGTAAATCATTATCAGGGCGCAGATACAGGACTCTATCAAAAGCACTGCGGTTCTTAGTTCCAAAAAATTCTATAAAATCTCCGTTATTAAATGACCCTACATTGGATACATACAATGGGACTTGTTTTCCCAAATTATAGATCCTGATTTTGGCACCATCTATTTCACTTTCAGGCACGCCAGCTGCGAGCATAGTTTCTTTCGTGATCCGGAATACACCATCTGTTTCCACAAAAAATTTAAAATACTTCTGATCATAATTGATCCACTCATTTCCTATAAGTGTATCCGTTCCCACGACCATCTGGCCGAAGGAATACTGGAATGCAAAAAAAAGAAAAATTAGACTTGTGTAAATTCTGGTTCTCATCAATTGAAGGGTTATTCTTAACTAAGTCCTTAGAGGTTACCCAAAATTACCCTTTTTAGGCCTAAAAGCCAACAAAAAAGCCCCTGGAAACCGTGTCAGATTTGTAAGAACGGGAGGAGAGCCTCCAAAAGTGCCGCAGGCTGGTCAGCATGCACCCAATGTCCGGCTTCAGGAATTGTCACAAGGTTCGAATTGGGAAATAATTTCCGGATCTGATCCTCATCAGCGGGGCTGATCGAATTCGATTTCGCACCTTTGATATAGAGGACGGGCTTTGTAAACGGCATAGCTGATGACACTTCCGCCATTAATGAATCATATTCAGCAATCAGGACAGGCATATTGGCCTTCCATTCAAAACCTCCTTCAGGTTTTCGGCTGATATTTTTCAGGAGAAACTGGATCGTGGCTTCATCATTGTCCAAATGACTCCTTAACACTTCTTCTGCCTGTGATCGATCTGTTAATGCCTCCGGATGAATCGCCTCGATCGCAGAAATGACCTCCGCATGATGTGGCGGATACTTCCTGGGAGCAATATCAACTACGATCAGCCTGGAAAGTCGGTCCGGGTATTGAAAGGCAAATTGCATGGCAACTTTACCACCCATCGAATGACCCATGATCACCGGTTGTTCAATTTTCAGGTCATCAAGCAACTCCAAAATATCCTCCGCCATGACAGTATAATTCATTTCGGCATCATCAGGAGATCGTCCATGATTACGCAAGTCAACAAGGATACATTGGTATGTATTTTCCAGTGATCTCGCCAGCGTGCGCCAGTTGTCAAGCATGCCGAATAATCCGTGTAGGATGATAATCGGATCGCCGGTTCCGAAGATTTTGTGATTGAGTTTCATGAAGGAAGAAGAAATGGATTTTGGATTCTGGATTTTAGATTTTTGATTCTGGTTTTAGTTTTTAGCTTTTAACTATTAACTATTAACTATTAACTATTAACTATTAACTATTAACTATTAACTATTAACTATTAACTATTAGCTTTTAGTTTTTAGTTTTCGCGAGCGCCTGTGATGCTATATTCCGGATTTGCACCTTTGACGCCTAGATATAATTGCCACAGGTAATTCAGATCTTTCTCAGTCTCATTAGTGGGATAAAAGGGGGCAAGAAATGAAACACGTTTATGTTCATAATCAAACAGGCATGGAATGATTGGGACACCTGCTTTTTTTGCAATAAAATAAAAACCTGTTTTGAAGTCCTTCACTTTTTTACGCGTGCCCTCGATCGCAAGCGCAATGCTAAACTCAGGACTTCCATTATATAGAGCCACGACCTGATCCACCAGGCCTGTCTTATGTTTTCGATCCACGGGCCGACCACCTGTCCACCAAAAAAAGAATCCAAACGGACTATCAAATAATTCCTTTTTGGCGAGATAATAGATCTTCCGGCGCAGTGAGGCACGCACGGTCAACCCCAGGAAAAAATCCTTCCAGCTGGTATGTGGTGCTACGGCAACCACAAATTTCTTTAGCTCCGGAGGGATGCTACCTACGACCTGCCATCCAAAGAGCCTGAGAATAAAAAGTGGGAATGCCTTCATCCTCTAAAGATAACAGCCTATAGCAGAGCGTTCGGGAGATGGCATTAAACCTTCGTTATCTTCCGTTGTCCAAGACATGATCGACCGATCCAGATGACGGATGAAGCCTTACTTGCATTAATTCAACAGCCCGGCGGCCACGAAGATGGTTTCCGGCAACTGGTCATAAAGTATCAACAAAGGCTTTACCATGTGATCAGGCATAGATTGCCCTCGCATGCGGACACGGACGATGTACTGCAGAATACGTTCATCAAGATCTTCCGCCATATTGGAAATTTCGAAGGACGCTCTGAGTTGTATACATGGATGTATCGAATAGCGTGCAACGAAGTAATCAACTATCAGAAAGCCGGTGCCAGGTCAAGGTATTCGGAAATCGATGCACAGGTGAAGGGAGAAGCTGAGGCTTTTATGGATTCAAATTCTATTGCTGTCTCCCTGGATGAAGCAGTAAACAAACTCCCGGAACGCCAGCAGATGGTATTTCGAATGCGCTATTTTGACGAATTGAGTTACAGGGAAATGTCAGAGATCCTCCAGGTCACAGAGGGTGCGCTGAAAGCCTCGTTCCACCATGCAGTCAAAAAAATTGAAGAAGTCTTTCGGGCCAAACAAATATTATAACGCCATGAATGAAAAAAAGGAAATACAGGATGAAATAAAATCCATTACAAATGGATTGCCGGTACCACCGGATGATGCACCACCAGCTACATATTTTGATCAATTACCTGAGGCGATATTAAACCGCTGGAAAAATGAAGTGTCTCAACCTAAAATAAAAACTATTGCGTGGAAGCACTTGATCGCCAGTGCAGCAATCCTGACAGGTGTATGTATCGGATTGTTTTTTATTACACAGAAAGTTGATGTACCTGTACCTGTCACATCTGCAGAAGCGTACCTGTATATCCAGGAAAATATAGATGACTTTGAAGGTTTGCTTGAATATGGCGATCAGGTTCCGAAAGATGAATCCTGGGATGTGCCTTCTGATGCAATACATGAATACCTGATGGAAGAATCCAGCGAAGAATTGATAGAAGACTTATTTTAAAATAACACACAAACTAAATACAATGAAATTCAGATTGATCATGACCGGATACCTTTTATGTCTCATACCTATTTGGGGTAATGCACAAGGTGGTCCATTGCACAGAGAAGCTCGTGAACGCATTGAAGCACAACGTGTAGCTTTCATCACGCAGAAATTAAGCCTGACACCGGATGAAGCTGCAAAATTCTGGCCTGTTTATAATGAATACAAAGATCAGCTTAAAAACATGAGAGATGATATCGAGCGGCCTGATCTGATGAATGTGACTGATGCGGAAGCAACCACCATTATTGAACGCCATTTCGCGATGGAAGATAAAAAACAGGATCTGAAACGAAACCTGTTTACAAGGTTAAAAACTGCTATATCACCGAGAAAGATCCTGATGCTGCATGCTGCTGAACGTGAGTTCAACAGAGAACTTTTGCGAAAAGCAAATGACTTTAGACGGGATTAAAATATCCGTAGAAAATAAAAATTGAAATCCTGAGTACCTCATCTGCACAGATGAGGTACTTCTTTTTTATTAGATATCGCATGGTGATTATTTTTATTTGAGATTATCTCAGCTTCAGATATGCAGCAATTAGGGGAATGTGGATAAAAAAATGAAAAAAAAGAAAGCAGCTATATATGTCGAAGGTGATACATACTCATGTGGATAAGAGCTAGTTATCCATAAAGTAAAAATGAGGTATGAAAACCGGACTGTATAAGAAGCTATGAATGTGATTATTACAGATGAGTGTTGACTGTATGTATCAGAACTGGTGAAACGTACAAATGTCAATGTATATCGTATGTTTGAGACCGTTTTGGTTATATTTACCAACGCGAATTTTTTATAATCCCATTCAGTAATTTGCATGGAGTACAGAACGAAACCAAACCTGTCTCTTCCCGAGTTTGTATCTGTCTTTGAGAACATGATATTGCGCGGGGAGTCGTCACACTGGGACGAAAAAGATTATCTCAATCTCATCCAATTCTATATCTCGGAATCGCTCACAGAAAAAGCGCTGGAGGCACTTGATTATGCAATGCAATACTCAAGCCACCACGCAGAATTTTATGTGATCAAATCCCGCCTGCTCCTCCAGGAAGAAGATTATAAAGAAGCAAATGAGACATTAGATATCGCCCTCAACTTATACCCACGGCATCCGGAAATGCAACTGATGAAAATCAAAGTGACTGCTCAGCTCGGAGATTACGAGAAAGCATTTACGATGGTGGATTCATGCAGTGACCAGATGACACTCAATTCATGCGTAGATCTATATCTCGCTGAAGCGTACATCTATGAATGTATGCGTGAGTACAACCAGATGTATAATAAGCTGCGCGATGTCCTGACGATCGATCCAAAAAACGAAGAAGCCCTCGAACATATCTGGCTTTGTGTGGAATGGTCCAGACTCTATCAGGAAAGCATCGAATTCCATAATGATCTGCTGGATCAGGATGCATATAATTATCTCGCATGGTTTAATCTCGGTCACGCGTACAGCTGTGAAGGTGATTATAAAAATGCGATCCGCTCCCTGGAGTACAGCTACATTGTCAATCCTGAATTCAAAAACGGATATCTCGACTGCGCAGAATTATGCTGCCAGATGGGAGATCATAAAAAAGCACTGGTCATCTACCAGGAGCTCATTCAACGCTTTGGCCACAACCAGGATTATCTCGTGCCAGCTGCGGAATGTATGCTTAAGCTTCGCAAATATGCCGTCGCAAAAGATTACCTGATCGAAGCACTTAAGATCGATCAGTATATTGATGATGTATATTATCTCTTAGGGATCTGTTATGCACGTGAAGGCAATTACAGCAATGCTATAAGTTCCCTGATCAAGGCTATCCGGCTCGATGATCGCCGTGAAGAATATTACGCCGAGCTTGCCTACTGCTACGAAAGAACAAAACAATACGGTAAGGCAGATTTCTACTACACCAAGTCCACAGAGACGGGACCAGAAGAAGAAAATTACTGGCTCGCACATGTGAAATTTCTGATGCGGAGGAACAAGCTGCAGAAAGCACTGGATGTGCTGGAGGAAGCAGATGAGCACACGGTAGGGCCACGTTTGTCCTATTGCAAAGCTGCCTGTCATTTCCGTTTGGGCCAAAAGCAGGAAGCAATCGAATGCCTGGATGAATTATTACCAGAGGACTTTGATTCGCATAAGATCTTCTTCAAGCTCGCACCGAAAGGAAAGGTGGACAAGGATATTCAGGGTATGATCCGATACTACTCCCTTGAAAATTTATAACACTTTCTTCAGACAATTTTAGCGGTTCCTTAAACCCATTATATTATTTGTATTTATTTACTTTGTCTACAGGCAAACATGCCCGTGTATGCACCATATTATTTTTTAATCAACAAAACGAAACTCAATTATGAAACAAATTTTTCTCACCTTCCTTTTATTGGCAGGCTTTGTTTTCTCCCACGAATCCTTAGCAGTGAATCGTCACGTCGTCGAACCTACCACCGCATACGGTGCAGCGAACATGATGACTGTCAATGATTTCCTGGCTGTCGATATTGCAAGTTTTAATAAAGCTGATGGCAAAGGATTAAAATGGACGCAAAAGCTGGCTTTCAAAGCCATGCAGAAGAACCTGGCAAGGAAAGTCAACAAAGGAAAGATTGAAGGCTCAATGACACTTGAGCAGGCTGGAAATGCAGCTGGTGGGAACCTCTATGGTTTATTATCCCTGATCTTTTCTGTAGTTGGACTCTTTATTCCTTATCTCGGACTGGCCATGCTCATCGCCGGACTTGTCCTGGGGATCATTGGTATCAACAAAGATAATAACCCAACCATGGCAATTATCGGAACAGTCCTGAGTGCTGTATTCTTATTGTTAATAATTATCGTAATTGCAGCAAGTATTTCCTGGTTCTACTAGGAAGGATGTAAAAGAAATAAAAAAAGGCGCTGGAAATTCCAGTGCCTTTTTTAATAGGTACGAAGTAAAAAGTACGAAGGACGATGTTAGTCATTAATTTTTTATCCAGGGTACTTAAAACTCAACTTTATATACTTTGCATCCGCTCTTTGTAACTAGTACTTCGTACTTTGAACTTTGTACTTTCTCTTTTATTTAGCACTTCCGATCACGGGTGCATTTAATTCTTTAAACGCATTAAGCCCGCAATCCAGAAAGGCATTATATGCTTCAATATCCGGATCATATCCTTTAGGTGTAGTCAGTATTTGTTGATCAGGGGAAAGGAGTACGTATAATGGCTGGGAGTTTTGTTTGAAATTGACGATCTGGAAATCCGCCCAAACATCACCTACAGTCTTGATCCTCTTATTTTGAATAGCAGAATGCATAATAGTATCCAGCGCTTCTTTGTCATCCACATACAGTGAGACGAGTACAAATTCGTCATTGATCTTACGACGCACTTCATCGTCAACCCAGATATGCTCTTCCGTCTTACGGCAATTCACACATCCATACCCGGTAAAATCAAGCAGGATCGGTTTGTTTTTTTGTTTGGCATAGGCCAGGCCTTCAAAATAATCATGGAAGCAATTAAAATTATTCGCGCACTTTGTCAGCGATGCATATTGTGATTTCAGGTCCGCATTGATCTCTTTGACAGGCACGAAAAAATTATAATGCGCAGGCGGTGCAAGACCACTCATGATACTAAGTGCATTATAGGTACCTGTTTTTTCACTTCTGAAAAATCCGGTGGCGAGGTAAAGACCCAGCGCCAGGAAAAAGATGCCTAAAAAGGCAGGGACAGGCCTGACCTTTCGTTTCGGATTATCATGTGGGAATCGTATGATACCAAACATATACAATGACATGGCGACACAGATGACAACCCATATACCCATGAATAATTCATAACGCAGGAAACCCCAGTGCGAAGCCATATCCGCAACTGACAGGAATTTAAACGCAAGCGCAAGCTCCACAAACCCAAGAATGACTTTTACACTATTCATCCATCCCCCGGACTTGGGCAATGAATTAAGCCATGCAGGGAAAATGGCAAACAGACCAAATGGTATGGCAAGAGCCAGGGAAAATCCAAACATGACTATGGCTGGTCCCAGTGTGCCTTCGGAAGAAGCTTCAACCAACGCTGATCCGATTAACGGTCCCGTACATGAAAAAGAAACAATCGATAACGTAGCAGCCATAAAAAAGATACCGATCAATCCACCTTTATCCGCCATGGCGTCGCTCTTATTGCTCCAGCTGCTCGGCAGTGTAATTTCATAGTATCCAAAAAAGGACAACGCAAAAAAGATAAAGATCACGAAGAAGATCGTGTTGGCAATTGCATTCGTAGACAGGTCATTCAATGCAGATGCTCCGAATACTAACGTGAGGAGTATACCTAAGGCAACATAGATGATGATAATGGAAGCACCATACCATAATCCATTTTGCCATCCCCTGCGCTTCGTGTCTTTTGTAAAAAAACTTACGGTCAACGGGATCATGGGAAACACACAAGGTGTCAGCAAGGCCAGTAATCCACCACCGAATCCAAGAAAAAACATCCAGAATAAATTTGAGGACGTTTCTTGTTTTTCACCACAGTCACTCAATGGATCTGCATACGTGGATTGAAGGCTTGTGATCGATTGATCAATAACACCGTCATCATCTGCGCCTGGTCGCAAGAGCATGTTGTCCACCAGTTGTAATCCACTGGTCAGGTCAATTTTAAAATCAATAAGTTCTGCAGGAATACAACGTGATTCATTACAGGTCATAAATTCTAATGAACCAACAACTATAGAAGGCTGATCTGTTTTGACAAGCTGGGAAAAACGCGCATCATGTTTAAATTTGACAACGTCCAGATCGAAATACGGATCATGACCCTCAATACGTTGACTACCAGATTGATTTACGACACCTTCGATAACATACTTATCACTTTTTTCTATTGTCAGGAATGTGGGTGTAGGTCCGTTTACCTGTTGCTCTCCAGACGCGTAGATATGCCAGCCATCATCGATGACAGCTTCCGCGATGATTTCATAATGACCGTCTGATTTTTTTTCGGACCTGAATGACCAGGTGACAGGTGTTAATATGCCTGACTCAGATGATGATTTGTCGTTTGAATTGAAGCCCGAAGATTCATTTCCGGAACCTAATTCAAAATTGTCATCTGGTTTTTTTTTTTCGTCAGCAGGTGATGCTGTAGTCACTGATGATTTTTCATCAGTTCCTTTTGATGCAATCGCATCCTTTCTGTCCGTTTTGGTTTCCGCATCCCCAGTGGATCCTTTCACAGGTTTCAGACTGAAGACCACTTCATCAGGTGGCAGGCAACGCTCATCATTACAGGTCATAAACTCCAGGTATCCGGAGATAGGTTTGGAGATATCGGTGATCTTCACTTTCTGTTCGATCGTAAAGTACTTAGCAAACTTGGTGACCTCCATGTCGAACAACTGATCATGGACTGTCTTCGCGTTATCGGATTCTTTGTTTTTGCCTACCAGCTTGTAATGGGTGCCTTCATCAAAATGGATTGAAGTTGGAATCGGACCGTCTTCACCTCCCAGGTGCTGTGAATAGACCCACCAGCCATCCTGGATAGCAGCCTTAGCGATGATGGTATATTCATCTTTGGATCCGGGTTTCAGTTCAAAGGTCCACTTGACCGGATTGAAGATCTGGCCGAAAGCGCTAAAGGAGAATACGAACCCCAGGAGAATTAAAAATGAACGCATAGCGGGTGACGGTTTTCTTTAGAAATGCAAAAATAGGTTACTAACCCCGATCGTGTGGATGTTTAATACAACCTTAACGGGGCGAATGCATCGTCTAACCCCCTACCCCCTGAAAGGGGGACGTTTGATTTTTATAATTTTTGTACAAATTAAAGTCCCCCTTTCAGGGCAGGGCTAATCAGTGTTTAAGATTATTTATAATAATTTGTAACATATTAAAGAAAAGCTTAATATTTGCAAACCCATCTTTTATGCAACCACTTAGCTTTTTTATCCAGCAAATTGAAGATCATCGGAGTCGGCAAG
>JANPKZ010000107.1:0-6921 GCA_031426295.1 Saprospiraceae bacterium
CCGCGATAGCGTTTCCAGGTGTCATTAACAACAGACCGTTCGTTGAAAGCTATTTGTTTGGCATCTGGTGAAAGCGAACCGTATTCACCATAGGCGAGTGGAAGTTTTTCTGATGTGCCTCCGTTTGCATCAACTTTATAAAACTGTGAAAAGCGTTGTTTGCCACTTTCACGAGAGGACGTGTACAATAGATTTTTTCCATCCGGGTACCATTCGTTGATGCGGTCTCCCATTCCGTGATACGTGATGCGGTTGGGAATGCCTCCCATAGATGGGATGACATAGATGTCGAGGTTACCATCGTAATTGGCTGAGAATGCAATTTTGGAACCGTCTGGTGAGAAGCGAGGAAAACCTTCTGCACCAGAAGGTGAGCTCAGCTTGGAAGCGGTGCCCCCTTCCTTGCCGACGATCCATAAGTCGCCGCCATAGACGAAGACGATCTGGGTGGCCGATACGTCCGGGTAGCGGAAGAGACGTGCGCTGATCTGGGCGGTGGCTGATTGCCAGGACAACACGACCATGCTGGACAGCAAAAAAAGGATTTTCATATTCGTTTGTTTAGAAAGGCAATATAAAGAAAGGCTAATACCCAGAACCCAAAAAGTAGACAAATCCGTGGCATGAGCCGATGGAGTGATTCAGACTTTTGTATAGACCGGGGGAGCTTTTGACGCCAGACAGAAGGATGCCAGACGCCAGACGTACAACTTGTTTAGTTGCGCTATAAGTCTGGCTTCTGGCGTCTTTTATTCTGGGGTTAAAAATCTATATTCACCTTGGAAGTATGATTGGTTAATGAGCACACGAAAAGCTTTCCGTCACTTTGCCTCATTACTAATTATCCTGGAAATCCTTCTTGATTTGAAAATCATTTTCTAATAACGATGCCTGAGCGCAGTTTAAAATTGGAAAATCATTTACTATGATCGGTCCCTGAGCGCAGTCGAAGGGAAGAAACGATGGACCAACGCTACTTGAGTCCCGCCCGATTTTTTCCCGGAAGATCTTACTATAAAAGTTGAATCTCCTGGAAAAAAATCGGGCGGGACTCAGTGGTGGGGCTTCGCTCTTTTTCTTCCCTTCGACTGCGCTCAGGGACCATCGGGTGAAGTCAGTTAATCTGAATAATTTTTCTATACCCTCTAAACCAATCGTCATTTATTGTTTAATTGGTTGCCCAGCGTATTACATAGCTCACGCAAGGAATCTTCGCATCCAAACAATCTGGAACTATCCCTTAAAATTCTAAATCACAAAAATTGGGAATGCAGGAATTGGCGTTAATATATGATCTCAGATAATCAACTACACAATCATACTCTTCCTGAGTAGTCATTAGTTCAAAATTGTTGCAGACAAACTCGGAATCCTCATATACAGATATGGCATAGTAAACTGTTCCTTGATATGTATGAGACGATGCATCTATAAAGGAGTTACCTCCATCATATCCGAGGAGCACGATTTCATCCCATCCCTCAGCTATAAAGCCCAAACAATCATTTGCCTCTGTATCGTAATAAAAGTCTATGGGACCTCCTTGTTGGAGTATTCCTGCACCATCGATGCAAGCATCTCCACAACAAGTAAGCTGGTCACCGTGAGCTAGATGGGCAGGAACGGCGTTTTTGTTTACCACAATGTAATTACCCTTATGACAGACAGGCACCTTGTTACATGAGGCCCGGGAACCTGAAGTCTGATTTGGGGACATCCCTCCGGATTTTGCAAATTGTGCTCTTAGGAGGTCGACATGTGCTTGTACACGTTGTTCCTTGGTCAGTGTGGATTCTGTTTGAACATTGTCCTGAGAGCAACCTGCCAGAATGAGGATGGCTGCCAGCGGGAAAAGAAATAGGTTTTTCATTGTTTTAAATTTGAATGATGAGTTAAAAGTTGATTTGATTATTGAATACAACAAAAATCAACATGATCGCAGGATACTGCAATGACATGGATGGGGGTAATTTTTTTCACTCGAAGAGTAAGAAAAGAGATAAAAGAGTGCTTTGTCCGTTTAGCTTACCTTTTAGATAAATTGAATTGGTAGTGTGTTTTCTTCAATGAAATAGGACACAATGCTTACTTCTAAAAGGGAAAAGCAATAACCCATTCCTGTCGATGTTACACCTCCGGCACCCTAAACATGGGGGTCAGCCATGGTCAAGAAACCCCCTAAATGGGTTGTAAAGGAAAATGAATGACTGGATATCTTTGATATCACATCATCATCTGGCCTTGTCCAGGCACTACTGACAATCGTTGAAAAAAACCTGTTATAAAAATCGTCTGCTTATTATTTTATGGTTCATCGGATCGATGGCGGAAATCTCATGGTCACAAGTGTATCCAAAAGATGAGGATTTTACCCTTTACTCAATTAAGGAAGGCTTGCCCGATAATCATGTGATCTCGATTGAACAGGATAACCAGGGATACATCTGGATTGGGACCTCTGCAGGATTAAGTTGTTTCGATGGAGTGCACTTTACGAATTATTATAAAAACGCTAATCCTTCTAATTCACTTGGATCTGATCAGATCTTTAAACTTCTGAAACGTCCTGATGGAAAGATTTATATAGGAACGGCTTATGGCCTAAGTCTTCTGGATCCTGAACGGAGACAAATCTCTACCTACCTCGTTACAGGCCATGAAGAACTTTCTAAAGTTTCTAACAGCTTTGGACGTTTGACATTATTACCTAATGGAAATCTTGTCGCCGGAAGTGGCGTTGGCATCACCGTATTCAATAATGAGATGAAAAAAGTTTTTGAATATGTGCATTACAAAAAAGAAGATTTGGGGGTCAAAAAAATGCAATTCGTCAATACACTTTTGACATTGTCAGATGGCAATTGTCTCATCTTTGGTGTCAATGGACTTTGGTTATATAATGATCAAAAACGTAGTATTGAATATATTCAAAAACCTTTGTTGGGGATAGAAGCATATATGAACATGAGGAATCTGGGACCACCTGATATTGCTGTATTTCAAGATCCCACGATCAAGCCATATACGCTTACCATTGCCAATGCTCTAAATGGATTGACCGGAGAATCGAATATTGATGTTTTAGCAGAAAAGGATTTGCGTTGGATGAGCAAATACCAACTTGTTCAGGACTCCATTATAATCATTGGAAGTCATACGCATGGATTTTTTTATGGTGCATATGACCAACAAAATTTGAAGGTTAAAATAGAAAAGACCCGGCATTTTCAGGGTTTACATACTAATGCAATCTTTGAAGATCAGGACAAACGAATATGGATTGGTACAAATTATGGTTTGTTAGGCCAGTCATTTACCAAACAGGTATTCCAGCATTATAAATTAGATTCTCTTCAAAAGAAATACAATATTGAACCTTCCATCGGATCAATTATTCGGTTTGAACAGAATTTTTATATGGATCTTCTAAACAACGGCATCTGGAAATTTGATCTGAATTTGAATCCGATTAAAAAGATTAACCTTCCTAATGGTGTCTGGAATATTCATAAATGGACACAGGATGAATTGTTTTTTGGAACCCAATCCCAGCTTTATAAATTAGATCCAGAAAGACCGGATGACTCGGTTGAACTCATTGGACCTACCGGGTCAACACTTTGTCAATTTCAGGATAAAGCAAAAAATATCTGGGTAGGTTTTCATGGAGGGGTGTTTCGATATAATCCTGTGACAAAAGTGACAATGACCTGGTCTTCTAACGATTCATTGAATTTCTTTCCATACAATGATGCATGGGGGATCACGGAAACCGATAGTGGATATATTTGGACCTGTGGTGAAGGGTTTCATCGGTGGAACCCATATGCAAAAGAATGGGACAGAAATTTTAAATGGATGCCCGGCACCGAAGGGCAGGAAGGTCATGCGTTTCAAATTACTCACCTTGAAAAAGAGGATGTTATTTTCTGCCTGCGAAATAATGGATTGTGGAAATGGAATGCTGAAGAAGAATGTGCTGAGAAGATTCCCTCAATTAACAGGGCATTTGAATTTGTAGAAAAGATCTTTCCGGATCCCAGGCCTAATTGTTTTTGGCTTGTATTGCGGGCAGGCATTGGATTTATAAACGTTGCCACGGGTCAGGAAATATTTTTTAATGCTGCGAGCGGGCTACCTCCCGGAGAGGTTTCTGAAAATTTTTATTTAGATCCCGAAACAGATACGATGTATATCGGCATGGACAATGGACTGTTGGCTTTTGCAAGGGCTGATATAGAATTTACGTCTAAAGATCCCAGGGTTTATATCACAGGAATTAAATTAATCAATTCAGAAAAGAAATTTCCTGCGGGTATTCCAGTAGTATTTGAAGCGAGGGATCGTGATTTTTCTATAGAATTCAGTAGCCCTGAGTATGAATATGCATCCAACATTCGCTATGAATACCGGCTCTCAGATGAGGCCTGGAGTGATCTGGGAAACAATCAATCAGTCCGGTTCGCTAATCTCAATGCCGGAAGTTACAATTTTGATGTTCGCGCCATAAGTCCATATGGTGCCATCGGTAATACAGCCTCCATGGCGATTACCATCCTTCCATTTTATTATGAAACATGGTGGTTTAAAATTTTGATCCTGCTATGTATATGCGCATTGATCTCGCTTTGGTTTGTGTGGAGGTTGCGGGAGCTCAGAAAGCTGGAAGATATGCGTCAATCCATTGCTGCTGATCTCCATGATGAAGTAGGTGCTTCGCTAACCAGTGTTCAAATATTAGCCTCTTTAGCCAGCAATGAAATTCCTTCAGAGAATCGGAAAGATGTGCTCACCAGACTTGACCTGCAGGCGAAAAAAGCAGGAGCCAGTCTGCGCGAAATCGTATGGAATATTCATCCCAAAAATGATGTGCTTGAAATTTTCATTGGGGATCTGACGCGTCATGCGGGAGAGGTACTGGAAGAAGCAGGGATACTTTACACCATTACCACGGATTCATTTGGCCCTGAAGAAAAACTGTCCCTTACTTCACGTCAGCAAATGGTGCGGGTATTTAAAGAGGCACTTTCAAATCTTATCCGCCATAGTAAAGCAACGCAATCAGAAATTACATTTCGCAGAGAAAATAAAATGCTCAGCATTATGATCCGGGATAATGGAAAAAGTTTTGACCCCGCCACTTCACTTTCAGGTAATGGACTGGGAAACATGGCATATCGTATGAAACTGATCAATGGAGATTTTAATATGCAATCCGTTGCGGGTGTGGGGACAAAGGTGACATTTAGGTGCAAATTGAAATAAATAAATTTTTAAAAACCAGAGTAACATGGTACCGGTAAAACTTGTCATCTATGAAGATCGGGCTGACCTCAGGTCCAGTCTCGAATTAATGCTTGGAGGCATGGGCGATCTGTTTCTTTGCGGCTCGTTTCCAAATTGCAGGAATGTAGAAAAAGAAATCATGGCGTTAAAACCGGATGTTGTGCTAATGGATATTAATATGCCGGAGTATGATGGACTGTATGGCCTTTCGAAAATAAAATCCATTCATCCTGTCACGGAAGTGATCATGTATACGGTATTTCAGGATGATGAAAAAATATTTAAATCACTTGAAGCTGGGGCCAGTGGCTATCTGCTCAAGGATACACCGCCAGTCAAACTTTATGAAGCCATTAAAGATGTGATCCTGGGTGGTGCTCCGATGACACCTGGTATTGCGCGTAGGGTATTGGAGCGTTTTAAAAAAGTCCCAACCGATAAATTATCTGAATACAAATTATCAAAAAGGGAGACGGAAGTCGTTTCGCTCCTGGCAAAAGGGTATACGTATAAACGAATAGCTCAGGATACCTTTATTTCAATTGATACTGTGAGAGGTCATCTAAAGAATATATACACCAAGCTCCAGGTCAATAGTGGACGTGAAGCTGTAGCTGTTGTTTTAAAAAACAAGCTTGTTGATTTGGGAGAGTTTGATTGATCAGAATAATAGATAAACGCTATGCTTACGTTTCAGTGTCACTCGTTAAGCGTAGGCTGTGCCTACGCTTAACTTTGAAATAAAAAAATGCCGCTAATTAACGCTAATTAGATTATCCTTTAAAAAACTTACCATTTTTACCACTTACCATATTTACCTCTTACCAAATATTACCGAATACTGAATGGATTCGACAAGCTCACCACAAGTACTGAATACAGAGTTTACCTTCACCCCATGGAACTGATAGACCTAAGCCACAATGTCTTCGATGGATTAATTACTTATAAAGGGCTACCTGCTCCGATCATCTGCGATTTCCTGTCGAGGGAAGATTCAAAGCCGAGGTATGAAGAAGGGACGTCCTTCCAGATCGGGCGTATTAATATGGTGGCCAATACAGGCACATATATCGATTGCCCATTCCATCGATACGAAGATGGGCGTGATCTGTCACATCTGCATTTACGTGAGGTGGCAAATATTCCTGGCATTGTCATCCGCACAGAATTGCAAGCCATTGGGCCGGAAGTTTTTCAAAACCATGATGTGAAAGGCAAAGCGGTGCTTGTTCATACTGGCTGGTCAAAACACTGGAATACGGAAGCATATTTTTCTGATCATCCATTTCTGACGGAAGAGGCTGCATTGTGGTTACGTGATCAGGGAGCAGCTTTAGTAGGAATCGACAGTCACAACATTGATGACACTGCAGGTAATCGCAGACCCGTTCATACTATTCTACTCGGAGCAGAAATATTAATTGTTGAGCATCTGACATGCCTGGCAGAAATACCCACTGTTGATTTTTTATTCACTTCAGTTCCGCCGAAGGTAGAGGGGATGGGGACATTTCCGGTAAGAGCTTTTGCAACAATATCGCTTTAAAAAGAGGTCGCGCAAAGACGCAAAGTTTATCTCCCGCAGATCTCGCTGATTTTCGCAGAACACTCTCGCTGAGGCGCGGAGGCTCA
>JANPKZ010000108.1:0-5316 GCA_031426295.1 Saprospiraceae bacterium
CGTACTTTGTCCTTCGTAATTGATGTCAGGCAAACTCCTGGTTTTCCGGATCATTATATGTCTCCTCCCCTTCCCACTTAGCCACCACTGCCGATGCAAGGCAATTGCCTACAAGATTGACGGTGGTACGAGCCATGTCCATGAGTTCGTCAATACCCAGGATAAGGAAGATGGGCTCAACCGGAAGACCAAAGGAAGCAGCAGTACCCATGAGAATAACAAGTGAAGCCCGCGGGACACCGGCAATTCCTTTCGTCGTCAACATTAATGTTAGGAGGATCAGGATCTGTTCAGAAACAGACAGATCTATACCTGCAGCCTGGGCAACGAAAATCGTGGCAAGCGACAAATACAAAGTAGACCCATCCAGGTTAAAACTATACCCGGCAGGCAGCACAAACGCAACGATCTTACGTGGCACCCCAAAGCGCTCCATGTTCTCTAAAGCTTTTGGAAGAGCGGCCTCCGAACTGGTAGTTGAAAAAGCAATTGTCGCCGGTTCGAGTATTGCGCGAAGAAATCGTCGGATGGGAAGTTTGATGATTAGTGCAACCGGGAATAGTACAAACAAGACGAACGCGATCAGAGCTACATATAATGTTGCAAGTAACTTAAAGAGGTTTGCCAGGATGCCAAAGCCCATATGGCCCACGGTGTATGCGATCGCCGCACCCACTGCAAATGGAGCAAAGTACATCACGATACTTGTGAACTTAAACATTACCTCCGTGAGACTTTCACAAAAATTAAGCATCGTTTGTTTATGGGGCCCTTTGACCAGTGCTAATCCAATTGCAAACAGAATACTGAATACAACAATTTGAAGCACCTGTCCTTCTGCAATTGACTTTGCGATATTTTCTGGAAATATATGCAGGATCGTTTCTTCCCAGCCTGATGGAGGGGGCACTTCAAGCTTTTCACTATCCCCACCCTGAGGCAGGTTTATTCCAACACCAGCTTTACTGATATTGATAGCAACCAGTCCTATAAATAATGCAATAGTAGTAACGACCTCAAAATATAAGATTGACTTCCAACCCATGCGTCCTACTTGTTTTAGGTTTGCATGACCCGCAATGCCTACGACAAGAGTACCGAAGATCAGGGGTGCAATGATCGTTTTGATCAGCTTAAGAAATATCTTACTGACGACCTTCAATTCCGATGCAATGGCAGGAAAATCATAACCAAATTCCGCACCTATGATCATGCTGAATAAGATCCAGGTCGTAAGGTTTTTTCTCTTCCATACCCAATATGTCACTGCAAGGATGGCAGCCCACCTGATGATAGCCGCGAGGACAGTATCTAATGCAATGAGGCCGGTTGCGTTAAGTGAAGTGATTAGTACAGCAATAAAAACCAGGGCAATCGTAAGGAGCTTAAACACACGGTTGGATGGCATAGAGTTGACGCTTTATCGTCCGCTCAAGGTATTGATTTTTCGATAGACGATATCCCGCGTGCTTGCAGCATAGCAAACAGTCCCAGGAATGGGCCCGGGAATAAAAGGAAGAGCAGCCACTGGTAACTCAACCAGGTCGACAGGATCGTAATGAGCTGAATACTGATAATCGTAATACTGAATCCTATACAGTTCACCAATGTCAGGGCAGACGCCTTGTTAACCACCGGAGCATGCGTTGCCACCAGGGTGGAAAATTGAGGTGAATCCATAATGACCATCATACCCCAAAACAGGAGGAATGCAAAAATGAATGCTGGATGAAGTGTAAAGACTAAGGGTGAAGTAAGACAACAAAGACCTGAAAACGCAAGCGCCATAAAAGCAATCTTAAAACTTCCAACCTTTTTTGCCGCATACCCACCTATGATGCAGGCAATACTACCAACCGCAATAATGAAAAAGGACACCAGGGAAATATCATTTGGTGTCATATTCGGAATAACCATTGTCGCGACAACGGGTACAAAAGCCCAAAACGCATACAGCTCCCACATATGTCCAAAGTACCCAAAGGCGGCGGCTCTGAAATCCCTATCTCCAAACAATCCAGGTAATACACCTGATCGAAGTCCAAGTTGAGGTTTCCTGTATGGTCCATCCGGAACGAGAAATAAAACCAATAGACCTCCCAGCAGTGCAACAGCAGAGGTGGTAATGATGACTGTCTCCCATGGGAATGTTTCCAGCTGGCTTCGCAATAAATGTGGAAACGCAGTGCCGAGGACGAGTGCACCTAATAAATAACCCAGTGCCTTGCCAAGATCTTTGTCAAAATAATCTGACGCGATTTTCATACCGACGGGATAAATTCCTGCAAGGAAAAAACCTGTAAAGAATCGTGACAGGTAGATACCTGCAGACCATTGATCAGATATGAGTAATCCAAGATTGCAAGCAGAAGCTGCTATTGCGGAAAAGAAAAAAACTTTGGACGGACTGATCCTGTCAGCAACTGCGAGTAATGCAAAGATCAAAGTCCCAAAAATGAAACCTAGTTGTACAACAGTTGTAAGGTTCCCCAGCGCCTTTGGGGATAAATTATAATCACGAATGAGCTCTGTCATCACCCCGTTTCCCGCAAACCACAATGACACGCAAGCGAATTGTGCGAAGACGATGATGGTGAGGATGAATGTTTTCCGGGGCATGATTCGAAGTTACGAATATCGATTTTGGATTTTTGATTTTTGATTTTTGATGTTAAGCGTAGGCTGTACCTACATTAACGTTAAGCGTAGGCTGTGCCTACATTAACGTTAAGCGTAGGCTGTGCCTACGTTTGTGTGTCGTCAAATTTCCGATTTGACCAAAGTTCATGTTTAAGATGCAAACGTATTTGCAAAACAGATTTTGCAAACACACGAACGTAGGCACAAGCTACGCTCAACATTTACGCTTAACATTTATGCTTAACATTTATGCTTAACATTCACGCTTAACATTCACGGTAACATTTTTTGTAACCCAGAAAGAATTTCAACTGAATACTGAATACTGAATACCAATTTTACCGAATACCTCGATCTCCATTGCACAAGCATCTAAGTAGCTACAAACCTGGCTCAATGCCCCCTGCTCCTCGCTCCCTGCTCCTAGCCCTTAGCCCTTCACCTTAGATCCCACCAATTCCACGTCCGCATGCATCCACGCTTCTTTTAATTGAGTTGAGACTTCCTGAAGTTTGTCTTCTTGTTTCGTTGCTGTATAGGCAGATTGCAAACCACTCAGGGACCAGCCATTTCTCGGATAAACTATAAGGTCATCTTCAAAAACTGAAATGGCTTCTGCTGGTTTATTTGCATCCAGCAATACATTACCCAGGTGATGTCGAACTGAAAAAAACCAATCAGAGGGTTCCTGATACAGAAGCTGATCTTCAATCACCATTGCTTCTTTTAAAAGTCTGATACTTTCATCATACTGTCCTTTTTTCGCAGCTAATTCTCCTTCTAATACTTTGCGGGCAATATCAATAATGTTTTGCATTGAGTTAATGCCCCAAATCGTCATTTTCTTCAGGGTATCCTGCTCTGCTATTTGGTTAAGCGCTTCAAGTTCTTTCCGTGCGAGGTCTGGTTGATTTAATCCAATGTGCGCCATACCCTTCGCATAATGATAGAGGCCTGTGGGATATAACAGCAGACTATCAGGTGGTCCTTCACTAAGAATATCATTCCATCGTGCAAATTTTACCTGGACAAAGTATGGTATTGAATAAAAATGCTGTAGCGTGGAAAGTGATGCATCGAACATCCCCTTATGATTTGTTTGCTCAGCGATTCTTTCCGCAGCTATCAAAGCCCATTTACTATTCCCTTCCAACGTCGCGCAGGCCACCAGGAAATGATTATTGTGTGGATAATACACTGTAGGGTATGCACCTTGCGCATGACATTGCGTTACATAATTGCTGTCAAGTCCTGCAGCTTTTATATTCCCAAGTGTGCCGAGATGGTAATCACCTGTGTGGATGTAAATATGTGATGGCATATGTACAAGGTGACCTGAGGTGGGTACAAGCCCTCTATCAAATACCCTACAACTCGCCAATGCTTTCTGTGGCTCTTTGGAAGCTTCTACAGCATGAATGTAAAAATGATGACCACCGGGATGTAAGGTGTCGGTGTTGATCGCTACTTCAATGGCTTTTAGTATTTCAGGTGTCCATGGTTTGGGTCGACCATCACGTTCCCACAAGTCCCATGGGTGCATGTCCATCATTGACTCCGCATACAGTGCCGCCATGTCGACATCAGTCGGATATTTGGTATGAACAGCTTTCATGGCAAGCATGTAGGCACTATCAAGCGATCTCCGGTCTTCAACCGGTTCTTTTACATACCGGGCGGCCATGGCATTGATGATATCTTTTTCTTTCTGTGTTGCTTTTTTCGCCAACATTTTCGCTTTCTGGATGGCCACATAAGCACGCTCATAATTATCAGGCTCCATGCCCATGTTGTAGTTAGGTCCCAATACATAGGCGAATCCCCAGTAACACATCGCGCAAGTAGAATCCAATCGTGTGGCATGATGAAAAGATCTGGCTGCTTCAGCGTGATTAAAACCGTATGCCAATAACAATCCCTGGTTGAAATATTTCTGTGCTTCAGGATTAGTTGTGGTGATCGGATAGTTGAGGATATCCATTCCTGCAAATAATGGAGCAGGTGTATTGGTTTTATACCATTCCGCATCTGACCAGGCAGGTGCGCACATGATGGGCGGCGCAGAGCGAATGTCCTGCTGGACGACAACAGATTTTTTACATGCAAAGGAAAGGAGGAGAAGGGTGGGCAGTAGTAAGTTTTTCATGTCTTAGAAGTTGGCCCTCTAAAATACGCAGTCTTTGGATGTTTTCAAGGTCCCATAAGTATGGGAGTTGGAGAAAATCTAAAGGAGATGGAATTAGAGTAATTAGTGTAATTAGCGGCAAATAAGATCTTGTTGCCGCTAATTACACTAATTAACGCTAATTAAATTTCAAACCAGAAACTTGAAAAATTCGAGGCATACTCACCACCGTTGTTTTATCATTCGCGATGATATACAACTCATCCACAGTTTCTTTTATTTCTTCCGGCGATGAAAGTCCAGCTTTCAAAATTGATGTTGAAATATTTTCCATCGTGATCGCAGCGATCAATTTTACTTCACCTGTGATGCCGGCAGGCTGAACGACCTGCATGTTTATATTTTCAAAACCAGCATCCAGCAACATGCCAGGAAGCTTGGGTCCGATGAATGGATCACCACCACCATCAATGGAGACCTGTGTGTACAATTGCACATACTCATTGAAAGCATCATTGATTGGGTAAGAAAAATGACCTCTGAAATCAATG
>JANPKZ010000109.1:0-11347 GCA_031426295.1 Saprospiraceae bacterium
TCAGCTGCCGGACTCGCAGAAACAATGGTAAATGCACTCATCAGGACATCCGGGAAAGCGCCAGTCTATCTTCAATTATTAGCCGATGAGCTTAGCGCCAGAAAACGTGGCACTGCAACAAATACGTATTCTATGTATTGCTTTTGGAGCGGAGAAGCATTATTTGGTGCCCTCAATGGTGTTGTAAAAACAACAGCCGGTTTTCAGGATGGAAAAGAAGTTGTGAAAGTTGAATATGATCCTGCCATCATTTCAAAAGCACAGCTTGATAAAGCAGCACAAACACTTCATTGCAAAATCCCTGCGAATGGAAGTTTCAGAAATGATGCTACTCCAAAATATTATCTCGCTCATCATGCATACAAAAACATCGACATGCTTGAAATACAAAAGTGCAGAGTGAATAGTGCGATCGCGGAAGGACAGGATCCGTCGGTTTATCTCTCTTCCAGACAACGTCAGCAGTGAAAATTCAGAGGACTGTAGAGACGTGTTGCAACGCGTCTCTACAGCCAAACAATTGTTATATTCCTTTTCGTGCCATCTCGATCATCGTGACCAACTCTTCCACCAGCAGTTCATTGTTACCCGAATAGCCTACCGCGCGGAAACGGATCTTTTGATTTCCATCGATGATGAATTTGGTAGGGATACCGGTTACTTTATATTCAGCAACTACCTTGCCTTCATCCAGTAGTACGTTGAAGGGATATTTATTGTCATTGATAAACTTGCTTACTTTTTGTTTTACATCATTGCCTTGCTCCCATGTATCAACGAAGAGGAATGCAACATCTTTATCAGATGCATAATGTTCCACCGCAGTTTTCATGCCGGGGAAACTGGATTTACAGGGACCGCACCAGGTCGCCCAGAAATCAAGTACCACCACTTTTCCTTTGTAGTCAGCTAATGAAACTTCTTTGCCTTCGAGATTGACAAGTTTGAATGGAACGGATGGTTCATCGATCCACATCTTTTTTACCTCAGCATATTTATTTGCTTTTGCAACAGCTTCAAGTTCTGCGAAGTGTTTGTCATAATCACCGTTTGGTTGTTGGGCATTCCAGAGATCTTCATGTAATTTTTTTATGCTTGATGTTGCCCTTCCTTCACGTATCATTTTTTCAGCAAACGCAATCGCTTCTGAATTTTGGCCGGCTTTTCCAAGATATGTTGCATAGCGCTCATTCATCTGGATATCTTCATACTTCATTTTCTCAACTGCATTTGCCTGATAGCTGATGGCATCTTTATACTTACCCTGCTTATAAAGTACAAGTGCATAGGTATCTCCATATTGTGCTTTTTGAAAATCGAGTTGTTGACGCCATTCATTTTCTGATAGGTAGACTGGAGGCTTCATCTCCGGTGTAAGTATTCGAATGGATGTTTCAGAAAGCCTGGCTGCCAGATCAAGCTGATCAGATGGCTGATTGAGATCTTCACCTGCCAGTGACCATGCATAATCATTACAAACACTTGATTTGGTGGATGGATCCACGATCTCGTTTATATACGATTCAACTTTCTCCCATTCATTTTTAGTGGCGCATTCTTCAATGAGGGAAGTTGTCATCTGATCATGCAAACCCCGGTTAAATTCGTTGACCGGATATGCTGATCTGAATTTATCACGAATGATGATCCTGTCAGCAGTAGAAGAGGCATTTCTAAAAAATGTCAATTGATCTTCCTGGGCGATCAATGATTGCGGATATTTTGTGTCGAGGGTTCTTCGCAACGACTTTACAAGTGTGCTGTCGCCGTTTGATCTGGCAATTCTGATTGCCGACAACAACATTTCCTGTGACAAGTCATCCATTTTTGTTGTGGTCGAACTTACATACGTTGTTATTTGCTGAACATCCTCCTGGGCCTTTGCTGCTTTCGCCATGTTGTAATACATCATGATCACGTTGGGATCATCCAGCCATTGCGGATTTGCGGCAACCGCTTCACGATACATTTTTGTGACAATGGCAGGATCGCGTTCTATGCCGATATAGCGTGAGTACATGGTCGTCGCATTGGCACAATCGATCATGCTGGAACCTATTGAGGCCCCTTCCATAGCGATGTCACGTGCATCACCTGTGATAGGATCCATATTTTCATCCTTGATGACGATCCGCATCCAGCTGGTTTTTTCAGGAACCTTAAACACCATTTTCAACGCATCATTTTCCACGATGTAGTTGATATCTGATTTCATAAGTTCCTTTCCGTTCATATAATAACTGACAATATGGATAGCGTCATCTATTTCTATGTCTTTCACCTTGACCTCCATTTCCTGTCCAGGTTTTAATTCATTTGATGACCAGGACCAGGTCTGAGCAATTGGAGTTGCGGAAAGGATAAGGAATGCGAAAAGAGTTGCCAGGATTTTCATGTCTACTAAGTTGTTGAATAAAGATAGTTCTTCTAACAGCAGAGAAAGTGTAATATTAAGGATGACATCGACAATTGAACTCAGCCTATATCCGCTCAACAAGGAATATCCCTCCTCTGTTTTGGGTTTTCTCAAAAAACTGAAGGCAATGCCAGGTGTTGAAATCCATACAAATGGAATGAGTACGCTTCTCACCGGACCATATGATCAATTGTGGCCGCAGCTGGGGGAATTAATGAAAGAGCAGTTCGAAACGGAGGATTCCATTTTTGTAATGAAAGTGGCTGCCGGAAGGCGGGAGTTTATTTGATTTTGGATACTTCGACACATTCGACAAATGCTCAGTGCGACGCTTAGCTCAGTACAAGTTTTGGATTTTGTGAGCGCCTAAGGCGCCATCACGCTGGGGCGTGAGATTTTGGATTTTTGATTTTTGAATTTGGGTCGGGCCTTAAGTTTTCTAAAGGGATTCGTTTTTTAGATCAGTTGGTCTGGCGGGCCTGATGAAAACAAGTTTAAATGCAACTTTAACACTCCTGGAAATCAAAGGAAGGTCGAAATCCAATTATTATTTCCACCTTTGATGTGTCAAACCGACTTTACTTATCATCCTCTTAAGCAATGACTGGGCAAGCGTTGTGATGAAGCGATAACCAAGTATGTGTTAAAGCAACCTATCCACTGATCCATCATTCAAAACGAATTTCAAGTAGCCACGCAACCGCGTGGCTTTTTTTATTCTGAATACCGCAGCCACTTGATCATCTCACGTATCGTGGCTTTTTTTCCATACATCAATATCCCTACACGGTAGATACGGCTGGTCAGCCATATGAAAAACCAAACCGTCAGTAACATGATCACGATGGAGGCAATAATTTGCCACCAGGGCGGGTCAAATGCGAGGCGTGCAGGCATGATGATCGGTGAGAACAATGGAAACAAGGAAGCGAAAACTGCAAGACTTCCATTGGGATTGCTCAATACGGGAAAGAGCATGTAAAAAGCAATGAGCACGATGATCACAATCGGCAACATCAATTGCTGTCCCTCACCCATATCTTCATTGATCGCAGAACCAATCGCTGCAAACATCGAACTATAAATAAAATAACCACCTAGAAAAAAGAGGATAAATACAGGAAGGATCAACCACCATTTTAGATTAAAGATCGCATCAATGATCTGGCGTCCGGAAAACGCATTAAAGGAATCCGGATCCACCTGCGTCACCTGGCCCATGCTATTCATTTGCGACATTTCTGCACCGGGTAAAAATGCAGCAGCCACCGTTAAAAATATTGGGATCAAAATCGCCCATAGCGCTAACTGCGTCAGGCCCACACCTCCCACTCCAATCAATTTACCCATCATCAATTGGATCGGCCGTACGGAGCTTACCATGACTTCCACTATACGGCTCAATTTTTCTTCCATGACACTTCGCATGACCATGCTGCCATAAATAAAGATGACGAGATACATAAGGAACCCCATTAATCCCCCCAATGCAGTTCCTAATATTATATTCAGTTTTCCTGCCTCCGCAGAACCCGATGGATTGCCGGGATCCATACGCCCATTCTCTAAATTGACATCAGCGATAAAGGAGTCTAAAAGTTTTTGATCTATGTTGGATTTACGCATCCGGTAGGATTCAATCTTATCACCAATGGAGGCTTCAATTGATTCCAACAACACCAGGGATGGTTTCTCGTTGCTGTAATAGGATGCTGATAATCGATGTGCGCTGCTATCCGGCATGGCGGGTATGTGAACTAATAAATCGTAGCCCATGGAGCCAAATTCATCTTTTAGCACATCGATATTCTTTTCTGAAAATTCATATGGAAAATCTTTGTCCTCAGCCGCCATCGGCTGTATGATGCCGGTGTCATCATGGATCAATACACGCTGATCTGATTTTGAACCTTCACTCATCATCCATCCGATCAACAGGGAAAACACTGCAATGCCGATTGGTGTCAACAGCGTAACGATGATAAATGATTTACGCTGTACACGTGTGAGATACTCGCGTTTAGCCACAATCCATACTTTATTATTCATGACGTATCCCTTTTACCTGGCGAATAAATATTTCATTGATCGAGGGCAGGATCTCCTGGAAAGAATGGATCTCACATCCTGACTGGATCAGGTATTGTAATAAATGGTTTGGTGAATTTCCATCTCCCAGACGAAATGTTGCAGAGTGATTTTCAGACCTGATCAGTTCCAAACTGCCTTGAAAAGTAGCCGGAAGTGTTCCTTCAAAATTCACCTGGTATAAGTGTTCTTTAAACTGGTTGCGGATGGCTTTTACATTTCCCTGCAGGATATTTTTGCCCTGGTGTATGAGGATAATGTTTTCACACATCTCTTCCACTTGCTCCATGCGGTGCGTCGAAAAAAGAATTGTAACTCCGTTATCACGCAATCTGTAAATTTCATCCTGGATCATGTTGCTGTTGATTGGATCCAGCCCGGTGAATGGTTCATCGAGGATCAGCAACACCGGATCATGTACAATCGTGGCGATGAACTGTATTTTTTGCTGCATCCCTTTAGATAATTCTTCTACTTTTTTGTGCCACCAGTCGAGTGCTTCAAATCGCTCAAGCATGGTTTTGCATTTGTACGTAGCGTCTTTTGTAGAAAGACCTTTGAGTTGGGCCAGATAGAGAAGATGATCACCCACTTTCATTTTTTTATACAAACCTCGTTCCTCCGGAAGGTAACCCATGCGTGACGGATGGGTTTTGTTGAGGATCTCATTTTGAAAATATACATGGCCGCTATCGGGGCCTGTGATCGTCGTAATAATCCTGATGGTGGATGTTTTGCCCGCACCATTAGGTCCAAGCATGCCGAAGATCGTGCCAGGTTCTACTTCGAAGCTGATGTCATCTACTGCTAAGTGATCTTTGTAGCGTTTGGTGACGTTTTCAAGGCGTAAAATCGACATAGGGGGTGTGGTGTATTTTAAGAGCGGCAAAAATACACTATAAAGGCATGGGAAGCATGGCTGGCATGGTTTGCATGGATGGCATGGTTTGTAGTGAGATAAAACAAGCCCTGCGAGCCATGCCTCATTTAGAATTGCATGAGTGAAATATTCACAGCATTCCCGGAACACAGATGATCAAACTTCGCTGGGACTTAGCCCGAATTCTTCTTTAAAACATTTTGAAAAATAAGAGTGGCTATTAAAACCTACCTGGAATGCGACTTCAGCAGGTGTGGTGGCTTTTTGCACCAATAATTCTTTTGCGCGCAACAATCTTGTCTGTCGTAATAAATCCGTTGGGGTTTTATCAAGAATGGCGATTAGTTTTCGATGCAATTGACTACGACTCATCGCAACTTTATGCGCTAATTCTTCCACTCCAAAGTTTTCTGACTGCATATTGTCTTCAATAGCGTGCATGACTTTTGCCAGGAAGCTCTGATCAAGACTTGGTGCCGCAATATCCGATGGACGAATTGTAATAGAGGCAGCAAATTTTTGGCGCAATAATTTTCTTCCGTCAACGAGATTTTGTGCTCGCACTAAAAGCTCTTTTACATCAAATGGTTTGGTCACATATTCATCCGCTCCTGTTTCCAGTCCCTCAAGCTTATGTGTCTGGCCTGCTTTTGCTGTCAATAGAATAATAGGTACATGCGACGTCCGGTCATCTTTTTTCAATTTCACCGCCAGATCAAATCCATTCATTTTCGGCATCATCACATCACTCACGATGATATCCGGGATTTCATTGACCGCCAACTCGAATCCTTCCTGTCCGTCTACTGCTTCGAGTATGTTATATGATCTTTGCATAGCCTCTCGAATAAATTGCCGAAGGTCAATATTATCCTCTACGATCAGCATTAAAGGAAGGTCTTGCAACAGGGTTGTTTGGTTATTTTCTTCCTGCTGATGTTCTGCTATAATTATTTCTTTACGTTCGCCTAACCACGCGCCATACACCATCTCATCCTCGCTGAAAGAATGTTTCAGAACAGGTAGCGTGATTTTGAATTGAGAACCTTTACCCGGATCACTATTCACTGAAATCTGACCCCGGTATAAATCTACCATCTCCTTAACTAAGGCAAGACCAATTCCGGATCCCATAGTTTCCGTACCTTCTACCTGGTAGAAGCGATCAAATACTTTATCAAGTTCCTTTTTGGGAATGCCCGGTCCGCTATCATCAATCTGAATGCGGAGTCTTCCTTCATCTATACTAACATTTACAGAAACAGTACCTCGCTCAGGTGTATATTTAAAAGCATTGCTAAGAAGATTGGTAAATATTTTTTCAAGTTTGTCCTGATCAAAAAAAACCATGGGCGTTTGTTCCGGAAAGTGGATATGGTAATGGATCTGTTTTCTTTCTGCTAAAGAATCAAATGAATGTGACAACATCTTTAACACCTGCAGTGCATCCCCCCGAATGATCTGCAATTTCATCTTACCTGAATCCAGGCGTGACAGATCCAGGAGTTGGTTGACCAATTCTAATAACCTGTCAGCATTGCGATCCATGGTGCGCACCTGTTTTATGGGAATGCTTACATTTCCATTTGTTGTACCCGGGACCTGATCAGTTATTTGCTTTGTAATACCACGTATCAACGTCAGAGGTGTGCGGAATTCATGGGAGATATTTGCAAAGAAGCGTGATTTAATTTTATCCATGTCCTGGATGCGCATGCCTTCCGCACGTGCTCTTTCATGCATTCTTATTTTATAGGCAAGCCCTGCCAAGTAGATCAACATTTGTCCGGTTTGTCCGATAGGCCAGGGATTAAAACCAATGAACGCGACACCCATATTCCATGCAAAACCCAGAATGGTGAAAAAGAGCAACCAAACAGCTCCCGCTACAAAAAACCTGGCGAGGATACTTTTAAAAAAAGCAAACCGGACCAGGAAGCCAAGCGCGATGACCACAAATAATAATCCTCCTTTCTCGAGGATATCAGTATTCGTGAAACGCATCAATACCAGTTGGGTTATCAGCAGAACTACCCAAATAGACAGGAAAATCTTTAACCAATGATCTGTCTTTTGTGACAAGACAGGTAAATTCATAAAGTGGCGGCCGAACATCATAAACATGAGAAATCCACCCAGGGTGAATAGCCGGAAAAAAATGAATACCCAATCCGGATATTCGGGAATAAACCAATCTACAAAGGGCATCTGTGGATGCAGGATGAGGTAATGCAGAGAAAGGCATCCTAAATAAAGAAAGCAATACAAATATGCCTTTTCCCGAACAAAAAGAAAAAAGAAAAAGGATAATATGGCAAGTATGGCTGCAACAGCACTTAAGACATACATGAGACTGACACCTGTAGCTTGGGGAAGGAGAATAGTTGGATTCCGCAATTCAAGTATGAGTTCTGCCGGAATACGTTCTGAAAATACATTTTCGAGCCTGATATAAATGGTGGTAGCTTTTTGTTCAGGCAAGCTGATACTGGCAGCCACAAAGCCGGCGTGGTCTGGAATTTTTTTCAAAGACCGGGGAGTATTTAGACCGCTCTTTTGCCGGTCGATAATCTGGTGGGTAGAATCAACCACATACGTTTCCATTAATTCCCACCCGGAATAATATTCTTTTCCGTTTGTTCCAAGATATCCGACGATCATCCACCAATCCCTGAATCCAGTAAGGGATGTGAGATCCATTCGTAACCAACATGCACCACTTTTATCGGACCCTGAAAATTGAGAAAGCGGAATGAATAAATCATTCCGCTTCCCCTCAATAATCTCTTCAACTGAAAAACTCTTTGCTGAATCTTCAGCGATAAATGTATAAGATGTCAGGTCATGTACCTGTCTCATTGTGTCAACCCTGTATATCGGGGTTTGGCTAAATGCCGGGTGACATACAATGATGAACAGAAGTGTGACGAGCAGGTCTTTCATATGGGTCGCAATGTGACAATTAATGTACGACAATGATTTTCTCCGAACACCTATTTGCCGGAGTCAGAATACCAGCTACCAAACATAGCACGTGGGGGTACCGGACCATTGCCCTGTGCTTCAGGATCAAAAGATATTTCAATATCGCAGTTGTGAAAAGAAATGATCTTCCACACATCATTCTGTTTTTCCACCACTAGTGTGATGATTACCCTGGGGTCTGAGGGAACTGCTTTTCCTCTTTCATATGTAGCGCCAAGCACATGGACTAATGCAAGGTCAGGGCGGATGGATTTCATTTTATCTACACGCAGCTTGAGATCTGTGTATTTGTATTGTGTATCAAAAATTCCCTGGTGCGCCATGGCATTTTGTTCGGGTGTAATATTGCTCATGTATAAGCCATTCCAAACGATGTAATCGTGAGTGGGAGCAAATTGGCTGGCAAATGTTTTGCCGTTTTTGGCAAACCAGCCGTCTTCGAGGGTTTGGACCATAGTGCGAAGGGCGGTTTTGTCTTTGTCATTTAATTGGGCATGAGTAAGAGTTGTCATGGCAAAGAAGATAATTGGTAATGTGAAAATTGATTTCATGATTTTAGATTTTAGATTTTAGATTTCGTGAGCGCCTGAGGCGCCATCACGCTGGGGCGTGAGATTTATGTGGGATGATATTTACTGTGTTGGATTAATGGATATAGTAGAGATGGCTGATCTCCTGTATCTGATATTGGAATGTGGAAATGACTTCCTGCAAATGGAGGCAGCAGGTGAAGCTCCAGATACCTAATGTTGTCATCAGAATGGCTGAACCGGATAAAAGGAACAGGCGGGTGATCATTGGGTGGTGGGTGAGAATGTTTGTTAGCATGATGGGTTTGTTTGGTTTGATGATCCAAAGGTGGCCAGGTGGGGAGGAGGAATGTTAGCAGCGTGGTAGAAATGAATAGCAATTGTGTCGCATTAAGTGATCCACTGATAATCAGGATCTTATGAAAGGTCTTGCGACCTGATTTACAAAAGATGCGACGGGGAAGGGTTGAAAAGTTGCAGGGCGAATAGAAAACGTGATTATGAAACAGATCACGACTCTCAGTTTGGAGCTGCCCTATTTTACCTTAATTGAAAAACAATAAAAAAGGCCGCAACGATGGCGGCCTTTGTAGTTACTTATTATCGATTTATCGATCCCAAAAAACTTTATCGGTAATCTCGACGGTGGTGTTTCCGTGCTTAAACTGCTATAATTGCTGAATGGATATCAAAATAGTATTCGGAATCCTGGCAACTGTAGTTACTATCGGCGGATATATTCCATACTTCCGAGACATATTTGCTAAAAAAACCAAACCACATTTATACACCTGGCTTGTTTGGGGGCTAACTCAAGGCACAGCAACTGTAGCGCTCATAAGTGGCGGAGGTAAATGGGGTGCTATAAGTCTATTTGTTGGCACCATACTCGTTGCGGTAATATTCCTTTTATGTTTCAAATACGGCACTAAGAATATTACGCGCGCTGATACTATTACACTCATCGCTGCCCTCGTGGCTATTCTTGTATGGTGGCAACTAGACAGTCCTTTACTTGCAGTCTTAATGGTTTCATTAATTGATGCATTAGGTTATATACCCACATTCAGAAAAACTTTCGTTGATCCGACTAGTGAAACGATTATCTTTTGGATTTGTATGGTAACAACGGATGTATTAGCTCTATTAGCAAATTCACAACATAATGTTTTGACTATGTCTTACTTGATAACCCTCAGTGTTTGCAATTCTGTGGTTGCGGTAATTATCTTCACAAGAAAAAGAAAGTTATCCCTTTAATCGGACAGCCCTGCTCTTCTTTAAAGAAGACCAGGATTTTCTGCAGTATTTGCCCTCATAATATCTCTAAAAGCATCTACCTCATGAGAAGGCTGGTTGAGTGTAGGGTGTGGTTCTGGTATGATCTTATTGTTAGACACAATCAGATTAACACAATACACGATTTTCTATAAGATAACTTTTAAAAATCCTATTGGTTTTTAGTTCATCCTTCTTTATATTTACTTCAGACGGATCAGAAGGTCCGTCTGCCACGGTTCATTACCAGATGTCCCGTTGCTTCACCAGAAAACAACATTCATCATGCTAGCGAAAACCTATGCTGCTGCCGTCCACGGCGTGGACGCGCGGACTATTGAGATTGAAGTTAATGCCGGTGGCATCGTCAGTCCCGGCCAAAATATGTACAACCTCGTCGGGCTTCCCGACAACGCCATCCGGGAAGGATGGCAGCGAATGGAATCAGCCATTAAGAACATTGGCTACCGGCTGCCGGTCGTCAAATTGGTGGTGAATCTCGCACCTGCGGATGTGCGAAAGGAAGGATCTGCTTATGATCTGCCCATCGCAACAGCAATCGCAGCGAGTACAGGAATGATCGATCACGAACGCCTGTCCAAATTCATGATGGTTGGGGAGATCTCACTAGATGGGCAATTGCGCCCGATGCGAGGTATCCTGCCTATCGCAATCCAGGCAAGGAAAGAAAAAATGGAAGGCCTGATCGTACCACACGCCAATGTAAGGGAGGCTGCTATCGTCAATCAACTCGAAGTGTATGGTGTGGATAACATTAAAGAGGTGTTTGATTATTTCAATGGCCTTATCGATCTGCAACCATATGTGCATGATACGCGTGAAGCATTTCAGGAATCAGTGGGAAAATATCCGTTCGATTTTTCAGATGTGAAGGGGCAGCAGAATATCAAACGTGCATTGGAGATTGCTGCAGCCGGTGGTCATAATGTGATCCTGATCGGTCCTCCGGGTGCAGGCAAAACAATGCTGGCAAAACGATTACCTACCATTCTGCCACCGTTAGGATTAAATGAAGCTTTGGAGACTACAAAGATCCATTCCGTTGCCGGCAAGCTGGGACATGGCTCATCATTGATTACAGGTCGGCCATTCCGTTCTCCGCATCACACGATCAGTGATGTGGCATTGGTAGGTGGTGGATCCAATCCG
>JANPKZ010000110.1:0-3667 GCA_031426295.1 Saprospiraceae bacterium
GTCTGTCTCCTGCTAACTTCGATCTTTTCGCCACCCTTTAATTCTAGCAACAATCCGCCGTTGAAGTAAGGTTCGATCTTATCAATCATTCTCAGGTTCACAATATGTTTACGGTTAGCACGGAAGAATGTCTTTTCATCCAGTCTTTCCTCGAGTGCGTTAAGCGACTTCAGGATCAGTGGTTTGTTTGGACCAAAAAAAACTTTAGCATAGTTGCCCACGCTTTCGAACAAACGAATTTCACTAAGCTTTACAAACCAACAGCGTTCGCCATCTTTTACAAATACCTGATCGATCTCTGTCAGTATACTATTATTAAAGTTCTCGCCTTCAGGCTTCGCTTCCTTGTGTTCGGAAAAATGCAGTTTCTGAATGGCGTCCGCGAGGCGCTTCGGTTCTACTGGTTTTAACAGGTAATCAAGGGCGTTTACTTCAAACGCTTTCAGCGCAAATTCATCATAAGCAGTGGTAAAGATCACCTGCGGTGTCCGCTCAAGTTGAGCAAGCATGTCAAAGCCTGTCTTACCCGGCATCTGGATATCCAGGAAGATCAGGTCCGGGTGCAGACTTTCAATTTTGGCAATCCCTTCTTCCGCGTTGGCGGCTTCATCGACCACTTCTACTTCGGGGAAATCCTGTAATAATTTTTTAAGCTCGGTGCGGGCGAGACGCTCATCGTCGATAATAATTGCTTTCATGATTATAGTGGATTGATTAATCTTTTTGAGTTAAATTAATTTACATTAATGGGGATCCTCACTTTCGCCTCTACCAGGGAAGCGGATGTTTGCTTGATCTCAAACTTTGCTTTCTCACCATACAGCAGGCTTAACCTGTTCGTCGTGCTCGATAATCCAAACCCTTCATCCCCGCTCTTATATCCATTGAGGTAGCCGGTATTCTGTACCGTCAATTCATGGAAGTCATTTTTAAAATCCGAAATCACTTTGACCACACCTCCGTTAATTTGCTTGCTGATACCATGTTTTATCGCGTTCTCCACTAAAGTCTGCAACATCATCAACGGAACAGGCCGGTCGAGTGTATTTTCATCAATATCATATTCAACACGGAGCCTGTCTTCAAAGCGCATATTCTCCAGCGCCAGGTAGTCTTTTACAATGTTCAGTTCTTTTTCAAGCGGCACTGTTTCCATTTTTTCTGACTGCAAACTACTGCGAAGGATATTGCTTAATTCTGTGACGGCTTTTCGGGCCCGCTGCGGATTTTCATCTACTAATGCCCGGATACTATTGAGGGAGTTAAAAATAAAATGCGGGTTGATATGCGCCTTGATCGTCTTCAATTCCAATTCCTTGATCAGGGTTTCCAATCGCAAGGTATCCATTTGCTGGCGACGGCTTTTCTGGAAAAAATGGTAAAAATAATAGATCAGCAACCAGGAAAGGATCAGCAGTCCGTTATCCATAGCTCCCTTCAGCAACCTTGCATAAAAAACAGGTTTGGTGCCTGAATCAGATCCCAGTTCAAATTTATCTACCCCGGCCAGTACAATAAGGCTAAAAAGAAATGAGCCCAAAACCATCGAGACCACCAGTTTCGGAATTACTTTTTCAATCGACTGCATCATCCACCCACCCCATTTTATTACCATACGGATCATGTGCGTCACAAAAATACCTGCGGTAAATATGACCGCGATCCGTCCATACAGGATTTCGTTAGAAATCTGTACGTTATATGCATATGCAAAAAACAGCATCGCGAGGCCCATAAAGCCCCAGCCTGCAAATTGTAATAACCAATATCTGGTGGTGTTCCTGATGGCCATGGCAACAAATCTAAACAATCCGCCTCCGGGCGGCTTGCCTAAATATACCAATGGCAGGTAACTTGTACAAATGGGTGGGCTAGTTCCTTATTTTCGGCCCGAACCCTTGTCTGCCAGAACATTCCCGGGTTTACAGTGTTGTATAATCTTTAGCAAAAAAGGCTGAACTGAAAGTATTAATTTTACAAGGTTTAAAATGCCTTCCGAAAATGCAGGCAGCACATAAAAAATGACAATGGAAATCACAGCAGGTCCGCTTCTCAAAACAATCGATTCTCCTGCAGATCTCAGGAAATTGCCCAGGGAAAAATTGCACCAGTTATGTGATGAATTGCGGCAGTATATTATCGACGTGGTGAGTGTTCATGGCGGTCATTTTGGTGCCAGCCTCGGTGTGGTAGAGTTAACAACTGCCATTCACTACGTTTATGAGACTCCTTATGATCAATTGATCTGGGATGTGGGTCACCAGGCCTATGGACACAAAATTTTAACTGGTCGCAGGGATAATTTCCCAACTAACCGTAAATACAATGGCATCAGCGGCTTCCCAAAAAGGAGTGAGAGCGAATATGATACTTTTGGCGTTGGGCATTCTTCCACTTCTGTTTCTGCAGCATTGGGAATGGCAATGGCGGCAAAATACAAAGGTGAGATAGACCGGAAAGTGGTTGCCGTGATCGGTGATGGCGCAATGACCGCCGGCTTGGCTTTTGAAGGAATGAACCATGCCGGTGTAGCCGATACAGACATGCTCATTATTCTGAATGATAATTGCATGGGTATCGACCCAAATGTAGGCGCTCTGAAAGAATACCTGACAGATATCACCACTTCCCCAACTTATAATAAAGTAAAAGATGATGTTTGGAAATTGCTTGGCAAATTACCGGTGGGTAAAAATTTTACCCGTGCCATGGGTCATAAATTAACGGATAGCTTAAAAGGAATGGTAAGCAGCAGCTCAAATTTGTTTGAAGCACTAAAGCTTCGCTATTTCGGACCTATTGATGGACACAATGTTGCAAAGCTGGTAGATACCTTAAAAGATCTTCGAAGCATTCCCGGACCAAAGATCCTTCATATAGTCACTGTAAAGGGCAAAGGCTATGCGCTGGCAGAAAAAGACCAAACGAAATGGCATGCCCCCGGATTGTTTGATAAAATCACCGGTGAGATCCAGAAGAAACATTTTGACCTGCCGCAGCCTCCAAAATACCAGGATGTATTTGGACACACGATGATTGAGCTGGCGGAAAAGAATGATAAAATATTCGGCATCACTCCAGCAATGCCCTCGGGTTGTTCCTTAAAATTTATGATGGAAAAAATGCCTGATCGAGCATTTGATGTTGGTATTGCTGAACAGCATGCCGTCACCGTCAGCGCAGGTATGGCTACACAGGGAATGAAAGTATTCTGCAATATCTATTCGTCCTTTATGCAACGCGCTTACGACCAAGTGATACACGATGTCGCGATTCAAAAATTACCTGTAGTATTTTGTCTTGACCGCGCCGGGTTAGTGGGTGATGATGGTCCTACGCATCACGGTTGTTATGATATTCCTTACATGCGTTGTGTACCGAATCTTGTGATCAGTGCGCCGATGAATGAAAGTGAATTGCGGAACCTGATGTATACTGCGCAGTTGGAATCCACGCAACTGCCATTTGTGATTCGCTACCCTAGAGGGGAAGGTGTGATGGCAGAATGGAAAACAGAGATGAAAGAAATCGCGATCGGTACAGGTAGAAAGTTAAAAGAAGGCAAAGACATTGCAATTCTTACTTTTGGCCATCCCGGTAATTTTGCAGCGGCGGCCATCCGTGAATTAAGAAATGATGGCTTGAATCCAGGTCATTATGATATGCG
>JANPKZ010000111.1:0-9413 GCA_031426295.1 Saprospiraceae bacterium
GTCCATAACTTCGATGCCCAGCTTCGTCAGGTGAAAAAAAATAGCACCAGCCATAGTGCCCAATGCCAGCAGCGCTCCCATCCACGTAGTTTTTGGAATGAAGAGCAGGATGACAGCCAATAATTCAACTACTCCTGATCCAATGCGACCCCATGGCTCCATGCCGACGGATTCAAAAATATACACGCTCTCAGGTGCACCAGTGAATTTAAAATACAATGTCTGCAGCAGGATGATTGCCACGACAATTTTGATAATGATTACGAGAATGTTCTTCATGTGAGCAGTTAGTAGTTAGTAGTTAGTAGTTAACAGTTAACAGTGTGTTATGAGTTATGAGTTATGAGTTATTAGTAATTAGTAATTAGTAATTAGTAATTAGTAATTAGTAATTAGTAATTAGTTATGAGTTATGAGTTATGAGTTATGAGTTATGAGTTATTAGTTATTAGTTATTAGTTATTAGTTATTAGTTATTAGTTATTAGTTATTAGTTATTAGTTATTAGTTATTAAAGTGGGCTTTCAAAATAGTGATATATTTCATACTGAACACTGAATGGATTCGACAAGCTCACCACAAGTACTGAATACTGAATACCTCTCACTCATAGTCCGTGGGAAGAATACGTTTCACATACTTCAACGATGCGATACGGTACAACTTTTCTTTCCAGGTACTATCATTGGTTGTGACAATGCAGAGCCATTCCTGGTCCGAACATTTGATACGTCCCTTTGCCATCCGCGGCATTAATACATCCGGAACGATAGATTTAATTTCCTGGACCTTGACATCATCTTTTGGAATACAAAATTCATAGTCGAGGGCGACTTCACCGTTGATCAGCCCTTTTTCATCAACAGCTCCGTAATCAAATTCTATTTTTTGAAGTATTTCCTTCGAAGGCTGGTTCTGGCATTTGGAAGCCGACATGGCCGTCAGTGTAAAAACACATGCGGCAACAATTCTCATGGTCATCATACCCTGAAATTAATCAATTCGATCCTGAATTTGTGTACGGAATTAGTCAAAAAAGAGGAACATCACACCCGTCAGAATCAGGATGCTGCCAGAGATGAGACCCGAGTTATGCTCGATCTTATGCCAGTCCACTTTCTTTAGCCCCTGCATAGCCAGCCATGCAAAAAAGGTCATACCTGCGGCAGAGGTAATAGTATAAACGGTGGCGACGAAGAGGCTGACGGACATACTTTTGGTGCCTGCGACAAGAAATAATGCCCCCACTTCAAGGCAAGGTGATAAAAACATGGCCAGCAGGAGTGAGCCAAGTATGTAGGTCATATTGGTATTTGCCGTTGCATTTATTTGTTTGAGATGAAAATGTTTGTGGTGCTGATGCCGCCACATAAACAGGATGCCCAGGCTAATCAGGATACCTGCCGCGATAAATTTAAAGTAGGGTAGAACAGACTCCAATGCCATGCCCCCGAATGCCAGCAGCATGCCAATGATCACAGTACTGGCAGAATGTGCTAATGCCGCCAGCATGGTCACTAATGCAGTTTTCCGGACACTCCATTTTAATTGTTTGGAGATCGCAACAACGGGAAGCCAATGATTGGGAAGGATTGCGTGCAGCACGCTGATCGCCAGGACACTAAAAAGGAGTTGGAAGGAAGCTTCGGACATGAAGACGCAAGATAAGCATAAGGTCATGGCCACAGCCCTGGCAACATCTTATGAGGTAGGTTTCGTAGCCTGAGGTTTTGTCCATAACAAGAATTCAGCTCGCGTAGTGGTCTGCATCGATAAAATGACATTGTCGAAATTAAACCCGGGGTACTGAGTGACTTTGTCATATACATCATTATATCCTTCGCGGCCCTGAGGAATATAACAACTGTGATCTTTCGTTTTTAATTGTAACCAAATATCATCAAGGAAGGGACCCTGATCGGTATTGAGCAACCAAATTTCTTCAATGTCATCCCAATTGACTTCTAGAGTTTTACGATCAGGATGTTCTACACGGACAAAATCATCATTGACCGTGATCCGTAATAGTTCAGATGAATAATCAAACATATATTTCTTAATTCGTGCGAAGATTACATGAGCCTTTGATGATCATGCTGCCCATATTTCGAACAGCATTACCGGATGGAAAGTTATTTTTTAAAGACACATTTTCTAATAGTAATGTGCCATGGTTAACGATGCCACCATCATTCGCACTGCCGCACAGAATGGTGATATTTTTTAACGAAATATTCTTGCCGGCGGGAATTGTAATAACGTTGGATGTTGAAGCCTGGATAAATACAGGTTGCCCGTTTGGTTGAATGATATGGATATTCCTGTTAAAGAGGAGTGGCCCGGAAGTCAACGTGATTGTGTCATTAATTAATGATGTTTTGAAACGTATTGTATCACCTTCACTCGCACAGGCTAAGGTATTTCGCAGGCTACCTGGCCCCGTGTCATTTGTATTGCGAACCCACAATGCAATACTGTCCAGGTTAATACCGGATACGCGGCCATTGAGATTGTCAACACACAGAGTTACATAACTGTTGTTATTAAATTCAATTCCTTCATAGGCCCGGATGGTGCTGTCTATTCCGGTGGTGGAATAATTTGAAAATACTTTTGTGCCATTGAAAAACTGGTCCCCGGTAAAATTGCGAAACTGCCAGATCCGCCCATATGAGATGAGTGCCAGAATAGATTGATCAGGACTCATGGCAGCTGACGTGACCTGGTATTTATCTGTAGCATCAGTTGGATATACTTTCAGATTGACTTTGCCTTTATACTCAGCCACTAATGGGTTTTGCAGGCTGCTGCCCAAATTTAGGGTGAGCTTAAAATAATTGGTGTATCCTTCCATCCATCCACCACAATTGGTCGTGTATTTGCTCCAGATATTTTTTGTAAATAAATAAATGGCATTATTGAACCAGATAACTGCTTCGCAATTCACAAAGACAGTGTCATCAGCATCACAATTATTTACATCATATCCTGTGAGGGGATATTTAAAATAATACGTGACAGGTGTGACATTGGCAGAATCGGGATGATTGAGCGAGGTGAGTGACAGCTTGTGTATCTTAAAAATGAACCTGTTGGGGCATTCATTGGGATCACTGTTCGCATTGCAGTTTTTTCCTACCTGGCAGAGATATATGTTTCCGGCATTGTCTTTCGCAAGATCTTCCCAGTCAAGGTTGGTCGTATTGAGAACATTGACTTCCTTCTGCACAGTTACGTTGGTGTTTCCAGTTGCGGGTAAAAATTTATACACATCTGTTGTTGGATTTCCCTGGTCATTGTGTGTCCAGAAAGAAGTACCATTCAGATCTAATGCCAGGCCTGATGCCTGTGTAATCTCGCTTGTTGTGCTAAAACGGCCTTTGTTATCTGGCACAATGAGTCCCTGAGAGGTTTGACCTGCCGTGGAATGGATAAGAAGAATACATATAGCTACTGCCAGAAGAAATCGCATCGATTGTTGGATGACAAGGGGAGAGTGGTAAAGATAGGTTTTTCGGTGGTCAGTATTCAGTATTCAGTACTTGTGGTGAACTTGTCGAATCCATTCAGTATTCTGTATTCAGTTCAGACGAGTTAAAATTTGTAGGCTGTAGAGACGTGCTGCAGCGCGTCTCTACAGCCTACAAATTTTAACCACATAATATAGCTTCCTTAAGCTGAGAAATATTTTCAGGTGTATTTCATTCAATCCTTCACAATATTTTTGAGATCCATACTCCTAAAAATGTAGCAGCAATGCCAACAATGACGCTTGCTACAATATACAAGACAGCGACACTCGTATGACCCGTCTTTATGAGTACTACACTTTCCAACGAGAAAGCAGAAAATGTAGTAAAACCTCCCAGCAATCCCGTTGTAAGAAATAACCTCCATTCCTCGCCAGGATGATTTTTTTCAAAAAAACCAAAAGCAATTCCAATAAGAAAACATCCAATAATATTTACCAGGAATGTTCCAAAAGGAAATGTTGAATCGACCCGGGACGTAAAGGATTGAGACAGAAGGTACCGCAGGATTCCTCCAAGAAAACTACCCGCACCAATCAGGAGAATTAATTTTAGTTGCATCAGGCTTCAGGTGATGTAAGGTGTTTGTATTTATTGTAAAGAAATGAAACGATCAGGAGCAATAATCCAAGAGAAACAAATACAATAGTTTTGGATATTGTGTCCAGGTGCGTGAGGTCATACACCACCAGTTTGATCAGCGTCACTGCAAATAGTATGATGGCCATGATCCGCAGATGTTTTTTATTTTTCCAGATACCGATAGCGATCAGCATGAGTGCATATACACCCCACAGGATACTGAGCCCAAGCTTATTCGACTGATTGGAATGCATCATCTCCATGATCGTGATCAGCTCGCTGCTCGCAACCCACAAGATTGACGTGTAAAGCAATATGTCAAAGCCAACTTTCAGGTTCATTTGAGGTTCTGATGCTTTTACCTTATATACATACCAATGCATGACATACAACAAGAAGGCTGCAAATGAATACGACACATACCGTACATATATATTCCATGAACTCTTAGGATATTCAGTTAATGCAGGATCAAGATAGTTGTCTCGAAGTTCGCTTAATTCATATAAGCCTTGCGAGAGGAATATCATAATGCATGCAGCTGATGTTCCGATGAGTACCAATTGGATAGATCGTTCTTTCAGAAATTTTGAAAAGAACAACATGAGGATCCCAAAAAATACCATGGAATAATTGATAAGCCAGACAGTTTTAAGTGATCTATAGTCGTAGTTCTGATAATAATTTGGGTAGTCCTGTCCTTCCGGGGTGATCGTCTTTGAACTGTCCTGGTAGAGTTGCTCCCAATAGACTGATATTTCCATGCGGATGGAACAATAGATCACGAGCAGCATAATTGCAGGGATCATAAAATTGATGAGGTCCCTGTACGGATTGGGTTTCATCCCTTCCGGAACTACATCTGTTTTTTTGTTCGTATAAAAGATGAATGCAAAACAGCCAATGAAAAGCAGGGAAGTTAAAAATCCAATATTCAGAAAAGGAGTGCGTCGCGTTTCAGGAACGTCAACGATATACGCATCCTGCATTGTCGTCCAGTCACCTATCATGCTGGCGAGCGCAAGCAACATCATCCCATAAGCGAGTTTTTCATAAAAAGCAACCTGTCTCGAACGGCCGATCCAGAATAACAACGCTGCCTCTCCTGCCCAGAGTAACGTCACCCAGTTTCCGTCCAATTGGACAGGGATGGCAATCGTAATGAAGATCAGGGCAAGACCTGCAATCAGGTAAAATAAATTGCGGTCGTACAATTTTTGCCTGTATACAATGATGCTGACACTAGCATGTATGAATGCATTGCCAAGTGTAAACAGGCCCAAATACATTTTTGCTTCGAAGAAATTATTTAATGCTGCGTAGCCAAGCGCATAAAAAACGAATGAATTTGACAGGATGAGCAGGATGTCTTCATACTGGAATTTTTCCTTGTGTTTTAATTTATAGGCAATGAAGATCAGGTAGAAGGTTGTAAAAAAGATGGTGGCGAATGCCCAGAAGATTCCTCTATGCATCAACGGTTCATAATCAATAAAATACCACATACCAAATATCAGCCATGTCAGGATGAAGGCCGAATAATACAATGACTTCCAATACTTCAACACGGCAATGGACAGGATACCCATGTTGATGATCGCCATGTAGGCAAACAGGAATGTAAAATCAGAAGTCTCCCTGCCTAATAAAAATGGAATTCCATATGCACCTACGAGGCCCATATGTGCAATGACCTGCCTGTCATACAGAAATGCGGCATATACAGTCAATCCTGTAAACAAAACCATTAATGTAAATGCTACCCACTGCGGCATCAGGCCATAAAAACTAAATGCAGCGTACGTAATAAAATACATGATGGCAATCGCGCCACTCACCAGGACGGCACTAAAATCTTCATACGTCTTCCTGAGACGGATGCCAAAAAATGCAAGACCAATGCCTACAGCATATCCCAGAAGTATTCTTGTCAACGGGCTGATCAGGTCGTGATCGATTGAATATTTTGCTCCGATGCCAACTCCTATGACTAATACTGCTATTCCAATTTTGCTGATGAGGTTTTCACCAATATATTTTTCGGATACAGTACTTTTTTTTGCGGGTTTTATAACCGGAATTGGTGGTAAGGAAGGTGGCTCAGGTTTGCTTATCGCCTCCACATAATCATCCGGAATAAATATTTCTGATGTGTCAGTTGACAGGTTTTCAGGTTGATCCTGATCGGAGGTGATGATTGGATTTTGATACTGGTGCAGTTCTGCACGCAGATCCTGCATCTCTTTGGAGATCTGATCCTGGCGTTGAATAAGAAGATTGAGCTTCCCTAGCAGGTGCTCGATCTGGTCATTGTCCTGGGGCATGAATAGTTGGTTTCGAAACTTTGAATGCAGATACTGCTCTAAAGTTCGTCAAACTTGCCCAACTAATGTGGGGAAAAGAGGAAAGGGTAGGGGATGGTTATTTACCGGGTACAAGTCCACGTTCCTGCAGTGCGTTTTGTTCGTCGCCGGCGATATAAGCAAAGATTTTCATTTCATCTTCCACAGTTCGAAGGAAGTATATCACCTGGAAGTCCATTGTGCCCGCATTCTGATTTTTCTGGAAAGCATATTGCCATTGCACTTTTACCATGTCATGATAGTTGTCGAGGGATTCGATTTGGGTATCCGTGATGTGCATGGATTTGCTGCCAATACTTTTATAGAACTCGATTCCTTTAAGGATATTCTTAAGAAAGTTGTCATCATTTCTTCCACAGTTTACACCCACAAGACTGGATTCTACAAAACATTCCGCGAAGGATTCGCTCATGATCTCCTCGATGTCTGCAATCTGTTCGTTGAGGGAATCATTGAAGTGACGTTGGTACTCTTCAAAGAATGTCTGGATGGTTTGGCTACGCTCTTCCATATAAGATCATTGGTCAGGTTACAATCTTTAATGACGGAAAAGGGTAATTTGTTCTGAATAGTGCTATATCTCCCCAAAATTCTTTACCAGATCGGAGTCTTTTGGAATAATGATGAGAATATAGTGCCGGGGGAGGAGCCAGCTAATAGGTCGCATCAGGTATTCAATCTGCTCGGGTGTATGGTCTTCTTTAAAAATATTGAATACGAGCTGGTTAACTACAGTGCCGTGCATTTTGCGGGCCATCATCATAAATGAAGGGTTGTCGATGCCATTTTTTTTCAGAAAACTGCGTATGATATTCCTGGTATGCACGGGCACAAACGACTCTGATGGCTGCCCGATCAGCACCTCTTCATCAGCTGTAATGACTTCTGTAAGCGGGACATCGGGTGTTGCCGCTTCTGAATAAAATTTTTGGCTGACATGGAGATTGACAATGTCACCGTAGGTAAAGACCCAATCACCGGTTTCTTCAGCGGGGTTGATGACAATACCCCATCCATTGTGGAGGATAAAATCATCTTTCATATTCCGGATGCAGAAAGATTCGAAAGGCTGCATCGGGATCGGAGTGCGCATGATGAAATACGGAAATCCGTCAGGACCGGTAAGCAATTCGGGATCGCCTTTCATGAAGCTGGCAGTCTCCACATTTTCGAGAAATGTCTTTCGCCACTGGTCGTCGCGTTGTTCCCTGGGTATGGCGAAGAGATCGACCATGATCTGTGTTTTGGTGATGTCGCATTCTGGTCGTATCGGGATAGGCGGCGGTGTGTGGGTGGGGATAGGTGGTGGTTGGATGGAATTCTGTTTTTATGAATGAAGTGGCAAATTTAGTATTCCCGAATTAAAACCTCTGTTGGAATTCCTAATCCCTCATTCAATTTTCGAATCATGTCAAGAGTCAATTTTCTTTTCCGGTTTAGAATTTCACTTACTCTGCTTTTCAGCCCTAATATTTCTGCCAGATCTTTTTGCTTATACCCTAATTGTTCCATTCGAAATTTGATCGCTTCAATGGGATCTGGAAATTCAATTGCAGTATTTTCTGATTCGTAATTATCAATTAGTAAAGAAAGCAATTCGAGTTCATCACCGTTTCTGGAGTTCTTGGGAGCATCAAATATTATATTCAACCGTTCCAGGGCTTTCTGATATTCCTTTTCCGTCTTAATTATTTTGTATTCCATGTTATATTTCTGATGCATTTATGGATTCGTATTCCTGGTGAGTTCCAATAAACCGGATCCAGACAACTAAATAATCATAATTAATCCTGATTACTAAACGGTATCGATTTCCTTTGATATTAAAAACGATTCTATTATTCGGCAAAATGCTTGCTGATGGATACATTAACTTAATATCAGCAGATTTTCTCCATTGCGCTTCATGTGCTTCTTTATACCATGATTTAAGCTGGTGTTCGCAATCTCTATGTATGAGCCAAAATTGCCGTAGCGTACCTTTTGAAATTACTCTCACAACACAAAGATATAAAAAGTTCCCATATCGGGAACATATCTAAAAATAGATTTGCAGATAGGAAGTAAAACCTACCTTTCATTTTTTAAAAACAATTCCTGACATGACTATAACAAGCTTGAAGAATAAATCTGCCCTCATCACCGGCGGCTCCAAAGGTATCGGCCTGGGCATTGCAGAATCCATGGCGCTTGAAGGTATGCGTGTTGCGATCACCAGCCGCAATGGGGCAGAAGCTGAAAAGGCAGCACAAAACCTGGTCTCCAAAGGCGCTACCGATGCTGTCGGCTACGAAGCGGATGTGCGTGATGATCAGCGTATGAATGAAATTGCAGCTGACTTACTGAAGAGATGGTCCACATTGGATGTCGTAATCGCCAATGCCGGCGTTGGTCATTTTGATCCGATTGATACAATGTCACTTGATATGTGGAAAGAAGTGATTGACATCAACCTTACCGGTGTGTTCAATACAATCAAATCAACTGTTGATGGCCTCAAAACATCAAAAGGATATTTCATTACGATTGCCAGCCTCGCAGGCACTAACTTTTTCCCTAATGGTGCTGCTTACAACGCCAGCAAATTTGGATTGGTTGGTTTTACACAGGCAGTAATGCTTGATCTTCGAAAATATGAAATCAAGGTCTCCACAATCATGCCTGGTTCGGTAGCCACATATTTCAATGACCACGTTCCATCAGAGCAGGATAATTGGAAGATCCAGCCCGAAGACATTGGTCAGATGGTGATCGATCTGCTGAAGATGAATCCAAGAACATTGCCAAGTAAGATCGAAGTGCGGCCGAGTAAACCTCTTTAGAATGATGAATAATGAATAGGGATTTTTGATTTTTGATTTGAATGTTGGATTTGAATTTGATGTTGGATGGAAAAATCAAGTCGCGAATATCGCGTTTACATCGGCCTTTCAGGCCT
>JANPKZ010000112.1:0-8670 GCA_031426295.1 Saprospiraceae bacterium
TGCACAACCGGAGCAGTTTTTCTTTGGGCGGCTGACAGATCAGGATGGATTGCCAAATAACGGGGTTCGGAAAGTGATACAGTCCCGGGATGGCCTATTGTGGATCGCGTGTACCAATGGTCTCGCCAGGTATGATGGTTATAAAGTTAAGGTGTATCGTAACGATCCATCAGACTCCACGACCATCTCAGCAAATCTGATCGTCAACCTGTATGAAGATTCCAGGAACCGACTTTGGGTGAGCAGCACGGGTCATGGTATAAGCCTCTCAGATCCTTTGAAATCCTCCTACCGGAAGTTGCAACTTTCAAATGATACAATCCTGAATCATGCCATGAATGTCAGGGAGATTGCTGAAGACTCCACACACCTGATCTGGATGCTGACTAATGAAGGCTTGTTCCTAATACGGGAAGAAAGGGAAATTTTCACCTCCGTAGATGCCGCAAAAATCTTTCCACTGACTCCATGTGATTTTCCACCTTTTTCGACCACTATTCTTACTTCTCGTGATGGTACCATGTGGGTAGGAACTCGCGAAGGATTATACCGTATGGATACAAAAAACCAAAAAGTGTATTGTCCGCAACAGTTTAATGGTCTACCTGCTTATGGTATTAATGCACTCGGATATGACAGGCTAGGCAGACTGTGGGTGAGTTGTAATCAAAAGAACGATCGGTTGTATTTTGAAGACACTCCTAACCATTTCAAGTCCTTTACAGGTATTCCCTTTGATACTACATTCAGGGATGCTGAATTTGCCTTTGATCTGGACAACAGGTTATGGGTTTCGGTATTTGGTGATCAGGTTTATGGTTATGATTTCAGGGATTCAACTTTATTTCTTCAAAGCTCTTTAAACCCTGAGATTGGTCACGAACGTTTTTACCGGAATCCGTTTGTCGATTCCAGCGGCATGGTATGGTTGCTTGCAGAAGGACTTTATTATTATCCATATCCAAAGGGATTCCGCCATTATAAACACCCTTATACTTTTCATCAATCTAACAGTGAAATTTTTATTTCGAAAGATGCATACTGGTTTGCGTACCGTGAAAAGGGTTTAGTACGCATTGATAAGAAGACGAATGAACGTGTTCATATGTCTTCTGAACAAGAGGGTAAAGCGTTCTTACCGGAAGATCTTATTGTAGGGATCCTGGAGTTACATAATGGTCATACCATGCTTGTTTGTTTTAATGTGATCATCATATTGGACAAGGAGGCCAACATTATTGCTCAGCATGAAATTGTCGGTACCAATCGATCTGCTTTGCAGGATTCAAAGTCACGCATCTGGATTGGGGGGATCTCAGGTCTACATTTGTTTTCAGAAGAGCTGGGTGTTATAAAATCCTACAAACTTCCTTCTGTCCTGAATGATAACCGGAACTTTATTCAGGCCATGGCAGAAGATAAGCATGGTAATATTTGGTTTGTAAGTGATAATAAGGGTGTCGCTCAACTCAATCCTGAAACCGAGGAGATCAGGCATTTTCTTCAGCGATATGGGGATACCAATTCCTTGCCGAGCAATTCAGTGAATGATATACTTATTGACCCTCAGAATTTCATTTGGCTGGCGACTGACAATGGATTGGTCCAAATGGATCCTGCCACGGAAAAAATGATATCCATCAATTACAAAGAAGGATTAGCCAGTAATTATATTTCCTCAATCGTACAGGATGATGTTGGGATAATTTGGCTAGCAACTCAGTCCGGAATTTCATCTTTCAATCCGAACACGCAACAAATTGTAAACTACAATCGTGCAGATGGTTTGAACAATGGTGTCTATTACGATCGTGCAAAGCATATTACGGCGGATGGCATCATTTACTTCGGTGGTATGAACGGTGTAGATTATTTTAATCCACATCAGCTCAGATCCAATCCGACTTCACCAAAATTAAAACTTGTTTCATTCAATTCGATACATCATGGTCTTACAGCATCTCATCTGTCAACGGATGATGTGCGGCTGTCTTACAATGATGACCTTATTGAAATTGAATTTACAGGTATCCATTATTCGGATCAGACAAGCGTGCAGTATATGTATAAACTGGAGCCGCTGCATGAGGACTGGATCCAGCTTGGAGATCAACATACAGTTTTATTCTCCAATCTGAAACCGGGAAAATATGTATTTCATGCAAAGGCTGTTACGGCAGATGAGGTATCATCAAAGGCTGACCTGGTCATTCCGATTTATGTGTCACCACCCTTTTATCAAACAGCATGGTTTCGTCTGCTCATGCTGGCATTGATCGGAGGTGCTATTTTCTGGTATATCAAATACAGGGAAACCATGGCGGAAAACCGGCAGAAGAAAGAATCTGAGATCAGCCGTCAAATCCTGGAGCTTGAAAAACGTGCTTTACAGGCACAGATGAATCCACATTTCATTTACAATTCGATGAACTCGATCCAGCAATTCATTATCGTGCATGATGTGGAAGGTGCCATGAAATACCTGACACGGTTTTCAAGGATTCTGCGGACAGTTTTAAATATGTCTGCGCAAAGCCGTATTCCATTATATGAAGAAATCAAGCTGATCGAAGATTACCTGGAGCTGGAGAACATGAGATTTCCAAATAAATTCACATATGAGATTAAAGTATCTCCCGAACTGAATATTCATTCTGCAGAAATACCACCATTTTTTATTCAGCCACAGGTTGAAAATGCAATTCGTCATGGCTTGTTGAAAAAGTCAACACCGGGGCATCTTTCTGTTGAGATCAAAAAAGATGGTGAACATCTGATGATCATTGTAGAGGACAATGGTATTGGCAGAGTTGCATCTCAACAAATGAAATATACAGATTCCAAAACCCATGTGAGTAAAGGTCTTTCCATTGTGGAAGAACGCTTACGACATATGGGTTCAACCAATGGTCATCAGCCGTTTAAGATCACTGATCTGTATGATCGTATGCAACAACCTTTAGGGACGCGTGTAGAGATTACCTTACCCATGGATTAACCTTGACAAATTAAACATATCATGAAAGCCGTAATCATTGAAGATGAAGAGAGAAGCAGGATCGTTCTTGAAAATTTATTAAATACCTATTGTCCGGAAGTAGAAGTAGTAGCGAAGGCTGACTCGGTACCTGCAGGAATTGAAGCTATCCAGACATGTCAGCCTGATCTTGTTTTTCTTGATGTGCAGATCAATGGGGGTACGGGTTTCGATGTGCTCGACCGTATGGGCAACTTTCATCCATCGGTGATCTTTACGACAGCGTACGATCAGTATGCATTGAAAGCTTTCAAATTCAGCGCCATTGATTACCTGCTCAAGCCTATTGATATCGAAGAACTTAAAGCAGCTGTAAAAAAGGCTACCCCTGAAAACAAACATGAAGACCAATACAAGATCCAGAACCTGCTCACCAACCTGAAAAATCCGAATGAAGATCCTGTGTTGCTTGTATCGACTTCTGAAGCGGTGGAGTTTGTTCGTATCCGCGATATCATCCGTTGTGAAGCGCAAGGCGCATATACGCAGTTATTTCTTCGCGACCATAAGCCTGTCATGGTCAGTAAGATCATCAAAGACTTTGAATTTTTATTGACCGACTATGGGTTCTATCGTGTACATCAATCGCATCTCATTAATCTGAAGGAGGTCCGCAAGTTTGTCAAGGCAGAAAATTATCTCCTTATGCGTGATGGTGCGCAGATCCAACTGGCCCGCAGCCGGAAGGATGAGTTTTTTAATGTGCTGAATAAGGTGCAGGTGTAGCAGAGAAGTGAGAGAGTGAGAGAAGTGAGAAGGTTGTATTCAGTATTCTGTATTCAGTATTCTGTGTTCAGTGTTTAAATTGTTTTAATTAGCGTTAATTAGTGTAATTAGCGGCAATGCGATGTTAAGTCCTTGCTTCATTGTCTTTCGTCTTTTTCCTATCTTCAACATTTAAACACACGCTGATATGACCAAACGTCTACTCATCTTTATTTTATTCATTACAAACCTGGTACAAGTCAATAGCCAGACCTGCCAGAATGCAAGCGTTCAGCTTTCAGCAGTTGTTCAGGAAACACCGCCACGCATTACATTGGAGTGGATCCAGGATACATCAGCGACCAGACATTTTATCTATCGAAAATTAAAGAATGGAACTTCATGGGGCGCCGTCGTTGGAAGCGTTGATGGAAGGGATACAACATTTACGGACACGACTGTGAGCGTTGGCATACCATATGAATACCGGGTCTTCAGGCAGGCAACGAATTATTCAGGAGAGGGATATATTTATTCAGGGATCAAGGCCCCGCTGATCGAATACCGTGGCAATATCATCGTCCTGATCGATAGCACCTTTGCTGATGCCTTGTCTTTTGAAATTGACAGGCTGCACGATGACCTGGAAGGTGATGGATGGAGGGTGATTCGACATATCGTACCACGTACTATGAAAGTGAATGTTGTGAAGATGCTGATCCAGGATGCATACAGCCTGGATCCTGTAAATACAAAAACAGCGCTTCTGTTGGGACGTATACCTGTGCCGTATAGTGGCGAAATTAATGTGGACGGACATGGCGACCATACGGGAGCTTATCCGGCAGATGCATATTATGCGGATGTAAATGGAGTTTGGACAGACGCGGCAATCAACAATACAACCGCATCAGATACACGAAATCACAATGTACCGGAAGATGGAAAATTTGATCAGGGCGTATTTCCTTCAGACCTTGAATTACAACTTGGTCGTGTTGACTTTTTCAATATGCCATCTATTGGATTGACAGAAGAAGAAATGCTGCGAAATTATCTTGACAAGGATCATGAATACCGTCATAAAATTTACAAGCCGGTACACCGCGCTTTAGTTGATGACAACTTTGGGTACTTCTCGGGTGAAGCTTTTGCAGCAAGTGGTTATAAAAATGCAGCACCCCTGGTTGGTATAGACAATGTGTTTTCTACCAAATATTTTCCCACGTTGAATGACTCCAGTTATTTGTGGTCTTATGGATGTGGTGGTGGTTGGTACCAGGGTGCAGGTGGTGTCGGTACGACAAATGATTTCGCAAATGGTAATGTGCAGACAGTATTCACCATGTTATTTGGTTCATATTTCGGAGATTGGGATACACCAGATAATTTTTTGCGCGCACCATTAGCAAAAGGTCGTGCACTAACAAATGTCTGGAGCGGCCGTCCACATTGGCAATTCCATCACATGGGCCTGGGTGAGCATATTGGATACGATGTGCGTCTGTCACAAAACAATAACGGAATTTATTATTTCAATTTTGGTGCACGTGTTGTGCATACTGCGTTTATGGGAGATCCCACATTACGAAATGATATCATTGCACCTGTATCGAATGTGGTAGCCACTGCCAATGCGTCCAATGTTGATTTTTCCTGGAATGCTTCAGCAGAGAATGTGATTGGATATCACATCTATAAGAAAGGAAGTGAGGATGATATGTATCAGCGACTCTCATCCGGGCCTGTCACCGGATTAGCTTATACGGATACCTGTGTGGCGGCAGGGACCTATTCATACATGGTGAGGGCGTTAGCGTTGACTACTTCTCCCAGTGGTACATATTATAACCTAAGCCAGGGAATTTCTGATACAGCTATTTCGAATGCAGATTTTGAAGTAATTGCAAGTGCAGATTATGAAATGATAGAAGGAGGTATCGTTATTTTTCATAGTACTTCAATTGGCGCCAATGCTGTTTTGTGGAATTTTGGTGACGGTACCACCAGTACAGAATCAGAGCCGGATCATACCTTCACAGACGGGGAATATACGGTGACACTCATCGCTTATAACGGATGCGATGCTGATACTGCTTATTTTACTTTTAACATCATCACAGGATATAAAACGCTGGATGCCAATAAAATATTTACACTGTTTCCTAATCCTGCACATGATATTGTCAGGATTTCATTCCATGACACAGATATGTCGGGTATGAAGATGTCACTGATCGCCATAGATGGAAAAGTATTATTTGAAAAATCAGGTTTACGCCAACAGGAGGACATTAATCTGGTCGGTATTCAATCAGGGATCTATTTTATCAAAGTTTCATCAGAGGACAGTCAAGCGGTCAGGAAATTAGTGATTCAATAATCACTCAATTGCAATGATGGGAAGAAGGCACGAAATTCTTTTTACAGTATCTTAATATGAGAACCCAAATAATACATGTAGCTGATGCGAATCAAATTATATGGAATTTTCACTTTGGTGCTATGGACATTAACTCTCTCTGCCCAGGTTGAGCCGGCACTTCCAAATACCAGTTCTATCATTACATGTTTTCCGGATACGACCGGATATGATTATATCACTGTAGGACCCGGCAAGGATTACTCAGATCTGCAGCTGGCGATTAATGATGCACAACCGGGTTCCATACTGTTACTGGATGCGGGATCAATATTTTATGGTGGATTTTCATTGCCGGATAAAGGAGCCGGAGACGAATGGATCATCATCATGTCTTCACGAATGGATCTGTTACCTCCTGAGTCAACACGTATTGACCCTGTCGATTCCACTGGCTCATTCAATTTTCCGGTCCAGGCGAATGCCATGCCCAAAATTATAACCAACCACCTTGCAGGTATTCCAGCTATCAGGACGATGGCAAATGCGCATCATTACAGATTTGTTGGCATCGAAATATCGGTGGACGTAAACGTCATGAATAGTTATGGTTTGATCAATTTGGGGGATGGATCTTCTGCTCAAAACACGCTGGACAAAGTACCTTACCAATTGATTATTGACAGGTGTTTCATCCATGGACATACCAATGCTGAAATCATGAAGTTTGGTGTCCGGCTTGACTGTGCAGATGGCGCCATCATTGATTCATACATTTCGGATTTTCATAGTATTGGATTTGATGCGCAGGCAATTGCAGGATTTAATGGTCCGGGTCCATTTAAAATTATCAATAACTATTTGGAAGGTGCAGGGGAGAATGTGATATTCGGAGGTGCTGCGCCTTCGATTCCAGGACTTGTACCATCAGATATTGAGATCACACAAAATCATTTTTATAAACCATGGTCATGGAGAGTTGGCCATCCTGAATATGCAGGGAAACACTGGACCATTAAAAATTTATTTGAATTAAAAACAGGTAAGCGTGTATTATTGGAGGGGAATATTCTTGAAAATTCCTGGGCAGATCTTCCTATTGGTCAAAGCGGCGCTGCCATATTGCTAACGATCAGAACCGAAGGTGGTGCTTCCCCACAAGCGGATGTTAGTGACATCACCATTCGCAATAATATCATACGTCATGTGGGATCAGGAATATCGCTGCCAGGGTCAGACGATGGAATTGGCAACCGCAGTGCACGGATTAAAATCTGTAATAATCTTTTTGAAGATGTAAATGGGCCCCTTTACGGAGATCTTAATATCGACGGTCCCAATGATGGTACGTTTCTGAAGATTGGTAAACCACGTGATGTCTGGATTGATCACAATACTATATTGCAGACCGGACCCATCACATGGGCATTTGGAGTAACCGATAATTTCATCTTTACGAATAACCTTGTCCAGAGTTTTGTTTCTACAGGAGGCTACCAGGGTATTTATGGGCCGGGACAAATGCAGGGAAATGCAACGTTTATGACTTATTTTCCCGATGTGACAGACACCAATCAACATTTTCATCAAAATGTGCTGATTGGAGGAAATGCTTCTAAATACACCAACTTTAATAACAACAGTAAAAACTATTTCCCGGCAAATGTAGATGCTGTGGGGTTTTCCGATCTGGCAAATGCGCCATTAGATTATCATGGCTATGCACTTTCCGCGGGAAGTCCTTTTGCCGGTCTTTCAGATGATGGCGCAGATATTGGAGTTGATTTTCATGAGCTCGATAGTGCTTTGCAAGTTGACAGAGATTGCACCTCAATTCCTACATATGTTACAGGTGAAGATGAGAAAAGTACTGATTTTCTGATCATACCCAATCCGGCACATGGCGATTTTCGAATTTCTACAAATCTGGAATATTTCAGAAAATTTAATCTGACCATCACTTCAACTGATGGACGTATCCTGATGCGTAAAATGATCACGAAAGATGATTACGTTTCATTACCGGCATTACCTTCGGGCGTATACTTTGTTCATATCCATCACGATGGTACCAGTGTCGTCAAGAAACTATTCCTGGAGTAGATGTGAGTCCAAAATGAAGAAGTTTTGTATTCTGATGGAGGTATCATTTCAAAAGTGTACCGATTTCCTGCGGGGACTTTTGTTCATGTGGAGTTTGAATCCGAATCACAGCTCACGCTCTCACGCTCTCACCCTCTCACGCTCTCACTTCTCTCACTTCTCTCACTTCTCTCACTTCTCTCACTATCTTTCACCTATGATCCTCCAAACCGACCGCCTCTACCTGCGTCGTCCAACAGTCGACGATGCCGAATTCATGCTTCAACTGGTTAATGAACCTTCATGGATAGAATATATAGGAGACCGGAATGTCCATACTCTTGAAGATGCTAAAAACTATTTGTTAAACGGAAGCATCAAAAGTTTTGAGGAAAATGAATTCGGTTTCGCAGTCGTGGTGCTGAAAGAAACAGATTCTGCGATTGGCACATGCGGTTTTGCAAAACGTGATTACCTGGATGAT
>JANPKZ010000113.1:0-4973 GCA_031426295.1 Saprospiraceae bacterium
CACTGTGCCATTTAACCGGGTGCAACACTGTGACATCAAGCAGGGAATTCTGGACAGGCGTTTTGGAATTTCAAAACTAACGATCTACACCGCAGGTGGCCAAAGTACGGATCTTATGATCCCGGGTTTATTACCGGAGACCGCAGAGAAATTAAAGAATTACATCCTGGGCACGACCGAACAATCCGCTGAAGAAGATTAGGGAATGGATGCATCGCGCTTTTATCAACCCCAACGTCAATCGCCCAAAGCGATTGTCCTGATCCTGCTCCGGTATTTTCGGATCGTGGTGCGGCAGATATGGCCGATCCTACTGATTGTGCTCATCAATCCGAAAAGTGATAAAGGGTTGATGATCATTTTCACTGTATTGGGTGTGGTATTTATTTCCCTTATCTATTCGATACTCGCGTATACGCGCTATTATTTTTTCATCCAGAACAATGAGTTGTGCGTACGATCTGGAGTGTTTCGAAAAACTGTTTTGAATGTTCCATTTGATCGCATTCAATCGGTAGACTTTAAACGAAATGTAGTTCACCAGTTCCTGGATGTGGTTAGTGTCAAGGTGGATACAGCAGGATCGAAAGGAAGTGAACTTGAACTGGATGCCATTGATCAGCAAAGTGCTGAAGAATTGAGAGAGATCGTATTGGCTTACAAGAGAGCGATCACAAAAACAATACCATCTGAATCTGACATTCCGGCAAATGTTCCTCCCCTCAAAGTTGTCCCGGAGCTGATCATGTCATTGTCATCTAAAGACCTGATCAAAGTAGGAGTGAGTGAAAATCATCTGCGTACGGCATTAATCATCTTTGCTTTTTTCCTGAGTCTTGCAGATGATCTTGACCAGTTATTGGGATGGGATGTGTACAGGCAGCTTGAAGACACAACGAATGCCATGTCGCTGGTGGGCATTTTGGCGACCATTGTTGCCATCCCGTTGTTTATTGGCATTTCATTTTTTATCACATTGTTCCGTACAGTGCTGAAATATTATGGATTAAAATTCTGGCGCGAAGGTCAGAGTTTTAAAGTAGTGAGTGGTTTATTTACACGCAATGAAAAATCGATTCAGAAATCCAAGATCCAGTTGATCCGCTGGCTTACATCGCCGCTCAAACAGTTGTTTGGGATCTTCCAGATGAATATTTATCAGGCCACAAATATTGAACAGGATACGGACAAGTCGTTAGTTATTCCCGGATGTTATGAGCAGCAGGTAAATCATACATTGGATATGATTGTGCCCGGGTTCAGGAGTGCGACATTTACGCCGCACAAGATGGATGTGTCAGTTGTATACAGGATGGTGTTCCTTCTTGGATTTTTACCTGCATTATTTTTTGGGTTGATGGCATATTACAATGATGGATTTACACAGTGGTTTCTGATGTTGATATTTCCGTTAGCCATTTACATGGGGTATTTGTATCAGCGTAAGCGACGGTTCCAGATCCATGAAGATTACATTGTATCCGAAGGAGGTATCTTCGGACGCTCCTATAAATTAGTTGAGATATTTAAAATCCAAAGTGTGACGATTGAATCATCCCCGCTGCAGCGCATGCGTGGATTGTCCTCGCTACATATCTATACTGCGGGCGGTGATATCAGTTTTCCGTTCCTGAATGAAAAGATTGCGCGTGATGCCAGGGATTATATCATGTACCGGGTGGAGGTGGATCATCATCATTGGATGTAATGGTTAGGTGTTCGGTATTCAGTAATCGGTATTCAGTAATTGATATAAAATAATAATTTTTAGTTTTTAGTTTTTAGTTTTTAGTTTTTAGTTTTTAGTTTTTAGTTTTTTTTGATTAGTGTAATTAGAGAAATCAGCGGCTTTTTTAATCGCTACTGCTCAGTATAAATTTTGGAGTGTGTCCGCGGCTTTACCGTGATTGCAAAAGACTTTCGAAATTGATCTTTTCGCTTACGATCTCTTTTATTTTCGAGATATGTACGCGATCCTGTATTAAAGTATCACGTTCACGTATCGTCACAGTCTGATCTTCCAGGCTCTGATGATCCACCGTCACACAATAAGGTGTACCGATTGCATCCTGCCTCCGATACCTTCTGCCGATCGCGTCCTTCTCATCATACTGGCAGAGGAAATTATATTTCAGATCATCAAAGATCTTACGCCCCATGGCTGTGAGATCATCATTGTTCTTCAGCAACGGAAGAATCGCACATTTCACTGGCGCGAGTGCGGGATGAAATTTCAACACAATGCGCGTTGAATCTTTTCCATCCGCATCAGGAACATTTTCCTCAGTGTATGCTGTGCTCATCATCGCAAGGAACATTCGGTCAAGACCGATAGATGTTTCCACGACATACGGCACATACGATTCATTTGTTTCGGGATCGAAATACTGCATCTTCTTGCCACTCAATTCCTGGTGGCTGCTGAGATCAAAATCCGTACGTGAGTGAATACCTTCCAGTTCTTTAAATCCAAATGGAAACTGGAATTGCACATCCACTGCTGCATTTGCATAATGCGCCAGGTTTTCGTGATCATGAAAACGCAATTTCGATGGATCGGTACCTAATGAAAGATGCCATTTCATACGGGTCTCCTTCCAGTAATTATACCATTCCATTTCCGTGCCTGGCTGAATGAAGTATTGCATTTCCATTTGTTCGAATTCACGCATGCGGAAGATAAACTGGCGTGCAATGATCTCATTCCGGAATGCTTTACCAATCTGCGCAATACCGAATGGAAGCTTTTGTCGTGTTGTTTTTTGGACGTTGAGGAAATTGACAAAAATTCCCTGCGCGGTTTCCGGACGCAGATACAATTTGCCTTCTTCGCCTGCAATATTTCCAAGCTGTGTGTGGAACATTAAATTAAACTGGCGCACATCTGTCCAGTCTCGTGAACCACTTACCGGATCCGCAATTTCAAGTGCTTCTATGACAGCTTTAAGTTCTGGCATATCGCCTTTGCCCATAGCAGTTACAAAGCGGTGATTCAGTTCATCGTGTTGTTTGATATAACCGGCAACGCGTTCATTTTCGGTCTTGTATTTATTCTCATCGAAGGAATCGCCAAAACGTTTTTTTGCTTTTTCAATTTCTTTGTCAGCTTTGGCCATGATCTTCTCAAGGGCTTCTTCGATCAGGACATCTGCGCGGTAACGTTTTTGTGAAGACTTGTTATCCACGAGGGGATCATTAAATGCATCGACATGCCCTGAAGCTTTCCAGGTTTTCGGATGCATCATGATCGCTGCATCCAGGCCCACGATATTTTCATGAAACTGCACCATGGATTTCCACCAATAGGCTTTGATATTGTTTTTCAGCTCTACGCCATTCGGTCCGTAATCATAGACGCCACTCAGGCCATCGTATACTTCGCTGGATGGGAAGATGAAACCATATTCTTTGCTGTGGGAGACGATGTCTTTAAAGATATCTGTGGACATGGGTAGTTAATTTGAGGGGGCAAAGATAACTTTTAGGCATGGATTGCATGGCTGGCATGGATTGCATGGCTGGCGGGATCTTGATTTTTAGGCCTGAAGGGCCGGAGGATCTTAGCATAGGGTGAAGCCCTATGGCCTGAAGGCCCGCCAGAACGAGACATCTTAACTAATACCTCCAACCGTTGTTTCTAACCACCGAATCCAAATTTTCCTCACCAATTCTAACCAACTCATATGATACCTATTGGCGACGACAATACCGGGCGAAAGATTACGCCGATCGTAACGTATGTCCTGATCGCATTGAATGTGATTGTATTTCTCCTGGAGCTTAGCGGGGGAAATGCCTTTATTGAAAAATGGGCATTCGTACCGGCACGTTTCCTGGATAATCCGTCGGCGGGAGCGCCAACATTATTTACATCCATGTTTATGCATGCCGGATGGATGCACCTGATCGGCAACATGTTGTACCTCTGGATCTTTGGTGATAATGTAGAAGATCGGTTTGGCCATGGAAAGTTTATCATCTTTTACCTGCTATGCGGGATCGCGGCGCTGTTTGCACAACTTGCTTTCAGTGCAGACTCCACGATACCAAATGTGGGAGCTTCGGGTGCGATATCCGGTGTCCTGGCTGCTTACCTGATCTTATTTCCAAAAGGCCGGATCCGAGTATTCATGGGCAGGGGGGTAGTTCACGCGCCTGCGTTGATGGTTATCGGAATATGGATCCTGTTGCAGGTAGTTAGTGGGATTGGGACTTTGCAAACTACAGGTCAACAAGGAGGCGTCGCTTATATGGCACATATCGGGGGATTCGTGGCAGGATTAATCCTGACCTTTTTATTCAGAGGCAAAACCAAACAGCTACTATTATGAGTATATAGCATCCGGGTTTTGTAATATGAAGCCCTGTTATTATTATTTACCTATTTTTCCTTTTATGAAGCCACTTACTCTTATCCTGTCCGTTTTTGCACTTTTCTGTTTTTGGTCTTGTAGCAGCCAACCGCAACCCGCTGCAACACCTTCTCAAGATCCTGATCCTGATATGGAGCAAAAAAATATTTACGGATTTACCGTCACAGATCTTGATGGTGTACCATTTGATTTTTCCACATTGAAAGGGAAAAAGGTGATGATCGTTAATACAGCATCCCGATGCGGGAATACACCTCAGTATAAAGACCTGCAGACGGTCTATACCAAATACAAAGATCAAAATTTTGTGATCGTCGGTTTTCCGGCCAATAATTTTGGTTCACAGGAGCCCGGTTCCAATGAAGACATCGCAACGTTTTGCGAACAGAATTATGGTGTAACCTTTCCTATGATGGGCAAGATTTCTGTGAAGGGAGATGATATGCACCCGGTGTATCAATTCCTTACGCAGAAGTCAGAAAACGGATATCTGGATAGTGATGTGAAATGGAATTTTCAGAAATACCTGATCAATGAAGAAGGTCAATTGGAGAAGGTGATCAATCCCAAAACTTTGCCGACTGATGCGGAGGTGATTGC
>JANPKZ010000114.1:0-30501 GCA_031426295.1 Saprospiraceae bacterium
GTGCGTGAAGCATTCGGATTATTAAAGACAAATCCTTTTCCATCCAGTCCTCCTGAAAATTCAAGGACGGTGTTGTGCACATATAAAAAGCTGCGCAAATCAGTTACAACTCTGATGCCTTTATCCTCAAAAACCTGGTCAGCAGGTTTCAACTGGTTATCAAAATCCAGCACATAACTTAACCCTGAACAACCGCCACTGGTGACACTCACGCGCACGAAATACTCGTCAAGTGATTTGTTTTCACCGGATAAGATCTGGACGATCCGTTCTTTCGCACTATCTGCTACAAATAACATGTTGTTGAATTAAAGATTGAATTCGCTGCAAAGATATGACAACAAACTGAGCCCCCGATAGTTCCTATGCGTGCAGGCCGGAAATGTCAATACCCTGCTTAAACATCTGCCACACAGGGTTTTGCGACCTGTATTCCTGGACAGCATCGATCAAAAGCTGCGCTGCCAACTCCATTTCCAGTTCAGTGGTCATCCTTCCAAAACTAATCCTGTAAGATGCCTTTGCCTGGGTAGCAGTCAGGCCCATTGCCAACAATACATGAGAAGGGGCGGGATCTGCAGAACTACAGGCAGAGCCGGAGGAGATAGCAAGTTTCGTTCTCAGTTTTGTCATGACTGCCTGACTTTCTGTAAAGTCTATCCTGAGATTTGAAACTGTAGGAAGACGATGGTTTGAATCTCCATTCACTTGAACCTCTTCCAACTGGCTGATCACTCTTTTTTCAAATTCGTTTCTCAGGTGATGCACATGCTCCATATCAGATGATAAAGCATCTCTGATCAATTTACAAGCCATTCCCAGCCCGACAATACCTGGTGTATTTAATGTACCTGCACGCAAGCCTGATTCATGACCGCCTCCGTGAAGAAGAGGAACAGGCTTCAGTTTTTTTTCATTCTGATGGATCCAAATGGCCCCACTACCTTTTGGTCCATAGATCTTATGACCCGACATCACTAATATATCAATACCACACGCAATAGGGTCCACTGGAATTTTACCTATCGCCTGTGTGGCATCCGTTATAAATGCAATTCCTTTATCACGACAGATCTTTCCAATGGATGCCATATCATGGATCACCCCAGTTTCATTATTTGCCCACATGGCGATAACCATGATCGTATCTGATTGGATCGCATCTGACAACTGCTGAATATCAATCATTCCTTTGTCGGTCACTTTCAGATACGTAATCTTAAATCCATGTCGGGAAACGTATGTCTGCGGATCAAGAACAGCCTGGTGTTCTGTTGCTATTGAAATGATATGTTTCCCTTTATGTGCAAGACTTTCAGCAAGACCTTTAATGGCCATGTTTAGTCCTTCAGTCGAACCGGATGTAAATATGATTTCATCCGAACGCACTTTCAGGAGATCAGCAACCTGTGTTCGTGCTATCTCAACTGCTTCACTGGCCTGCCAGCCATAAGGGTGCGATCTGCTGGAAGGGTTTCCATAATGATCAGTAAAGAAAGGGAGCATGGCCTGTAATACTCTTTCATCTACCGGGGTAGTCGCATGATAATCGAGGTAAATGGGCTTTTCAATTCTGCTCATACCTCAAAGATACGGTCAGGATCAAAAGAACAACTGCAATATGGTTTTGCTAATATTGTGCAGGTATGGAAGATTGGCAATACAGGTTCCCACAGGTAACAAAGGAAGAATGGCTCACCAGGGTCACAACTGACCTTAAAGGGAAATCTGTTTCAAGTCTTGAATCTGAGTGGTGGCCGGGAGAAATACGACATCCATTGCATCACAAAGAAGATCTGGATGCAGCACCACCCTATCTTCCGGATCATTTATTTAAAAATGCTCCTGCCCTGACAGAATGTATCGATGCACGAAATCGAACACCTGAAGAAATCAATTCAGAAATACTCTTATCACTTCAAAACGGAGTTCAGTCGATTATACTTCGGATTGGAAATGCGCAAGTCCCCTTTCCTAAAATTTTGGATGGGGTAATTGAAGATTTTATTTCTATCAGCGTGGAACCTGAATATGCCTCCGATCTTAATGAAACTGCTATTCCTCCTAATTTGATTGTTCGTTTAAAAAATGGAGGAATTATAAATGAAAACGCAAATACAAGATTTGTTTATGATATTCCTTCAGAAGGTAGCTGGATAAAAGAAATAACAGAAATATTTCGGAATATCCTTCAACATTTTACTGAACATGGAAGTAGTTCTTCGTTCCTTGAACATTGTGTGTTTCGATATTCTGCCGATAAAGATTTTTTAAAGCAAATCATCCAGACAAGAGTCATTCATATTGTCTGGCAGAATATTCTAAATGTAAATGGTGTAAACAGTGATCAAAACTCTGTTTACCTGGAATGTCATATCCAGCCAAATGGCCAAACTGATCCGGATAAATACCTCATCCAGGCCTCTTCATGCGCTCTCGCCGCATCGATGACGGGTGTGCATGCATTATGCGTTCATCCTATTGAAGGAGATGTCCCGAGATTCTATCACCGGATCAACCGGAATATTGCACATCTGCTGCAACTGGAAAGTGAGATGTACAAGGATGCTGACCCCCTGGCGGGTTCCTATGCTATAGATTTTTATACACGGAAATGGAGCTCAGAAATTCTGACAAGCCTCAACTTGTAGTTGAATAAAAAGGTGGGCGGCTGGATGTAACGAATTCTCCGCCATGTCAGACGATAACTCAAATTAGTAGTTCCGCCCACCACTGAAATACAATCAGTGCCAAATAAATGCGATGGCATGCGGTGAGCGTATTATGAAAAGGTTAATTCCCCTTTTTATGACCATTAACGATTTAAGTTAAACCCATTAACAAATTTAAAATATTGGTATTCAGTGGTATATAAGTTATAATAAAAAATTATATTTGTTGCTGTTACAATCGTTCAGGATGGGGCTACACATTGATGACTTGTTTCAAAAGATGCTGCACGGCGACCGGGTAGCCCTTGGGAAGGCTCTCACATTAATAGAAAGTGACCTTGAGCATCATAGAAGTTATAGTGTCCGGCTTCTGGAACTTTGTGAAGGAAAGGATGAAAATATCCGGAAATCACTACGGCTCAGCATTAGCGGCGCCCCGGGTGTCGGAAAAAGTACTCTGATAGAAGCCCTGGGAAACAAGGCCATCTCAGAAGGCTATAAAGTTGGTGTCATCACCATTGATCCTACGAGCAATATCAGTCATGGCAGTATCCTTGGCGACAAGGCACGCATGCACCAATTATCGTTGTCCCCCTCTGCCTTTGTACGCTCCAGCCCTGCAGGCACCATCCTGGGTGGCATCGGTCGAAGGAGCCGGGAACTCATGACCCTCCTGTCAGCTATCGGATATGATCTCATATTTCTGGAAACAGTTGGTGTCGGCCAATCCGAGCACATCGCCTGGCAACTTACCGATGGGTTTGTCCTTGTCATACAACCGGGTGCGGGGGATGAATTGCAGGGGATCAAACGCGGCATTACCGAACTTGCTGACATTGTGGTCGTGAACAAGACCGATGGAGAACTGGAATCTTCAGCTAAAACCACCCTCAGTCACTATAAAACAGCATTGCATTACATGGCTCATCTTCGTACGAATTGGGAACCAAGGGTTGTAGCCAGCTCAGCTGTTAAGAAAGATGGAATAGATAATCTTTGGGAGATTTTACGTTTATACAAAGTCTCACAAACTCATAATCCATCTATAGACCAGGACCGCATCCGTCAAAATGCATTCTGGATCCAATGGTCATTAGCACAAACCGCACAGCAACTATTGATGAAAAATCCCGCAGTAAACCAAAAGCTGGCTGAAGATTTACACAATATTGAAGGAAAACGCAAATCTGTCTTTCGCACAGAATATGAAATTGAGCTTATGATGAAAGAAATCACTACATCCACTGATGTATCTAAAATAAAAGATTAGACGATGAAGATCTATGGTCTTATAACGATCTGTATTGTGTTGTTATCGATGTCAGATTTTGCTTCTCACTATCCTACGGGTGAATTTGTTTCACCCGTGAATCGTGAGATGAAGTTATCCGGCACATTTGGTGAACTCAGGTCAAACCACTTTCACGCAGGGCTTGATATTAAATCGCTCAACCAGGTTTCTGGTGATCCAATCTATGCTACTGGTGATGGATACATCAGCCGTATTCGGATAGATGCTTATGGTTATGGGAATGCGATCTACATTGATCACCCCAATGGCTTTACCAGTTTGTATGGCCATCTGGACAGAATGGCTCCCGAGATCGACGAGTATGTCAAGGAACAACAGTACATGCAGAAATCATTTGAAGTTGACCTGTACCCTGGTACACGCTTTCCAGTTTCAAAAGCACAGCATGTAGCTTATATGGGAAATACCGGGCATTCTTATGGACCGCATCTTCATTTCGAAATTCGTCACACCAATGGACAGGTTCCCATCAATCCATTACATTTTGGTTTTGATGTTGCTGACAAAAAACCTCCTGTTGTGCAAAACCTTGTCGTCTATCAATATGATGAACTCGGACAACTTCTTCATACCGGCATGTATCAACCGAAGTGGAATTCTGTTGGCGTATACGGGCTACAAAATAAAATCGAGGTTTCTGCCGCTAAGGTGGCGTTTGGTTTGCGGACGTATGACACACAAGATGGTGGTACAAATCAAAATGGAATTTATAGTATCAATTGCAAAGCAGATAATGAACCATCTTTCGCATTTGCGCTGGATGAAATGCCCTTTGAGGAAACACGGTATATGAATGCGCATATCGATTACAAACTCAAAGTCAATCAGAATTTATTTACGCATCGCTGTTATCCACTTGAGGGTAACAAGCTGCCTATTTATTTTACAAATAGTGATAAAGGAAAATTTGAAATCAGTCGTGAATTTGCACGCAGTTTCTCATTTGCCATTGCGGACTTTAAAGGAAATATTACCCGGTTAAATTTTGAGGTAGGTAAAAGTCCTGAGCTCGCACCCATCGCTTTACCTCCGACTAAATATACTGTCCTTGGAGAACCTTCGGAAGTTACGATCGTCAATCATCCTGGTGTTCAGATCGTATGGCCTGAAGGATCGTTTTATGAAAAGACACCGATCAAACTTGTCACGACGCCCATCGTAAAAGGAGAAAGTTTTAGTCCTTATTATGAAATCAGTCCGTTTGATGTACCGGTACATACTTTTTTTGAAGTTTCGATCGATGGATTGGCTGTGCCGGCAGAATTGCAATCAAAGGCATTTATCGCACGATGCGAACCCAATGGCTCTACTATAAATTGTGGCGGAACATGGATTGGAAATAACCTGACAACAGGAGTACGTCAGATGAGCCAGTATACAGTCATGGTAGATACAATCGCTCCAAAAATCTCCACCGTATATTTTAGTTCTGTTATGACCGGCTGGGAACGTATGTCATTTCGCATATCCGATAACTTTAAAGTCAGGGATAAGGGGCGAGACTTATTGTTCAACGCTTATGTAGATGGTGAATGGATCCTGATGGATCTGGATGGAAAGAGTGGCTTATTATCTCATCGCTTTGATGGCCGTATCAAACCCGGTGTGCATAGCCTGATGATCGTCGTCACGGATGACAGGGGCAACGAAGGTGTCCTGCAAAAAACATTTACTTTGTAGCACACCAATTCACTTCAGTCTATGCGCCCGACCTGGACAGGTAAATGGAAAGCAGGTTTAAACGCTCCTGCATTTTCAGCACTCCTTCATGATGGATCTGTTATTTCAGCTGAGATGCTTTCAGGTAAAAAATATATCCTTTTCTTTTATAATCACGATGGCTCAGAAACATGCACAAAAGAAGCATGTAACATTCGGGATGGATATCAACAACTTTCCAAACATGGGTACAACATATTTGGTGTCAGTGAGGATAGTATTAAAAAGCATCAGAAATTTATTTCCAAATATGAACTACCCTACGCTCTCATTTCAGATACAGGAAATGAATTAGCCAAAACGTTTGATATCTACGGCTTGAAAGAATTTATGGGCCGGACTAGTGATGCCGTTCACCGGACAACTTTTGTAATAAATGAAAAAGGGATTTTCGAAGCGGTGATCCATCCGGTTGATTCAGCACATCACACGCAACAAATCCTTGATACTATAAAAGAAACCAAGACATGACAAATCCTTTAGCGGATCCTCTTATTTCAATTCCGGAATTGCAATCCGTGTATGAAAATTCAAACATCGTGTTATTAGATTGTAGAAACTATCTGGATGATGATTCAAAAGGAAGAAGTGAATATTTAATACGTCACATACCTGGTGCTGTGTATTTTGATTTAAAACATGATCTGTCAGGACCTATCATCCCTGGTGTATCAGGAAGACATCCGTTGCCGGATGCAACGGTCCTCATATATAAGTTGAAAGCGGCTGGGATCAATACGGACAGCCTGGTAGTAGCGTATGATCATAGTAATGGTGTGTATGCATCAAGAGCATGGTGGTTGCTTCGCTGGCTTGGTCATCATCAGGTTCGTGTGCTGGATGGAGGATTTTCCGGATGGCTTGCTCACGATAGAGCCATTGATAATAAATGGCCACTTCCCGCACCAGGAGATTTTGAAGGGATCCCGAATCCATCATTAATTGTGACAATGGATACCATTCCTCAGCACATAAATGCACTCATAGACAGCAGAGAATTGCGCAGGTACACAGGAGAATACGAACCTATAGATTCCATTGGCGGCCATATTCCAGGAGCTATTTGCATACCTTACCAGGACAATGTCAGGGCCGACGGTTACTGGAAGAAGAAAGATGAATTAAAAGCCAGGTTTGACAGCATCACAGAAACACCAGTGTTTTATTGCGGTTCCGGAGTTACTGCCTGCCATAACATCCTTGCGTACAAGATCGCAATCGGAGATGATGCGTTGCTTTATCCTGGCAGTTGGAGTGAATGGATCCAGCATCATAACGTAGCATAGCACAACTGATCATCTATTCCGGTTGTTGCTGTAAGGAATAGTAAATTTGACTGAATAACAGCAAACGAATGCCATCCATCCATATCCGTAAAACAGGTTTACCTCCAGGGTCTCTCATTTATACAGGTTCACAACAGTCTGACCAGATCCTGAAAGAATTTGTGCGGTATAACGCTGAGCACATTGAGCAGCTTCCATTGATCGAATTTCCCGAACCTAATCCAAATTATTTCTACTGGCTTGATGTAAGAGGCATTCACAATTCACAGGAAATAGAGGCGATTGGTAAGATGTTCAATCTCGATCCGCTACTGCTTGAAGATGTCATGGATCCCGATCAGCGACCGAAGTTTGAACAGACAGAGAACGGGGTTTTTATTATTGTAAAAAAACTGATCCCTACTGTTGACAGCTCTGAATATCTAAGTGAACAGATTGCATTCTATCTGACGGATGGAAAATTGATCACATTCCAGGAATATCCTGATGACAGCTTCCAGGCCGTAAAAATCAGAATGCAACAAGCAGGCTCACGACTACGGTCAAGACGACCAGACTATTTGATGTATGCATTGCTGGACTACATCACGGATCATTACTACCCTGTCATTGACAGTTGTAGTGATCGCATACATGTGCTGGAAGCAGCCATTAATAAAAATCCTGCTCACGATCTTAAGAAGTCAATTTATAATATCAGGCAGGATATAGCTGAGCTTCACAGAATCATTCTGCCTACCCGTGAGGCCATTGGCGCTATCCAAAGGACTGATAGTCCCGTCATCACAGAAAAAACCAGACGGTATTTCAGGGATGTGATGGATAATATCATGCAGATTCTGGATCTTAATGATGATCAAAACGACCATTTAAACTCCTTACATGATCTGTTTATGTCAGAGATGACGTACAGGATGACAAATGTGATGAAAATATTGACGGTCATTACATCCATATTTATTCCATTAACTTTTATGACCAGTGTGTATGGAATGAATTTTAAATATCAGCCAGAATATAATTGGCCCTGGGCCTATCCTGCATTATGGGGCGTGATGATCCTCATCGGGATCGCACAGATCATATATTTTAAACGAAAAAATTGGCTGTAGAAGAAAAGTCCGCCTTGCCTTCCTATTTTTTTATTTTTGACCCGGCCGGGTACACTATCTCCGGCAACTTAACCTGAGGAATGAAGAACAGTTATTTTGACCTTATCCAGCAGACATATTATTTCCCACAGGAAGGTTTCGACCTTCATAACGGGGAATTGACATTTCATGGCATTTCCCTTGCCTATCTCATTGAGAAATATGGCACCCCATTCAAAATAACGTACCTCCCGCGCATCGGGGACCAGATCAAAAAAGCCAAGAACTGGTTTAATCGCTCCATAAAGAGCCATCATTACAAAGGGACATACAGGTACTGCTACTGTACCAAATGTTGTCACTTCAGCCACGTGATCAAAAAAGCACTGGAGCATGATGTGGACCTGGAGACGTCATCAGCCTTCGACATTGATCTTATTGTCAGCCTTTACAGGAGTGGCCACATCGATCAAAAGATCAACCTCATCCACAATGGATATAAGACTGAGCGATATCTCGATGGGATCGCACAGCTATATGAAATGGGTTTTGAAAACTGTATCCCCATCCTTGACAATACGATGGAACTCGATCAATTACTTGACCGTGTAAAAGGTGAATTAAAAGTGGGGATACGGGTTGCGATCGAACAGGAACCACAATCTGCTTACTATACCTCCAGGCTTGGTATTCGTCCCACAGAGGTGATCAAATTTTACAAAGAAAAAATCAGCAGAAAGAAACGTGTCAAGGTGACGATGATGCATCTTTTCGTTGATACAGGTATCCGCGACACATTGTATTACTGGGGTGAGTTTAAAAAGGCACTGAAGATCTTTGCACAACTCAAAAAGATATGTCCATCACTGACTGCGATCAATATTGGAGGCGGATTTCCTATTCGGAATAATCTGTCATTCGAATATGACTACAAATACATGGTCGATGAGATCATCAGCAATATCAAAGCTGTGTGTGCGGAAGAAGAAATAGATGAGCCGGATATCTTCACAGAATTTGGAAAATTTACTGTGGGTGAAAGTGCGGCAACTATCTTCACTGTACTGGAACAGAAACAACAAAATGATTCTGAACTCTGGTACCTGATTGACAATAGCCTGATGAATACCATCCCGGATTCATGGGGATTGTCTGAACGTTTTATTTTATTGCCTGTCAATAAATGGAACAATGACTTTACGCGCGTACATATCGGCGGTATCAGTTGTGATCATTCTGATTATTACAATTTCGAGGATCTCAATCAGCAGGTATTTCTTCCCACATTTGAGAAAGATGAAAAAGAACCTCTCTATATCGGGTTCTTTCATACAGGTGCATACCAGGATGCGATCAGCGGATATGGAGGAATCAAACATTGCCTGATCCCATCACCTCAGCACATCCTTGTGGATCGTGATGAAAAAGGGAATTTTATTGATACACTTTGGCGACCAGAACAGCGGCCCAATGAGATGTTGCAGATCCTTGGATATGATACCTGATCCGGAATGCATTTTATTTTAAAAAATCCTAACCTACAATACAATGAGTAAGCCGATCACAGATTTTATCGTTCATCATTATCGTCATTTTAATGCTGCCGCATTAGTAGATGCTGCCAGGGGGTATGTTGATCAACTGGAACAAGGGAACAAGATGATGATCACACTCGCAGGTGCTATGAGTACTGCGGAGTTAGGTTTGTCCTTAGCTGAAATGATCCGGCAGGATAAAGTAAATATCATTACGTGTACAGGTGCCAACCTGGAAGAAGATATTTTTAATCTGGTTGCTCACAAGTATTACAAGCGCATACCTAATTATCGAGACCTGAGTCCTGCTGATGAGCGCGCATTACTCGACCAGCATTTTAATCGTGTAACTGACACATGTATCCCTGAGGAAGAAGCCATGCGACGCATTGAACGTCAATTGATGGAGGTATGGGGTAAAGCTGAAGCCGAAGGGCAGCGATATTTTCCACATGAATATATTTATCAGCTGATCCGCAATGGATCGCTTGAAGAATATCATCAGATCGATCGTGAAGATTCATGGTTGATTGCTGCATGCGAAAAAAATCTTCCGATCCTGGTCCCGGGTTGGGAGGACAGTACATCGGGTAATATGTTTTCAGCACATTGTATGGAAGGTTTGTACAAGCCATCCATTGTGAAATCCGGTATTGAATATATGATGATGCTGGCTGATTGGTATAAAAACAATGCTGGTGAAAATGGCGTTGGATTTTTCCAGATCGGCGGTGGTATTGCAGGTGATTTTCCGATCTGTGTTGTTCCGATGATGCACCAGGATCTGCGTATGGATGGAATTCCTTTCTGGTCATATTTCTGCCAGATCAGTGATTCCACTACGAGTTATGGTTCTTATTCAGGTGCTGTACCAAACGAAAAAATCACCTGGGGAAAACTGGATATTCATACCCCCAAGTTTATCGTAGAATCAGATGCAACGATTGTCGCACCGTTGATCTTCGCGTACATTCTTGGCTGGTAGCGAACTTATAATTCAGTAAAATTTTTGATGATCAATTTTCCTTCCGGTGTGAGGAATGACTCAGGATGGAATTGCACACCATGTGTTGGATGCGTAACATGGCGGCATGCCATCATTTCCTGATCTTCATCCCAGGCCGTAATCAAAAGTTCGGTTGGCAGATAATCCGGATCACATACCCAGCTGTGATATCTGCCTGCGAGAAAAGGGTCAGGCAAGTTCGCCATCACAGCATCCTCATGCACTTTAATAACCTGTGAGGTAACTCCATGAAATACATGCTCAAGTTGTGTCAGGCGGCCTCCAAATGCTTCATAAATGGCCTGCATGCCTAGGCATACGCCAAGAATTGGTTTTTGTCCTGAATAAACCTTAACAAGCTCAATGATATTACCGTTAGTGGATGGGGTCCCCGGACCGGGTGAAATAACAATTTTGTCAGCAACATCAACCTGTGTCCAGGTAAACTTATCGTTTTTGATGACTGTAAGATTTACACCTTGAATTTCCTTAAAATATTGGGCCAGATTGAATGTAAAGGAGTCGTAATTGTCGATCAGCAGGATGTTCATACCGGCTCCAAAGGTCTTTGTTTTATGTGAAATGAAACAAACCTTCCGGGGCTGGGTTGGTTTTATAAAAAATGTATATTTGCAGCCCGGTAATTACCACGCGGAAGTAGCTCAGTTGGTAGAGCACGACCTTGCCAAGGTCGGGGTCGCGAGTTCGAGTCTCGTTTTCCGCTCCAAAAAGCTCTGAAGATCCCTTCAGGGCTTTTTTATTTCCATTCAAAATCTTTAGACTCCCGCCTCCGGGTATCTGGGAATATATACTGATCATCCTCCAGGTGCGATAGGAATACGTCCAGTTCAGGACCCTGCTGTGGTCCGTGTTTATAAAGCCTCCAGGTTCCACCTTTATACTCAAGCGCCGTTAGATTTTCAATCCAGTCGCCACTGTTCATATACGTCACCGTCACGCCGTCTTTCGTACTGGTTTCAATCCGGGGTTGGTGAATATGACCGCATATAACAGCATCTACCCCTTTTTTCCGCGCCATGTCAATGGCTGCTTTCTCAAAATCTGATATAAACCGCACTGCATGCTTTACAGATCGCTTCACCCTGTGAGCAAAGGAGATCTTTTCAAAACCCATATAGATCCTCCATCGATTGATCCAGTTGTTGAGCCTGATCAGCCAGTCATAGCCTTTGCCTCCGAGCATAGCCAGCCAGGGCGCAATAAAGATGGAAGCATCAAAAACATCTCCATGAAAAAACCAGAAGCTTTTATCCTGAATCCGTAATTCGAGCTGATCTCTCAGCCGGATATTTCCAAGATCCATGGAATGGAAGCGTCGTAGTATGCCGTCATGGTTGCCAGTGAGATAGTAAACAATGGTTCCGGTATTGGCCATCTCAAGGATACGCTCGATGACTTCCCAGTGTGTGGCAGGAAAAAATTTCTTTTTGAATTGCCATGCATCAAAAATATCGCCATTGAGAATGAGTCGTGCCGGTTCGATGCTCTGAAGATATTCGAGGAGCTCTATCGCATGACACCCGTGTGTACCCAGGTGAAGATCGGATACCACACATATATCAAGGTTTCTTTTCATATGAAATCTGCTGATTACCAGCAAAATTATCCTATGAGTATGTCCTGTGTGTAAAGTTGAGGAGGAAGGGTGTAAAACAATTGGAAAAAAGAGCCTGCCCCATGCCCGGAATAATAATTTTTGACACCTACCAGCACAAAAACCCCTAAATGTGCTTAAGATCTATCATTCCGTCATGAAGAGGTCTGAGACTCAGGCTCTTACTCTTTGCTCATCGGCTTGACCATAGCAAGCCTGAGTTCGCTTCATTATTTCTTTGAGTGCCCGGAGCCGGAATCGAACCGGCACGACCATTACTGGCCACAGGATTTTAAGTCCTGCGTGTCTACCAGTTCCACCACCCGGGCAATGTCTGCAATATGCAAAAAGGCATGGCAATCTTTCAGACCGGAGCCAAAAATAATAGGATTCAGGAAAAGAAATAATCAGAATGATAAAAACGACATAAATATCCTGTGAACAGGTATTTATTCTTCAGTCTGTTTCTTCGTACGATATACGGCTTTCAGAATCTCGTTGCGTCGTGACACAGAGGGTTTTACGAACTCCTTGCGGCGGCGTAATTCCTGGATCAGTCTTACATTCTGAACCTTACGTTTGTACCTCTTGAGGGCACGATCAATTGATTCTGATTCTTTTACTTCAATTATAAGCATTCTGATACGGTGATTTTTAAGCGGGGCAAAGGTAACTTCCTTTTCCCATATATCCAATACTACTCTATTTCTTCGGGATGATTAGGATCTGCCAGCCGCTTTATCCAAGCAACTGACAGATCCTCAATAGGTTATTTTGTAATTACTTTAATTGTAGTCCCTGCTTTTACCTGAGCATTTGACTCCATACCATTGAGAATGGAAAATTCTTTTATCCTGGCAGCGGGTACACCATTGGCCTGCAGAGCCTGGCTCAGTGTACCTGAAGATTTCACCGAAACCAGGTTAATCCTTTCAGGTTTTACATTGATCTTGCTTGCATCTGTAAGAGCCTTAAATCCAGACATCGTCTTGTCAAACTGACCTTCATAGCTTTGAAATGCCTGCGGTGTTGATACACCATGGAAAACATAAATGTCAGAATTGTACTGAATGTAAAGGCTTTGTACAGCTATCGAGTTTGTTTCTCCTGTGCTTTGATTTTGCGACGACTGCGTTGACAGGACTTCCAATGCAGGTAATCCATTTACTGTCAGGTTACGCTTATTCTGTACAGTTAATTGGAGCTCTTCGTTAGTGGATGATGCTGCTGCTTCAAGAGAACTTCCCTGGCTTACAGTAAAGACCATCAGTGCTTTACCATCTGAAGGTGCCATCTGCACCTGGGTAGGACTATTCACAAGTCTCCAGTTAGATGGAACTGGGAATTGAAATTTCAATTCAGGATGATAAAACACGCCGTTCGAAACATATCCTTGTCTTGGATCTTCTCCATACACGATCCCATCAACCATTTTCAGATATGAATCACGATTGACTTTATATGAGCTTTTTGGAACCTGAGCCTGCCATGCTGCTGCATGTTCTTTCACTTTATTATACCTGTCAGCGGGATCAGGGTGCGTTGAAGTAAATGTTGGGATCTCTGCACCGGATTCATCGCTTAATGCTTTTAATGTCTTAAAGAATTCAGCCATTTCATTTGCATCATAACCGACCTTTGTTGAGTACTCAGCCCCCAATTCATCTGATTGACTTTCATTATCTCTGCTATACTTAAGAAACATTAAACTCATTGCGGTCTGTGCTTCATTGGCAAATGTTCTTAGTTCTTTAGATACAATCATACCACCAATTAACAGCACATTTCCAAGTATGGATTTTGTGTATTGCTCAGCAGAGTGCCTCGCCGTTACATGGCCTATTTCATGTCCTAAAACGCCCGCAAACTCAGCTTCATTATTAAAATGTGCCATGATGCCTCTCGTGAAATAAACATAACCACCTGGGACTGCAAATGCATTGACAACATCAGAATCAAGCACCCTGAATGTAAATTTCATATCAGGCCGGTGGGATACTTTCACCATTTCCTGGCCACGTGCATTGATAAAAGACTGGAGTTCTGAATCGTCGTACAAACCGAATTGAGCAACGATCTGCGGATCTGATTCTGCACCCAATGCTAACTCCTGGGATTCTGACATCAGGGAGATTTCTTTTTTCCCGGTGACTGGATTTACCGCACATGATGCGACGAAAAACACCAAAGCAAGGGAAAGGAACCTGAGACGAAAAGATGATATGATCGATTTCATGATCTAAAGGATTTTTTTTGTAAAAAGTGAATACAATTAGAGGGGTTGCCTGTAAACAAGACAGGCATTATTTTATTTTGAATGTTGACTTTTTATTGAAGCTGATCGTCTTCTGTCCTCTGGCAGCTGATCATGAATCTCACAAGAATATCACGATCTTTGGCGTTGAGAGGACAATAAACCATGTCCACATTATGAATAAAGCAACATTTGGGGCAATTTGTTTACTCTTAGGCCTCTTTATTGGGATATTTTATCAATGCCGCTGGGATTCAACCGCCGGTCAAAGCGATACAACCCAACAAACAGAAAGAGAACCTTCTGTCGTGAAGGCACAGATGACCACCGGGCGTCCGGTGGATCCTATTACAGTTGTAAGTACCGCGGAGGAAGCTACAATTAAGCTATTTGAAATGTCAGCACCTTCTGTTGTTTACATTACGACCACCAGTCAACAACAGGATTACTGGAGCCGTAACATTTATGAGATTCCCACTGGTACTGGTTCCGGTTTTGTGTGGGATGAAGAGGGGCATATCGTTACAAATTATCACGTGATCCAAAACGCTTATAATGCGAAAGTGACATTGTCTGATAAGACTTCATGGGACGCTGAAGTGGTGGGTTATGAAGAGCGCAAGGATCTGGCTGTGCTGAAAATAAAACCTAATAATGCGCTCAGACCATTACCCATCGCCAGTTCATATGATCTGAAAGTAGGACAATCTGTTTTCGCAATCGGAAATCCTTTTGGTTTGGATCAAACGCTCACTACAGGAATTATTTCTGCATTAGGCAGGGAAATAAATTCTGTATCCGGCATACCCATCCGTGACGTCATCCAGACGGATGCGGCTATCAATCCCGGTAATAGTGGCGGTCCGTTGCTGGACCTTAGCGGCAGGTTGATTGGTGTTAATACCGCCATTGTAAGTCCGTCAGGGGCTTATTCCGGAATTGGATTCTCAGTTCCTGTTGATGTTGTTAATTGGGTTGTTCCTGACCTGATCAAATATGGAAAAGTCAAACGTCCTGTATTAGGGATCGAACTTGTATCTCAACAGTCTATCGATCAGCTTGACCTGGAAGGAGCCATGGTTCTTGATGTCACTCCCGGAAGTGGTGCTGCGAAAGGTGGATTGCGACCAACGCGCAGGCTTGGGAATGGCGATTTTTCCCTCGGAGACCTGATCACGGAGATAAATGGTGAGCCCATCAAATCAAATAACGACTTATTGCTTACTTTGGAAAAATATAAACCAGGTGACCAGATCCGGATCAAAGTAATACGTGATGATCGACCATCTACGGTCAATGTAACCCTTGGATCTTCTTTATGACCCAAAACACTCCTTCTTCATTCAACATAAAAGCCATCAGGCAATTCTTTCTTTCGCTCTGGCAGCGATTTCGCGCAGCCGTCACGTGGCCTCAAATACGCAGGCATTGGTTTCGCTATTCACTCTACGTAGCAGGTGGCATCATTGCATTTATAATCTTTCTTTTTCTACTTACGTGGATTGGTGCTTTTGGAAGGGTCCCAGGCAAGAAAGAACTGAAAGCGATCAGACAACCTGAGGCATCGAAGATCTACAGTGTCGATGGCAAATTGATGGGTAAATATTACACCGTCAATCGAAATACGCTTGCATTTGAAGATATACCGCAGGAGTTTATGACTTCATTGATCGCAACTGAAGATTCAAGATACTGGACCCATCATGGTATCGACTTCAGGAGCTGGGGACGTGTATTGGTGAAAAGATTAATTCTTGGACAGGAAAGTGCGGGTGGAGGAAGTACCCTGTCACAACAACTTGCAAAAAATTTATTTCCGCGAAAAGATTATTGGTTGATCGCGATGCTGATCAATAAATATCGTGAATGGATCGTGGCGTCACGTTTAGAAAAAGTGTATTCAAAAGAAGAGCTTCTCACTTTTTACATCAACACTGTTCCATTCGGCGAAAATATTTACGGACTTGATGCTGCTGCAGACCGGTACTTCAGCACCACAGCAGATTCTTTAGCTATTGAAGAAAGTGCCACCCTTGTGGGCTTATTAAAGGCAACCAGTTATTACAATCCCCGGAATTATCCTGAGCGTGCATTGAAACGCAGGAATGTTGTCCTTCAACAAATGGCCGTTAATGGTGTGATTGATTCCCTGCAATTGGATTCATTGCGAAATATTCCATTGACCATTTCATATCAGCGGAATACTGATAGCGAGGGCATAGCACTTTATTTCAGAAATCAATTGCGACCCATATTATTAGACTGGTGTGCCAACCATACCAAACCAAATGGTGAACCATATAATCTCTTTGTTGATGGTCTGAAAATATATACCACGATTGATTTTGGCATGCAGGAATATGCAGAAGCTGCTGCACGAACACATCTCTCAAAACTACAGGAACAATTTGACAAACAATTCACTGACTGGGAACCCTACCAGGATGCTATCGATGAAGCTGTTAAAAGATCTGACAGATATGTCAGCCTTTCTGAAGGGGGAAAAAATGATGAAGAGATCCAAAAAATATTTGATGAAAAAATCCAGATGAAATTCTGGACGTGGAATGGTATGCGCGACACTACTGCTACCCCACTCGACAGCATCAAACATTATCTGAAAATGTTGCAGGGTTCACTGGTAGCTATCAATCCGAAAACAGGTGGCGTCATGGCATGGGTAGGCGGCAATGATGCCCAGGTATTTGATATTGATTTTGTGGTTACACCCCGTCATCCGGGATCTGCCTTCAAACCATTCCTGTATGCGACAGCGATTGACCAGGGCATTTCTCCATGCACGTTTTATAAAAATGAACAAAGGACGTACACGAAATATGAAAACTGGGCTCCACGAAATGCAGACAACAGTTATGGGGGTGTGTATTCCCTTGTTGGTGCGCTGGCTAAAAGTATAAATACAATTGCTGTCCAGTTGATATTCGATGCGGGGATGGACGCGGTGATACAACGTGCGCGCAAGATGGGGATCAAAGGTGAAATGAAGAAAGTGCCTTCGCTTGCATTGGGCACAGCTGAAGTCACATTACTGGAGCTGACCAGCGCTTATACGACGTTCCTGAATAAAGGTGCCCATCGTCCATATACCCTGATCACACGAATCGAAGATGCGGATGGAAATGTTCTTGAGGAATTTGGAACGCAACCCACGACTTCTGTTTTCAGTGCAGAGACATGTGGCATCATTAACCAGATGATGTCAAACGTAGTTGACAGGGGTACTGCGGCAAGTCTTCGGGGAACATACAATATCAAGGGTGCGCTTGCAGGTAAAACGGGAACAACTCAATTCCAGTCTGATGGTCTGTTCGTAGGTATGTCACCTAAATTCCTTGCCGGTGCGTGGGTTGGTTGTTTTGACCGGCGCGTGAGCTTTAATAGTCTCAGGGATGGACAAGGTGGAAAAACTGCACTTCCGATTTGGGGTGAATTTGTTCAAAGACTCCAGTCGGATCCGGAATACAACAAAACCTATTTCAATGCATGGTGGCCTGATGAATTCAGGTATGTCAATGATTGTCCATTCTCTGCAGATATGAGTCAACTGGTTGAATTGAATGCATCCGGAGAGCCGGATTCGACCAATACTAAATGGCCGCGGCAATTTGTGTTGAGAGGTGATCCACAATCCGGTCTTGGTCAATTGATCGAAGACATTTTCGGTCCAAAGACTGACTCCAAGGAAGATAAGAAAGAAGAAAAGAAAGAAGCACGGGAAGAGAAGCGGGAGGAACGAAAGGATCGCAAGCGGGATTAAGAAGGTATTCGGTAAAAAATGGTATTCGGTGTTCGGCAAAATAGGTCTTCGGTAAAAAAGGGACGTGTTGTGAGCTTGGCGAATCCATTCATTATTCGATAGTCAATTATTTTAACTTTTAGTTTTTAGTTTTTAGTTTTTAGTTTTTATAACATTAACCAGATCGCAACAACTCCTTAACACACTTTCAGGGCGAAATTGAGTTACAATAAAAGTTACTCTTTTAAATTATCGCGCCATGAAAATGAACTCTCTTTTTTTCTCAGCGATCAGTGCATTTCTCCTGATGCTCTGCTCTCCCTTACAGGCAAGCCAACTTGACGGACTCTGGCGAAATACGCGCCAGGATATAACAGTACGAATCGAACAGGATGACGATGGCATCCGCGCCAAGCGAACAGACCAGGGCATCTGGTACCGGTATGTCGCTAAAGATGAAAACACATTTGTAGACAGGAATGGCAACAAGTATGACTGGATCACAGATGATGAAGTCGTCTGGACTGAATCCGGCTCAGCAAAACGTATTTCCTTTACACGCATAAAAGAAGACCGCGACAATCCCGATTACAATGATGATGACTGGAATCGTGATAGGGATGATGACAGATGGGATAATGATGACAGGAACAATGACCGTGACCGTGACTGGGGAAATGGAACGTCTATGCTTGAAGGCAGATGGTTTGATCGCCAAAATCGTCAATATGTAGATGTCAAATCATTTAAAGGCGGGCTCATGGTTAAAATGCGCAATGGCGGGTATGATAAATATTATGCTGATCGATCGGGTGCAAGATTTAAGAACAATAATGGAAATATCATACAGGTAATGGACCGTGATACACTTCGATTGAGGACTTCGCAGGGAAGAGATGTCAGGATTTTTAGCAGAAATGATAACTCTAATGATCATCACTGCGGAAACGGAAATCATGGCAAAGGAAATAACGGCAAAGGAAATAACGGTAAAGGAAAAAATAGTTGTGACTAACGTCTTCATGTAGTTTGTTGAAATGAAACAGGCCGCAAGTATTCGCGGCCTGTTTTTTTTAAATATTTACTCTTAGTCTTCTCATTCCTTTGCTTTGTCCAGCATAAATTTTACGGGCAACGTAAATATCACAGGTACAAATTGATTATTATGACGTCCGGGATTCCAGCGCTGAGGCATTGTATTCATGGATTCCAGGATGCGGATCACTTCTGCATCCATTGCGGGAGTGACTGAACGTACAATCCTGATGTCTTGTAATACACCTTCAACAGATACTATGAATTGCGCAATTGTCTGTCCTTCAATTCCATTCATTTTATCCTCTGCCGGATATTTTAAAGAACTGCTGATATACTTATACAACTGATATGTTCCTCCAGGAAATGAAGGCATCTGATCCACATAAGTGTAAGGAAAATTTGATGAGGTTGAAGGGGCCAGTGCAGTGACCACAACTTTTGAATCTTCATGAGAAGATTCTTTTGGATCAGCATCAGCTTTATCGGATTGCAACTTGAATTTTATAGGCAGTGTAAATTTGACAGGTACGTTTTTTCCATCTTGCCTACCCGGTGTCCATCTTTCCGGCATGTCATTCATACTTTCTATCACACGGATTGCCTCCGCATTCAATCCGGGACTAACCCCCCGTAAGACTTTAATATCTGAAAGATGTCCATCAGGTTGTACAATAAAGTTAACTATTACCATTCCCTGCAATCCTTTCTCACGATCTTCATTTGGATATTTAATATTATCATAGAGATATAAATACATTGCCTCAGTTGAACCCGGAAATTTTGGCATCTCTTCAACATACAAGAACACATCATCTTCACTTCCATCAGATTTTTTAGCAAAAGAAATTGGAAGGATCATTTCCATACTGACAATCCTACCCTCTTTACGTCCGGGCGTCCATTTACCAGCTTTTTCATTCAGCTTCTTTACAGCATCCAACGCAGCTTTATCAGCAGCCGGATGAAGTGATTTTTCTATAGTGGGTTCATTAATAAGTCCATTTGCGCCAACAGTAAATTTCACAAATACTTTGCCGGTAATATTTTCCGTGATAAGCTGATCCGGATAGACCAGTTCTTTTCCAATAAAATCTACAAGACGTGTCTGGCTGCATGTTTTTTGTTCCATGAGAGGCACCTTGTCGCAACCGGGAAATAAAGGTTGCTCTGTATTATCATCAATAGATAGTTTCTGTAAAACATCACCGGCAGGAGTGAAAATTTTCAACCCGTCCTCATACAGGTTTATTTGATCATCTGTGTGAATAGTATCATCCTGGTTGCCAGCATTTTTTCCCCTGAAGGAAAATAATATGAGTGCAATCAGCAGGATGGGAAGGATGCCAGCGTATTTCATTTTTGCAAACATGGAAGAAGGTTTTTGGGTCATCATGACTAACCGGTTTTTGAGTTGTGAATAGACAAGTTGATTGGACAAAGTATTTTGTAAGCCATAATTTTTTTGAGAAATAAGGAATGCTGCATACGATTCCCAGGGATGATGGCGAATCACTTCCGCATCCGCGAGGTACTCATGTAGCTCTCTGAGTTTGCGACGGTATAAATACACCATCGGGTTCATCCACATGGCAACAGCGATCGTTTCCATAAGAAGAATATCAATAGAATGTCTTCCGGAAATGTGTGAATATTCATGACGAATAACTTCAGCAAGTTCTTCTTCTGAAAATGGATGTGATACGGGCAGAAAGATTGTATTGAAAAAAGAAAAAGGAGTTCTCACCTCTGGTGACATTATACATTCATGACCCAGTATGATTACTTGCTGACCTCGCTTCCGGATCTTTACAATCTTTATGATTTCCATTCCTAACCGGCAGCCCATTGTCAGTACGCCTGTCAGATAAATAGTGAGAAAAACTGATATCCAATTTATCTCACCGGATGCCGGGGCTGTAACAGATATTTCCTGTAAGGAATCCACGTAAGAACCAATGAAAACCTGCGTATTCGTGATCAATGCCTTTTCAGCCTGTATGTCTACATATATTTTGATCCAGGGAAGGACAAGAGAAATGAAAAGTGTAGCGATCAGGTAGGCGCGATTCGATCTGAAGGTTGTCTCACGCTGTAGCGCAAACATGTAGAAGATGTAAAAGCTTGCCATGCAGAATGTTACCTGCACGAGGTAGGTCAGTAGCATCATGAGCTTTTCTTTTTCAATTGTTTGATCAGTTCCTGCAATTCCTCAATGGAGGTCTGATCTTCTTCTACCAGATAAGAAACCAGTTGGGGTGTGGAGCCATCGAAGTAATCTTTCAGAAGGGATAAAAGGCTTCGTTTTGAGTAGGCTTCCTTCGTAATGACCGGAAAATATTCATACGTACGTCCATACGCTTTGTGATCGACAAATCCTTTACGCTCGAGGATGCGTACGATGGATGAGATTGAACTATGAGGGGGACGTGGTTCGGGAAGTTCATCGATGATATTGCTCACCGTGCATCGATCCAGCATCCAGATGAGCTGCATGATGTCTTCTTCTGCTTTTGTCAGGTTTTTGATCCGGGTCATACTGCTTGTTTCTGAAAGCGAATATATAACGTAATTATACGTTATGCAACTAAATTTTCACTTTTAACATACTACCCGCATCACAGCTTTCTTTTATAATTTTGAAGCATGCCTTCTCCCGACATTAATGCTGCAGAGATAATCAACTATTATGATCACTGCCAGGTAGATTATGCTTTAGTCTGGCAACTTGATGAAGTTATGTGTATGCATTACGGATATTGGGATGACACTATTTCTCACCACCGGTCAGCACTTCAGAAAATGAACCAGCAAGTAGCCGCCGCTGCAGGTATTAAATCCGGTGACTATGTTCTTGATGCAGGTTGTGGTGTAGGTGGCCCCTCCATTTTCCTGGCAAGCCAGGGATGTAAAGTTGAAGGGATCACGTTAAGTGCCAAGCAGGTTGAAACCTGTCGTAACAATGCTGCTAAATATGAATTTGGCAACATGATCCATTTCTCTCAGCAAAATTACCTGGCCACGTCATTTCCGGACAACACATTTGATGTGGTGTGGGCAATTGAAAGTGTATGTTATGCGTGGAACAAAGCTGACTTCACACGGGAAGCGTTTCGTGTACTTAAACCCGGTGGAAAGTTAGTCGTCGCAGATTTTTTTAGTCAACCTGTCACAGAAGGATCCCGCGATGCAAAGCTGATGGATAAATGGACAGATTCGTGGGCGATTAAATCCTATGCAAAAGTGAAAGAGTTTGAAGATGCAATCACCTCCGCAGGTTTTGGATCTTCTCACAACCGGGATATCACTGAATTTGTAAAACCAAGTATCCGAAGATTATTTCTTTCCTTCTTTCCGGGTCTCGTCACGACGACTGTCGCTCAGTGGATCGGACTACGCAATAAGACACAGACAAAAAATACCTGGTCAACGTATTACCAATACGTCGCCCACCGCAAAGACCTGTGGCGATATCATATATTTTCTGCTCAAAAACCAGCAACATAAAATGACATCCTCCTCACCCAAGTGGACTAATGAATTTCTCGATGAAATGCGCAAACATGGAGACCCTGTTGCCGATAAGGCAGCTGCTGCTCTCTTCGATGCTACTAAAGGACATACTGCCGCTGATGTAGCTGCTTTTATTACTTCTTTCGTGGCACATGATTTCGCGAAAGAATGGAAAAAAGAAAAAACGATTATTCCCGAGCCTCAGGAATTGCTGGATTATTTCAACTCTGCTGAAGAATTTCAATGGACTACACCCGAAGTTGAATACCTGGAAAAAGGAGCAACATTTTTTGAAAAGCACGGCCCATGGATCACCTTCTCTCTCGGAGTAAGGTCGTTGCTAAAACAATACGCACACACGAAAGCTATTGAAGTCCTTCGTCTTACAACATTACTTGTAAAACATGTCAACCGTCGCATCCTGGAAACCATGCAATTTGTACTGGATGTGATGTCTATCGGGTGGGATACAAAGACCCCAAATGGACATAAAAAGCTGAACCTCGATCATCCCGGTCTATTATCCATTAAAAAGCTCCGGTTAGTGCATGCCATGATCAGGTATCGTCTGCTCAATAAAATGTACGATACGTCACTGGGTGATTATGACCAATCAATATTGGGCCATCCGATCAACCAGGAGGACATGGTATTTGCTATTCATACATTTAGCATTGAAATAATCGAAGGTCTTCGTGAACTTAGAGTAACTGTCAGCGATGAGGATGCAGAAAATTATTTCCAATGCTGGAAAATTATAGGTCGTGGACTTGGGATACGAAAAGAATTAGAACCTGAAAACTATGCAGATGCCATGGCTCTCCAGGAGCTAATCTATCAGAGGCATTTTACACTACCTAACGCAACGGGACCTATCCTGTCAAAAGCATTGATGGGCTGGTTTACATCTACTGTTCCATTACTTGGTGAAAAAACACTGATCACGGTGATCCGGGAAATAAATGGCCCTGAAAACTTTGACATCCTCGAAGATCATCTGGGCATCCACATCGATGATGCACATGAAGACCTCGAAAAGCATCTGACAGAGGACCTCCAGTTTCACGAAAAATCAAGTCGGCCGGGTTTATTTGTTGCCAGCCCGGGAACGCTTGCTCTTGACAATTTCTTCCTGCATTTTGTGCGTACCTTGTTAACAACGGAACGTGGTGGCAAAAATGAAACCTTCCGGATTGGGGATGGATTTATTGCCGCGTGGGATCTCAACAACATGTCTGAGACCCCAATGCCAAAAGAAAAACTTTTCTGGATGGTGCTCCGTGACTTACTCCCCAAAGTCTTGAAGTATATTAAAACACTTTTCAAGCGTGATGCAAAAAAGGCTGAATGATGGAACTGCTATTAGAAAAGATTTACGAAAGCCAGAATGCCACAGTTTATAAAAAATCTGAAGACGGAAAACCTCAGGTTGCTGTCAAAGTATTGAAAACAGACTTTTCCAGTCCAAAACAAATCCTGCAGTTTAATAACGAGTTTACGATTCTGACAGAATTAGACATACCCGGTGTACGCAAGGTGATATCGAAAGGAACACACCAGGGTGCGCCAAGTATTATTTCAAATTACTTCGATGGTATTACGTTACGGGAATATATTAAGAAGATTGATTTTAATCTTCATCAACGCATCCTGATCTCCGCCAAGATTGCTCATATCCTTGGTATGATCCATCAGCGGGATGTCATTCATCGGGACCTGACTGCTGATAACATCCTGTTGAATCCGGAAACATTAGAAATCCAGATTGTTGATTTTGGATTGTCCATTAAACTCGATCTCAAGACAGTACATTTAAGCAATCCGGATCGGCTGGAAGGATCGTTGCCCTATTTTTCTCCGGAGCAAACTGGTCGCATGAACCGGATCGTCGATTACAGATCCGATTTGTACTCACTCGGCATTATCCTGTATCAACTTTTCACAGGCAGGCTACCATTCCAGGAAAAGGATCCACTGAAGCTCATTCATTCACATCTTGCCATTTATCCGGAGACCGTACATGAATTAAATCCTTTTGTCCCTGAAGCCATATCTGAAATTATCCGTCTGCTGATGTCTAAAAATGCAGAGGACCGATATCAGTCTTCATTTGGTCTTGAAGCTGATTTCAAAACCGCTCTTACCTATCTTGAAGATTCCGGAAACATTCCGGAATTTGAACTTTCACATGATAAAGTTTTTACGAAGTACCAGATACCACAAAAACTCTATGGCAGGGAATCTGAAATAACATCCTTATTGGATGCTTTTGATGAAGTCAGTGATGGCCAGGGGAGACTTATGCTTGTATCAGGATATTCCGGTGTTGGCAAGACAGCATTGATCAATGAGATCCATAAACCGATCACATCCAAAAGTGGTTTTTTTACCAAAGGAAAATTTGACCAATACAACCGGAATATACCCTACAGCGCTTTTACGCAGGCACTGAATGAATATTGTCAACTGATCCTTACAGAATCCAATGACAAACTAGCCGCTGTCACCAAACGCATTCTTGACGCCATTGGTCACCAGGGAAAAATTCTGGTAGATATTATACCAAGTCTTGAGCTTATTATCGGAAAACAGGAAGAGGTCACGAGGCTTGAACCTGTAGAGCACCGGAACAGATTAAACCTCTTGTTATTAAAATTCTTCAAAGCCATCGCGACGATTGATCATCCGTTGGTGATCTTCCTGGACGATCTTCAATGGGCCGATTCAGCGTCATTTGACCTGATGGATTTGCTGGCGAATGAAAAAGAAAATCTGGTTCTCCTGTTGATTGGTGCCTATCGCGACAATGAGGTAGATGCTCAACATGGTCTGACCTTGATGATCCAGGAACTGAATAAAAATGGTATCCAGATTTTTGATCTGAAAGTAAAACCGCTACCCTATTCCGATGTCAAAAAGATGATGGAGGATACACTCCACCAGGCTGATGTTGAAGTTGTGTCAAAATTGATTTATGAAAAAACAAAAGGGAATGCTTTTTTCACCATTCAGTTTATTCGCCACCTTCTCGACAAACATTATCTCGTCTACCAGGAAGAAGCACGTAAATGGATAGCGGACATTGACAGGATCCGTGAGCAAAGTTACACTGACAATGTAGTTGACCTGATGATCATAAAGATCCAGGCGCTCGAAAAATCGACGCAGGATACAATGATCCTTGCCTCTATATTTGGCAATACATTTAACCTGGATCATCTGAGTTCCATCATCCGGTTACCGCCAGAGACAGTGATGGATCATCTGTGGCCGGCACTGACAGAAGGCTATCTGATACCCGTAAATGATTCTTACCGGATGTTCCGTATAGAGGAATTAAACATTGCCCCCCAGGATGTAAAATTCAGTTTTGCACATGACCGGATCCAGCAGGCTGCTTATCAACTGATCCCGGCAGCAGATCGTCCCGGCATGCACCTGGACATAGGTCGCATGCTGTATGCGAAATACGGTGAAGAAGACGAATATCTTTTTGACATCGCCAGCCATTATGATTTGGGCAGGTCATTGATCAAAGAGGACGGTGAAAAGAAACGTGTCCGCGAGATCAACATCAAAGCAGGTCTGAAAGCAAAAAAAGCTAATGCTGTTTCCTCATCGATTCGCCACCTCGTCAATGCACGTAACAGTACGACAGCTGAAAACTGGGAGTCTGATTATAAAACGACATTAACCCTCAACCGCGAGCTGGCAGAAGCGTATTATCTGTACGGAAATCTCGAAGCTTCTGAGACGTTGCTGGAAGAATGTATACAGAAAGCACGTAACCCAATCGATAAAGCAGATATCTACTATATCCTGATGCTGCGATTAAGCCTGGTGTCGAAATATGATGAAACACTGGATGAAGCTATTAATGGTCTGCGTGAATTAAACTACCAATTTCCAAAAGAAAGCAACTGGCAGGAAATCAATGAACACCTGGCACCGATCATTGCATACTTCCAGACTCACAAGATCTCTGAAATGGAAAATATTCCATGGATGACAGATCCAACTGCACTGGCAGTGATCAAAATTATGGACAACCTGTCTACGCCATTGTACGTAGGTGGTAAAACAGAATTATGGATCCTGCATACGCTGAAGAAGATCCAGCTTTCTATTGATTATGGCATGTCGTACCAGATGAGTTATGCATTTTCAGAATTTGGCCTCATTTGTTGTATCCTCGGGATGTTTGAATATGGATTGCCATCAGGTGATCTGGCTAAAAAACTATCATTCCGGTTTGAGAAAGATGCATTGCGACAAAAAGGTCGTACCGGACATATCGTTGCCAATTATGTATATGCCTACTTCAAACCGATACGTGAGATCAATGAATATAATTTAATTGCCTACAAAGCCAGTCTTGAAAGTGGAGAACTGATTTTTGCGGGATACACGCTTTTCCATTCCTATTTCAACCATTTCTTTTCTGCTGAAAAAAACATACAGGAACTTACACAGGAATTTACCCCGGGCATTGAATACAATGCGAAAATAAATCACCTGCTGGCGTATCATTCTCTGATTGCATTAGAGATGTGTACAACATACCTGTCAGATCCAGCAATGACAGGAAAGGAAATCAGGTCACACAGGTACGATGTACCTTCCTTCATTGAATTGTGTCTCAGCAAAACGGAATATTACGGACCGGTGATGGTCTCCTTATATGGCCTTCTGGTGTACAATCTATTTGAAGACTTTGACCGTGCCCGGGAAGCTGATGCAAGCGCAGCCAAATTTATCGCACCGATCCTTGCAAGCCCGGTACACTATGGTTCTTATATGTTCGCTCATTGCTGGCTGCACCTGGAATTAAAACGTCGTGGCCTTGCAGAAGAACTTCCACCTACAGTGGAGGAATACATGAAAAAGCTTGAGAACTTTAAAAATCATGGTCCTGATAATTTTACAGACAAATATCATTTTCTGCTGGCGCTTCAATCCTTAATCGATAAAAAAGACCAGGAAGCATTTCAACATCTTGAAGCTGGAGTAGCAGCAGCGGAAAAAAGCAAGTTTATCCATATGGCTGCATTTGGCCATGAGAAGCTTGCTGAATATTGGATTGGACAGGGGCGAAATCATTATGCTATATATCATCTCCGTAAATCCATCATGGGCTTTACGCAATGGGGCGCTTACGCCAAGGTGGAACATCTCAAAAAACGATACGCAGATTTTATAGAGATCCAGTCATTTTCACCTTCACAAAATCAGAATACAATATCCGGCAGTTCGGACACCTTCATGACGGATCAACTGGACCTCATGAGTGTGTTCAAGGCCTCACAGGCTTTGTCAGGTATCCTCACCATGCATGATTTGAAAAAAAGCATGATCGATGTAGTGATGGAATGTGCGGGTGCCAGTCGTGTTGCGTTAATAGTACCAGAAAAAAATGACCTTGTAGTTGAAATCCTGGCAGATATCAGCGGGGAGTTTATCAGCGAATCTGTGCCATTAACACAAGCGAGCCAGTTACTGCCCGTTTCAGTCATCAACTATGTCAATCGCAAGAGGGAAAGTGTATTGCTGAATGTAGTCTCTTCAGACAGGGTCTTTGATCGCGATGAATACTTTGATCATCATAAGCCTGAATCAGTATGGGCACTTCCATTGATCGTGAAAAATGTGGTCAATGGTATTCTCTACCTGGAAAATAAAATTGTAAAAGATGCCTTCACTGCTGAACGGGTTAACTTATTGCAATTATTGAGTTACCAGTTAGGTATTTCACTCGATAATGCAAGACTCTATGAAGATGTATCGCAAACAAATAAGATCTACCAAAAATTTGTTCCACTCCCATTTTTAAAAACACTGGGTCATGACTCCATCCTGGATATCCAATTAGGAGATCAGATCCAGCGGGAGATGACGATCATGTTCACAGACATCAGGTCCTATACCACTATATCTGAAACACTTTCTCCGGAAGAAAACTTCCGTTTTATAAATGAATACCTGAGTTATACTGCACCTTGTATTGAAGCACATGGGGGTTTTGTCAACCAGTTTACCGGTGATGGTTTCAGCGCCCTTTTCCCCAGTGCAGAGCAGGCCCTCAAGGCCGGCATACAAATGCAAAATGAGGTCAGTCGCTATAATGATGAGCGGATAAAGAACAATATGATCCCAATCAAAATTGGGATAGGTCTGCACACAGGTGTCATCATGTTAGGTGTGATCGGTGATAAGGATCGTCATGATACCGGGGTTATCAGTAATGAAGTAACAACAGCTGCACGGATCGAGGGGCTGACAAAGATGTTTGACGCATCCATCCTGTTAAGTGAAAGTACGCTTCAGAAAATTCCTCATCCAGAAAATTATGAACACAGGCATCTCGGAGCTGTACAGGTAAAAGGGAAATTGTCAGCAGTCAAAGTGTTTGAATGTTATCAAAGTGAATTACCAGAAATAATTACACTCAAAAATCAAACACTCAAAGACTTTAAGGCAGGGCTGGCTTCCTATCTGTCAAAAGATTTCATTGTAGCCGCGAGTCACCTGAAAAATGTATTGATGATCAATCCCAACGATGTAACAGCAGAACGCTATTTCAGGCATGCGGCTGAACATATGGTCAAGGGTGTAGGATCTGACTGGAGTGGTGTAGAAATAATGACTGAAAAATAAAAAGGCTAATGAGAGAGCTTATTCTTCCTCATCGGATGCTGTATCTGCTTCACCTTCGGTGATCGTCAGATAATCCATGTCGCCATATTTTTCTTCGTATTCTTCTTTTACGCTTTCCTTCAATTCGCCGCTTGCATCGTAGTCATCATCATCTTCAATGATCTGCCGGGCTTCAATTAAGGTCATACGGACCAGGTAATACCTGTCATCCGTCTCGAAAGGTAACGCGGAGACGAATTTGCCTTCTGCGTTTTTGTACTGGATGAGATACTTCGCGAACCCATAAGGATACATGAATTTGATTTGCTCCTGGATGTTCTCATCCAGTTTTTCATAATCCTTAACGACGCGTGGTTTATTAGACATGCTTTGGAATTATTCCCCTGATACAGAACTTGCCAAACCGGCGAAAGCTCCCTTTCAGGGGGTAAGTTGTAAATATTCTGTTCACAAACAAAAGACTTTTCTCTGAAATTCCCCCTAAAAAATTATTTTTTTTTCCTTTCGCTGAATTTGGGGCTCTTTCAGTTTCGGAAAGTGAATGACAATGGGTGCCTGAATAAAATAAAAAAGGCAAAAGTGCGAGTGACCTTTGCCTTAAAATGTAACCAATCCATCAAACCAACTACCTGGCGCGCATTACGCCAGAGCTGAAATATCTCTGATCAAAATACTGTTGCGTGTAAAGTAGATTTTATTCGTTTTCCTCAGGTCATTAAACACAGCTGTCACTGTCTGACGACTGGTACCTGTGTAATTAGCAATGTCTTGTTGAGTGAGCGAATGTTTAAGCAGGGTTTCAAGGCCCACCTGTCTGCCACATTGTTGTGCATTCTCAAGGATAAAATCAATGATCCGTCCCCGTGCATCCTTGAAGATGAGTGACTCCAGCTGATTTTCTGTCTGACGTAATTTATACCCGATCATCGAAACCACACTCAATGTAAGTTGCGGATTCTTGTCCATGATCTGGCGAAAAACCTCTACAGGAATTTTGTAGTACGTCGTTGAAGACGAAAGTGATGCGGCAAAATTGTGGTGCGGCATTCTCT
>JANPKZ010000115.1:0-22286 GCA_031426295.1 Saprospiraceae bacterium
AACGTTTCCAACCTGTGGTTCTGAAATCGTTTTATAGATAAAGACCCTGGTGGGTGCTTTAGGATCCGGTGCAATTTTTTCACCCTTTGTATCTGATGGATTTGGACGTTTATCAGGAGAAGGTGCGATATCATTTAAAAACCCCATGATGCGACCGCTACCCATATTCATTTTGCCTGAAGCCACGAACACCGGGAAAATTTGCTGATTTGCAAGAGCGATGGTGAGTCCTTGGGCAAGTTCATGTTCGTTCAGGCTTCCTTCATCAAAAAACTTTTCCATCAGGCTTTCATCATTCTCTGCAGCTGCTTCTACCAGTACCTGGTGCATTGCCTGTGCACGACCTACTTCACTTTCAGGTATTTGTTTCTTCTCCGGCTTTCCACCATCTTTTGGAAAAACATACATGATCATTCGCAGTGCATCCACAATTGTATTAAAGCCACTTCCAGAATTTAGCGGGTATTGGAAAGGGATCACCTTTGGACCAAAACGTGATCTGAGTTGTTCAAGTGTATTCTCATAATTTGCTTTGTCGTGATCCATTTGATTGATGACGAACATGCCGGGTGTACCATAATTTTCCACGTATTCCCATAACAGCTCTGTACCTACTTCCACTCCACTGGTCGCATTGACAATCATGACTGCTGTATCTGCCACTTTGAGTGAAGAAATTACTTCACCAATAAAATCATCATAACCGGGCGTATCGATAATATTGATCTTGTTGTCACGCCACTGTACGTGCATCAGGGAGCTGAAAAGTGAATTGCCGCGCTCCTGTTCTATTTTTGTGTAGTCCGAGGTCGTATTCTGACCCTCGATGGTGCCTCTTCGGGTGATGGCTCCGGACTCAAACAACATGGTTTCTGCAAACAGTGTTTTGCCGGAGCCGCTATGACCGAGCAACACTACGTTTCTAAGGTTTTTCGTATCCATACCCATATTACGCCTGGAATTTTTGAGTTGATTAATCTTGTTTTGCCTCAATCTGCCTCGTCAGGCAAATCGTGGAATCAAAATAGGATTAAGATTTAACATTAAGAAACGAAAGGAGAAAAAGTAACCACCTGCTTTTTTGCAGGCACCGGTAAACGTATTAACATTTTTTTCATACTATCAATCGACCGAAGGCGTTAGTTTCTTGACTTGCCCGCCATTTCAATCCCCCCCATTCCATAACTTTGCAACAATTCAACCATATATGAAATCTATACTCCTGTTCTTTCTTCTGGCTCAATCTTTCGTTGCTTTTTCACAAGCCAAAGAAATAGATGTGTATGAAAAAAAAGAAGGTGACAAGACGATTGTCATTGCCCGTAATATCAGTAAGACCGATTATGCGGTCTCTGTAAAAATCACTTCGGAAGGAATGGACGTCGTACCTTCTTCAACTATTGAAGCAATTATTCCGGCAGGGATGATGAAAGAAATGGCGACCATCACACCTCGTCCGGGCGAAGCGTGGTCCTATGGTTTTGAAGTTTCCTACAAACCAACTGCACCTAAAGTGACCCAGGTCCCTGCCACAGGAACGACCAAGACAACAACCACCACCACAAAGCAGTCTACGTCTGTTTCCGCTCCTCAAAAAGCAGCAGCACCTGCATCTGAATTATCAGATGCCAAAATTGTCCTCTATAGTAAACCCGGATGCAGCAGATGCACCCTGGTAAAAAAACAACTGACCTCTAAAGGAATTGAATTCCTTGAAGTTAATACTCAGAGTGACAGCCCCGAGGTTGGCAATATGTGGACGCAACTAAGGAATAATGGCTTTCAGGGCGGAAGTGTGACCATGCCCGTTGTTCGTGAAAATGGTCGTTACCATTACAACATCCAGGACCTTCAGGGATTTGTTGACAAAATTAAGTCGTAAGAAGTTTTAAACCTCAAACATCACCAATCCTTGTTTGATACTCGATATTCGTCAGTTTTCGCTGACAATGTCAAGTCATATGAGTTTTTTAAATTTCAAACCTCACCAATCCTTGTTCGATACTCGATATTCGTCAGGTTTTGTTGTTTGTCCGGAAGGTGATGTCAATGACCCTGAGGCGGGTCTTCCTTCCAAGAGTGTACTTAATAGGACTTAGGAGTGTACGAATTGCTGTACCCACCACGATATTCAATAACCCGAACTCCATTCCACCCTGGGTATATTCAGGTGTATCCTTTACAAAGCTATAATACAGATCACCGAGGATCATGGATGCTCCCCCGACCTGGAGTGCTCCGCCAATGATATTTGGAAGAGTACGCTGACGTTTTAAGAAAATGCGGGTAATATCTGTAATGGGAATCCAGGTATCTCCCAGCAGAACGAGCTGCGCATCTGCATTGAGGTCAAGGATCTGCCGGGTATACCAGCCCTTGTCATCATCCTTTAATTGGAAAGTGAGTTCGTCGTAGACGGCGATCCGTTCGGTCCTGATCCTGCCAGCACGCTCTATAATGAGATATTCCTGCGCGGAAAGGGTATGAAGGAATGAAAGCGTGATACAACAGAACAGCAGGACTGACTTCATATTATTCCTTCCGGATTAGGGTGACTAAGCGCTCTAACGCCACATTCAACGCCTTTTGTATGTCATCAAATGTTGGAAGTTCTTTTCCGGTAAAGAGAATCCCCAACAGAATATGTGTTTGTGAGGGGATTGCTTCATACAAAGCTGGCTTTACAACGCGGTAGTTTTCGCGGAGCAGTCTTTTTATCCGGTTCCGGTCGACGGCTTTGGAAAATTTTTTCTTAGAGACGGTAAACATCACGGTTACCGGGTAGGTAGAAGCTTCATTTCGGGTCAGCCAAAAGAGTCGAATGGGGAAGTTGGACAGGCTTTGCCCACTTTCGAAGAGGGTTTCAATGTCCTTACGGGATGATATTCGTTCCTGCTTTGACAGCGTCAGTCGGGTCATGGCTTCTCAAAAGAAAGACAATTTTCCCGGTACAGGAAAGCATCGTACGAAATACAAGAGAAAAAAGAAAATGTATAGGAGCCGGAAAGCCAGCTGCTTATTTCACTCTCATGGTATCAGACACCGACAGTTTATGACGGCCACGGGCGCGACGGGCATTCAGGACTTTACGTCCGGACTTGGAGCTCATCCTGCTACGGAATCCATGTTTGTTGACTTTTTTTCTGCGGCTTGGCTGAAATGTCCTTTTCATCGCTATACCAGTTTATTATTCGAACCGCTTATTTCAAAGCGGGCACAAATGTATTTAATTTTTCTAAAAAATGGCCTGTTTCCTGTAATTTTTACGCTTTCCCTGAGTTGAACCCGGATTACCCGTTCATCGAAATCAGGAATTCCTCGTTTGTCCTGGTATTGTACATATGCTTGCGCAGGAATTCCATCGCTTCATCCGGCTTCATATCGGCCAGGTAATTCCTCAGGATAAACATACGCTGCAGGATGGCGTCATCAAGTAACAACTCCTCGCGTCGTGTACTGGACTTGGTCAGGTCAATAGAAGGATACATCCTCTTATTGGCCAGAGCACGATCCAGCTGGAGTTCCATGTTACCGGTACCCTTGAATTCTTCGAAGATGACGCCGTCCATTTTAGAGCCTGTATCAATCAACGCAGTTGCGAGAACTGTAAGTGATCCACCGTTTTCAATATTCCGGGCTGCACCAAAAAATTGTTTTGGCTTGTGAAGTGCATTAGCTTCAACACCACCGGAAAGTACTTTTCCGCTTGATGGAGCAACTGTGTTATAAGCCCTGGCAAGACGCGTGATCGAGTCAAGCAGGATTACTACATCATGGCCGCATTCGACCAGACGTTTTGCTTTTTCAAGGATGATATTGGCGACGCGTACGTGATTGTCGGCTGGCTCATCAAACGTAGATGAAACTACCTCAGCACGAACACTTCTTCGCATGTCTGTTACTTCCTCAGGACGTTCATCGATAAGAAGAACGATCAGGAAAACTTCAGGGTGATTAGCTGCGATCGCATTCGCAATATCTTTCAAAAGGAATGTCTTACCTGTCTTAGGTTGTGCAACGATCAATCCACGTTGTCCTTTGCCTAAGGGAGTAAACAGATCGATCATCCGGTTTCCATAATCCTTTCCTCCCGGATGTGTGAGAAGATTGAATTTTTCTGTTGGAAACAATGGCGTGAGATAATCGAAAGGAACACGGTCTCTCACTTCGTCGGGAGTTTTACCGTTGATCGTAGAGACGCGCAATAAGGCAAAATATTTTTCACCTTCTTTAGGAGGACGAATAGCGCCCTTCACTGTGTCACCGGTATTGAGACCGAATAGTTTTATTTGAGAAGGTGATACATAGATATCATCCGGAGATGACAGATAATTGTAATCAGATGAACGAAGGAAACCATATCCATCAGACATCATTTCCAATACACCTTCACCTTCTATGATGCCATCTACTTCGACATTGAAACGCTCGCGTGCTTCGCGTTGAATATCACGTGCATCACGTTGTCCCTGAAGATTTCTATCTGCTTGTGGCAGTGGTCCTCTGTCCTGGCCTACAGGTTGTTGTCTTGGTTCTGAGGGTTGCCTTGGTTCACGTGGCTCATGAATTCTTGGCTCGCGTGGTTCGTGCTGTATTCTGGGTTCTCTCGGTTCCCTTTGTTCGCGGGGTTCCTGCTGGATCCTGGGTTCTCTTGGCTCTCGTTGCTCGCGGGGTTCCTGCTGGATCCTGGGTTCTCTTGGTTCGCGTGGTTCCTGTTGCTGACGAGGTTCTCTTGGTTCTCTACCCTGAACTGGTCTTTCGCGATGTTCTGGTCTGCGTGGATGTTCTGGTCTGCGAGGGTGTTGTGTACGTTCCTGGGGAGAAGCGTCTGTTTTTTCTACAGGAGGAACTTCAGCTTCAGGTTTAGTCTCTTTGAGATTAGTTGAAGGTGTTGGTATAACTTCTTCTGAGGAATCTTTTTTTGGTGCGCGTTTGCGAACAGCGCCCGGTTGTCTTTTGTCAACACGCATGTTGTCAGATGAAACCGGAACTTCATCGGGGAGGGTAGAACTGCTGGCGCCGTTGCTGCCTTTTTTCTTTTCACCGGCGAGTGCCTGGTGATCAAGGATAGAATAGACAAGCTCCTGTTTTGTAAGTTTTTTAAAGCCGTCTACGCCGAGTGATTCAGCTACTTCCCGAAGCTCGGGAACGAGCATGTCATTCAACTGCAGAATATCGTACATGATATAGTGGGAAATTAATAGAGATAAAAAATGAATTCAATAATGAGGTACAATAGCCGGTAAACTTTCACATCGTTCAACCACAAAACTGAAGGATAATTAGAATTGGGAGAATCTGAAGGACGATCAGACCGGTATGTTAGGTGTGTAAAGAGCCGCCAAGGTAACAACAATTTTTAATTACTCGAATTACCTTTGGTGAAATCTTTGGAGGTATTTACAGACTCTAAAACGATGGAATACCTAAAATAGTTGTCTCATATGCTGGAAATTCAAATTTTACGCGAACAGAAAGAACGTGCTCTTACTGGCCTGAAAAAGAGGGGATTAGGTGAGGATCGACTGAGCCTGATCGACCAGGTTATTGGCCTGGATGATCAGCGGAAGGATATCCAGACACAACTGGATAGTCAGCTGAATGAGCGAAACATTCTATCAGATCAGATCGGCAGTTTATTCAAGCAGGGGAAAGCCCAGGAAGCCAATAATCTGAAAGTTCAGGTGCAATCAATCAAAGAATCTGCAGATATTTTGGAGAAAAAACTTCAATCTATCCGGACTGAACTTGATGGGGTCCTTGTAACTCTGCCTAACATACCTCATGTAAGTGTGCCAGAAGGCCGTACACCTGATGACAATAAAGTGCACCAGGAGTGGAAAGGTGAGTTTCCCACGTTGCCGTCCAATGCAGTACCGCATTGGGATCTGGCAGAAAAATATAACCTGATTGACTTCAAATTGGGTGTATTAATTACGGGTAGTGGATTTCCACTTTTCAGGGGCAAAGGGGCCAGGTTACAACGTTCCCTTGTCAATTATTTCCTGGATCAGGCGCGTGATGCTGGCTATGAAGAAGTACAGCCGCCCCTGATGGTAAATGCTGAGACTGCTTACGGCACAGGTCAGTTGCCTGATAAAGAAGGGCAAATGTATTATGTGGACAAAGATGATCTCTACCTGATCCCTACAGCAGAAGTGCCTGTAACCAATATGTATCGTAACCAGATTATTGCGGAAGCAGATTTACCGGTTAAGCTTACAGGGTATACACCATGTTTCAGAAGAGAAGCTGGCTCCTATGGTTCAGATGTGAAAGGTCTGAATCGTGTTCATCAGTTTGACAAAGTTGAGATTGTACATATCAGTCATCCATCTGTATCCTACCAGGCACTGGAAGGTATGGTTGCCCATGTAGCTATGCTGATGGAAAGTCTTGAACTTCCGTACCGTATCCTGCACCTGTGTGGTGGGGATATGGGTTTTACATCAGCGTTGACTTACGACTTTGAAGTTTACGCGGCTGCCCAGGAGAAATGGCTTGAGGTAAGTTCGGTGTCGAATTTTGAAACCTTTCAGTCGAACAGAATGAAGATGCGATATCGTGATGAAAAAGGTAAGACACAGTTGGTACATACGCTTAACGGAAGTGCTTTAGCGCTGGCCAGGATCGTTGCTGCCATCCTTGAAAACAATCAGACTGAAGATGGCATACGGATTCCAAAAGTGTTGGTGCCGTATACCGGTTTTGATATGATCTGATTATTTTCCGGGGTTAATCTTTCCATAAGATTGAAACCTTGCAAAGAGTTTTAGCATTTACAGGATAACATAACCAAAGAAAACAAAGAAAAATATGGGAATGAGTTTGTCATACTGGGTATTGGTAGGAGTAATCGCACTTGTTGGATTTCTTGTTCAAAACCAGTTAAAATCCAAGTTTCGCAAGTATAGCCAGGTAGCCTTATCCAATGGCATGACAGGTGCACAGGTGGCGCATGCGATGCTTCAGCATTATAGCATCCGGGATGTAAATATTGTGATGGGCGAAGGCCTGTTGACGGATCATTTTAATCCGGGTACCAAAACAGTCAGCCTGAGTCCGGATGTGTATAGCGGACGATCGGTTGCCGCCGCATCAGTTGCGGCACATGAGTGCGGGCACGCTGTCCAGCATGATATCGGGTATGCACCCTTGAAATTGCGTTCTGCTATTGTTCCGGTAGTGCGTATCGCGTCGATTGCCCAGCAGTGGGGATTCCTGGCAGCGATATTACTGGCGGGTAGTTTTCCGCAATTATTGCTAATCGTCATTATTGCCATGGCAATAACGACCCTCTTTAGCCTGATCACGCTTCCTGTAGAGTTTGATGCCAGCCGCAGAGCCCTGGCATGGCTGGATGATACCGGCACCACCAGAGGCATGGAATATGATTATGCTAAAGATTCGCTCAAGTGGGCTGCAATGACATACCTGGTGGCTGCACTGGCTTCAGTTGCCACACTTGTATACTTTGTCCTTTCGTATCTTGGCAACCGGAATTAAGATCAGCGAGGATCTTAGGTACCAAATCAAAAACATTATAACGAATCTGAATCTCATGGCAGAGACTGTCGATAGTATCTTACAATCCGGTGCAGAAGCAATGGACGTCGCGATTGATCATCTCAAAAAAGAATTGACCAAAGTGCGAACGGGAAAAGCCTCTACCAACATCCTTCAGGGACTGCAGGTAGATTATTATGGCAATAATACGCCCCTGGCTCAGGTTGCGAATATTGGTGTGGCAGATGCCCGTACCCTTACTATTCAACCCTGGGAAAAATCCATGTTAGCAAAAATTGAACAATCCATTTTTGCAGCGAATCTTGGCATTACACCTATGAATGATGGTGAGATCATCCGGATTTCGATCCCTCCTCTTACGGAAGAGCGTCGCAAGGATCTTGCGAAGCAGGCGAAAACAATGGGTGAGGAAGCCAAAGTTGCTTTACGACATGCACGTCATAAGGTGATTGACTTTATCAAGAAAGAGATGAAGGATGGTTTTCCCGAGGATATGGGCAAAAGAAAAGAGGCAGAAGTAGACAAACTCCTTCATACCCATTCAGAGACAATTGATCAATTGATCTCTTCCAAGGAGAAGGATATTATGACTGTATAGATTTTGGTTCCGATAGCTATCGGAATTGGATTTTGGATTTCTATTCAATTTCAATTTCAATTCAAAATAAGCGTAGAGGCGGGGTTTACCCCCGCCTTCTTTATTTGTACAGGAAAGCTTGCCGCTAACCTCAAGAAGTATTATCCAATAGCAATCGTTTCATCTATCCGGATCTATTATCTATCGGCTGATGAAGTATCTCTGTAAATAATTTAGAGTCATGCCGCTTATTCTGTCTATTTTTTCGACTGGTCGGTGAAAAGATCATTTTCTATTTCTTATACTCAAGATCAAAACATGAAAAACCTATTTTATTTATGCTGCGTGGCCGGCTGTTTCATTGCCTGTAAAAAAGCTGAGGTAACGGAAGAAACAGCCCGCGAAGTAAAACAATACACCATTGAACAATTCTATGCGAATACACGATTTTCCGGTGGTGTATTCTCTCCTGATGAAACCAGGCTGGTAGTGAACAGTGATGAATCGGGGATTTTCAACCTGTATGAAATCAATATTGCAGATGGTACGAAAAAGCCTATTACGCAGTCCACGGAAGAATCCTATTACGTAGTGGATTATGTTCCCGGTACTGACAAGCTGATCTATAGTGCGGATAAAGGCGGTAACGAAATTGACCACCTGTATCTCCTGGAAGCTAACGGAACTGCCACTGACCTCACGCCTGCTGAAAAAGAAAAAGCAGGATTCTTCAAATGGTCAGAAGATAAAAAATCTATGTTTTATACCTCCAACAAACGTGATGAAAAGTATTTTGATGTCTATAAAATGAGCGTTGGCGACTGGAAAGCAACAATGATCTATGAGAACAAAGATGGCCTGGATGTGACTGACATTTCTCCTGATGAAAACACCATTGCACTTTCTGAAACTGTAACCACAAGCGAAAACAAATTATACATTTTTAATCGCCAGACAGGGGAGCGGAAAGAAGTTTCACATGAAGCACAAAAAGGATCTTATGCATCCTCTGGATTTAGCAAGGACAATAAATTCCTCTTTTACATCACAGATGCAGGTAGGGAATTTGCTTACCTGGCACAATATGATATGACTACCGGAGAGCACCTGCCGATCCACGAGACCAACTGGGATGTGATGTATAGCTACCAGAGTGAAAATGAAAAATACAGGGTGATCGGTATCAATGATGATGGAAAAAATGTCATCATTGTCAAAGACAATGTAACACGGAAGGAAATCGATTTTCCGGACATACCTGATGGTGATATCACCGGTGTCAATATCTCAGACAGCGAAAATCTTATCCGCCTTTCCGTGGGCACATCTAAAGCTCCCAATAATATTTATGTATACAATATTGAGACGAATGATCTCAAAAAGCTGACTGAAAGCCTGAACAAAGAAATCGTTTCTGATGACCTGGTTTCTGCGGAAGTAGTACGATTCAAGTCCTTTGATGATCTTGAAATTCCTGCGATCTATTACAAACCGCATCAGGCATCTGTCACCAATAAAGTGCCTGCATTGGTATGGGTGCATGGAGGACCCGGTGGCCAGAGCCGAACAGGTTACTCTGCATTAATCCAATATCTGGTGAACCATGGTTACGCTGTTCTTGCAGTCAATAATCGCGGCAGCAGTGGTTACGGAAAAACATTTTACAAAATGGATGACCGGAATCATGGTGATAAAGATTTGAAGGATTGTATTGCCGGTAAAAACTGGTTAGCATCACAGGACTATATCGATGGGGAAAAAATCGGGATCATCGGTGGCAGCTATGGTGGATATATGACAATGGCAGCTATGACATATGCACCTGATGAATTCAATGTGGGCGTAAATATTTTTGGAGTTACTAACTGGCTCCGTACGCTTCAGTCCATTCCTCCATATTGGGAGTCATTCCGCAAAGCACTGTATGACGAGCTGGGCGATCCCACAACTGCTGATTCTGTTAGGTTGCGGGCCATCTCACCTGTCTTCCATGCAAGTAATGTCAAGAACCCGATTATGGTATTGCAAGGTGCAAATGATCCGCGTGTCTTACAGATAGAGTCGGATGAAATTGTTGAAGCTGTGAAGAAAAATAATGTTCCTGTGGAGTATATCGTATTCCCTGACGAAGGACATGGATTTGTGAAGAAAGAAAATGAGATCAGGGGATATAGCGAGATCCTGAAATTTTTGGATACACATTTGAAAAAACCGATACAAGGATAAACTATAAACTATAAACTATAAACTATAAACTAAAAACTAAAAATTGGAAATTGGAAATTTAAAATCTAAAATCTAAAATCCAAAATCAAGAATATAAATGCCTTTAGAGTCAAAGCTGTAATACCCATCTCTGAAGGCATTTATTTTTCCTGACGTGGGCTGCGTAAAATTTATTTCCTGCAGGTATTGCGAACGTACGAGGTCATAGGTAAATAACCTGCTGTCTTTCCTGTATATGATGGAGTTGCCGGATACAGAAAATTTGGGTTCGATTCCTTCCAGCTCACGTATATATTGTCCGAAATCATCAAACAGGGATATGGTTTTTCCTTCCTGTGTCAGGAGCAGAAAATAATCGGTATCGAAAATAAAATCCGGGCGTAATGCAGAAGGTCTGATGATATCAAATGGATTCGATGTGAGAATTGCATTGCCTGTACCATCCATTTTCACCAGGGTCCTTTCTGTGCCATTAAATATCCAGATCGCATTGTCAGGGGAGAGGCATGCCGCCGTGACATCACTGGTCTTCCATTCGGGAAGATGAATACGCTGAATTTCTGAAAGCGTTCGATCCAATAATATAATCGTTTGTTGATCTCTATAGAACATCATGATCTTAAAGGGATTGCCTACATCAATGCTATGAATTTCCCCAAGATTGTTATTGACAATATGAAAAATCTTGCGACCAATAGAATCGAACTTGGTTAATCTGTCATTGCCATCGACAACATACAGATTACCTAATGGATCAATATCGAGAGACTGGATATCCGGTAACAAAATAAAATACTCTGGTGGTACGCTAGATGCTACAGGTTGCTGTGTTGTACCACAACTAAATAAACTGATGGACAGAAAAATCAACAGAATATATTTCATCATTCCCTGGTTTATCTGAGAACATTGATCAACTTCCTGACAATTGATTGACCACCGGATCGGATACTGATGTCCAGCACTTTATCTACCTGCATGGCTACATCGAGGAGCTGCGATGTCATTTTATTAAACTCCGCAATTTCCGTTTTGTGCTCATCTGCATTTGGGATGTTCTGCAGGGCAGCCAGGGATTTTATTGCAGGATCAAGTTCTCTGCGCTTGCGTTCCTGTGCTATTTGCAGGGCCATTTTCCACGCATCTTTTTCTGCGGTATAATATTCTTTGCGATCGCCTGCAATAAAAACTTTACGTATAATACCCCACTCCACCAGGTTGCGGAGATTCATACTCACATTGCCCCGTGAGATGTTAAGTTGTTCGATGATGTCATCTGCTGTGAGTGAACCCGGTGTGATCATGAGAAGAGCATGTATCTGGCCCATCGTGCGGCTGATACCCCATTGGGTGCTGAGTTGGCCCCAGGTCTGGATCAGTTGTTGTCGTGCGTCATCGTATTTCATACAGTCATTCGGGTATCAGGCTTGTAATTTTTTCAAAAGCTTTTCCAATCGTTTTTGCTTGGAAGGTATCTCCAGAACATCTTTCCGGGAAGAAATGATTTTAATAAACCGCTTTTTATAGGGTTCTGAGATAATATTGGCGATTTGTTCTGCATACATGGGCGTTTGGTTCACCGGAGCTTTTTCGAGCTGCTCCAACAAAAGCTCGAGGCAATCATCATGATATGATGGTAATCCGGAAATATTGCAAAGGATATATATTCCATGATCACGTGTGATCACACTACCGGTATCCATTGCCTTCAGAATGTTGAGCAGGTGTTGCGCCATCAGATCAGGTTTGGTTTTGCTGATCGCTGAAAGAGCTGACATTGCGCCCCATTTCATACGGTTGTCCTGGTGATCCAAAAGCAAAAGGACCGTATCTGTATAAGGAAGTACCAGATCTACGTTGCGTTCTGCGATCTCATAAATGACTTTAATCACATCGTTTCTGACAGTGCCGGATTTATGCATAAGCAGGCCAATTAAATCCTTCATCCCTATGACATCAGTCTTCTTAACTATTTTTTCAGCGAGGGCAATATTGGGTCCTTCATCACTCTTTCCCAGGCTGGAGGCAAGCTGATCTTGTATGTGTGATGGCATATAATTCTGATTGAGGTTGACAAATTTACTTTTACTTTGACTGGAAACCTGTTATCATCAGGCTTGTTAACCATAGGATGGAACAATTTTTTACGCACATCAGACCTGTCGATTACCGGCCAAAGATCACATACGATGATGGGATCTTACTGGCAGGCTCCTGTTTTGCAGAACATATCAGTCAAAAACTTGACAGCTATAAATATTCGGTGCTGAGTAACCCATTTGGAATCCTGTATAATCCGGCTTCCTTAAGCAGGTCCTTCAAAAGGATTGCAGATCGTAACTACTACACACAAGATGAACTAACCCTCCATGATGGGCTCTACCATAGCATGGATCATCATGGAAGGTTTAGTGGTGTACATGCAGAGGAAGTGCTGATTGAAATCAATGCGTCACTGGACGAAGCACATGATCAGCTTGTCAAAAGTAAATTTGTTTTTATCAGCCTTGGAACGGCAAAAGTATTCGTGGCAAATTCCAACAATCAGGTCGTTGGAAATTGTCATAAGATTCCGCAAAACCATTTTACTTCGAAATCGCTGAGTGTAGAGGAATGTGTAGTAGAAATGAAATCCATGCATCAAGACATTAAGAACATAGCAGTAGAGGCACACATCATATGGACAATCAGCCCTGTGAGATACCTGAGGGAAGGTTTTGTTGAAAATCAACGCAGCAAAGCCACACTGATACTGGCGGTACAGGAATTTTTAAAAGAAGATTCTGGCATAGCCTATTTTCCGGCGTATGAGATCATGATGGATCAACTTCGGGACTATAGGTTTTATGCCAACGATATGGTGCATCCTTCCGAGTCTGCTATTGAAATCATCTGGGAGCATTTTTGTGATGTATATATAGATCCCGCGCAAAGAAATTTTCATACATCCATTGAAAAGATATTAAAAGCACGGAATCATAGATTTCTTCATCAAAATCAAACCAGCATTGCCACTTTTGCAAAATCTCAACTCCGGTTGATTGAAGAAATAAATGGCATATTACCGGATCTTGATTTTAAAGAAGAGAAGCAGTACTTTTTTCACTTAACGGAACCGGATTAAGATTTTTGATTTTTGATTTTTTATTTTTGATTTTATTACTCTTTTGCTTTGCGGCGTTGCGCGATCTAATAACTTCCAATTTCTATTTTCCAATTTCAGCTTCTAAATGATTCTCATCACGCTGCTTGCCAGATAAAATTTTTCGGAACCAGGATTAAAGTCAATTAAAATAACTCCTGGTTGTTTTCCTTTTTCCAGTGAGCCCATTTTTTCTTGCAATCCAAGAGATTTGGCACCATTCAGGGTAGCCCATTGAAGTAATGTTTCCAATGGAATAAAGGATTGATATCTGGCAATTGTCTTCATCTCTTCCAGAATGGATAGTTGCCAATTGGAGGTGAGGCTATCTGTGCCAATCGTCATGATGGCATTATGATCAAGGAAGGATTGATATTGTGGTAAGCGATTTTCTATATATAGGTTTGCATTGGGACAGGTCGCCCAATAGACATTTTCATTCCAGGCATGAGCGGCCTTAATGTCTTCTGCCTGCGTTAATGTATTATGAACAAATAATGTAGGCTGATGTGGATCCATATGTTGCATGGCATAGTGTATGGAAGACCGTCCAGTAGCACGAAAATGATCCAGTGGAATACTAAAGGTGTTGTAAAAATCATAGAAACCTCCTGAGCCGTTTCTCAGCAAATCGTCTTCCGCCTGCGTCTCCTGGTTATGGATACTTACAGTGACTTTCTTTTGATTCAGCGCATTAATCTGTGCAAACAAATTGGATGACACGGAATACGGTGCATGAGGTACTGCAGATTTTAAACCATCCGCAGCTTGATACACATCTTTATACCCCTGTGTTAATTCATCTGTTTTATCATCCTGCAGAAAATCAAACATCTCAACAAAACTGTAGTAGGTGATCTTGCTTTTTGATTTTACAGGTAGTGTATCTTTTTTATTACAAATATCTCCAACAGCCTGGATGCCCTGCTCCCACATATATGCATCTGCATCACGGATCGCCTGATCAATTGCATCCTGGTCCACATCCCTGAAGCGAACAACATTGGAAATAAAAGGCAACAACCCCGTGCCCGTTGGCACCTTGCCTTTCATGTGCGATAACTCAAGATGACAATGTGTGTTGATAAATCCTGGTGTAATAATCCCTTGAAATATTTCAAGTTTGTCAGCGGGGACCTGGTCGCGTGTTGTAACTTCTGAGATAATGTCATCTTCAACCACCACAACTCCATGATGAAGTGCTGGCGAAGTGATCGGGTACACCCAATCTGCTGTGAGGAAACGCTTCATCAATAAGCTTTGACTACAAACCCATTGATCATGCGGGGTTCAAACCATGTGCTTTTTGGAGGCAGAGTGCCGCCACTGTCTGAAACTTTTACAAGCTCATCAAACTGTACCGGGTAAATACAAAATCCTACATGATGATCTGATGATCTGGCTTTTTCTTCAACACGCTCAGGACCCTGATCACCGGAGACATAGTCCACTCTCCCATCTGTACGGACATCTTTAATCTCTAACAGGATCTCCAGGATCTCTTTATCCAGCAAAGCTGCATCCAGCACAGCAGGCAATTTTTTATACTTCTTTATGACCGCATCTTTCCAGCGTAGCAGATACCATTCATCCTGCAGGCACATTGTGATATCGTGTTTACGTTGGGGCTTCTGAGGTTTGCCCAGATATTGCAGGTCACAGACTTTACTGAGTTCCGAAATAAATCGTGTCAGCTTGAGGTTGTAAGGCAATTGAACAATGCGGTTGTAATCTAAAATATCCAGTTGATCAAAAGGAAACAACGCCGCCAGGATATGTGAATAATCTTTTCCTTTTTTATCTCCCTGCAGGTTATATAATTTTTCTCCCGTGCTGCACCGATGATGACCATCTGCGATATACACTTTTGGTACCATCGATTTATAAAGTGCGGCAAGTTCCTCACCATCCTTTTGAGATACCTGGTATAAATTGTATTCGTGCGGACCTACTGTTGTTGAAAGAGCTAAAAAAGGCCCCTTTTTCTTTTTGAGCTTTTGGATCTCTTTTGAAATTTCTTTTATTTCCGGATGGCACAACAAAACAGGTTTTACCATTGCACCACGCTGAAGTAACATTTTTAGCATTTCCTGTTCGCTACTGGCAATTGTCTTTTCATGTTTGACGATCTTGCCTTTCGTATAATCATTGATATCAAGTGAGACAATCAGACCTGAGTGCTTTTTTTTACCAGATGCAATTTCCAGGATGTAATAGGCACTTTCGCGTGCCTGGTGAAAAAAACCATTTTCCAGGTACTGGTTATAATCATCACGAACTGTGGAAAAAAAAGAATCCGTGGATGCAATCAATTCCACATTGGGATATATCGCCTGGAAAGGGTAAATCTTCATAAATGTTTCTTGCAGAGTATGGCTTGCGCAGATATTAATAATTGACCAGTGAAGGCTCTTTGATAAAAGGGAGTGTAACGACAGTGGCATCCAACAATTTTGATCCTGCTTTCACTGCCAGACTTGTTCCTGGTGTTGCATACGATACAGGAACATATGCCATGCCGATAGGTACCTGGAGTGAAGGAGATAACGTACCGCTTGTGACCACACCTATTTCTTCACCTTCAGCATTGCACACCGGATAACCATGTCGGGGTACACGTCGATCATCAACCTTGAGACCTACTAATTTTTTTCCTACACCATCCTTTTTTTGATTGAGCATAAATTCTTTAGACGGGAAATCACTTTGTTTTTTCAACTTCGTGATCCAGCCTAACCCTGCTTCCAAAGGAGATGTTGTATCATCGATATCATTACCATACAGGCAAAAACCCATCTCAAGACGTAACGTATCGCGCGCACCTAAACCTGCTGGTACAGGCTTCACAGGATGATTAAGACCCATCACTGTATCCCAAAGTGCCACAAGATTTTCGTTGTCAACATATAATTCAAATCCGCCCGCACCTGTGTATCCGGTTGCAGAAATCAATACATTAGAAATGCCTGCAAACGTACCCTTCATAAAATGATAATATGGAATTTCGCTTAGCACAACATCTGTCAGCGGCTGTAGCAATTCTGTTACCTGGGGACCCTGTACAGCAATTAATCCTGTCTTCTCAGAGATATCAATCATGCGTACATCATATGTAGATGCGTATGACTGAATATGATTCCAGTCTTTTTCAATATTGGATGCATTCACAACCAGCATGAAAGCCTGTTCGCCTGCCTCGCACATATCTTCTGATAACCTGTACACCAGCATGTCATCCACGATGCCACCATTTTCATTTGGCAAACAGGAATATTGCGCCTGTCCGTTCGCGAGTGCAGATGCATCATTCGAACTGATGCGTTGCACCAGCTCCAGTGCCTGTTTTCCTTTCACTATAAATTCCCCCATGTGCGATACATCGAAGACACCCACATGTGTACGTACAGCCTGATGTTCTTCCTGGATGGAACTATATACAACAGGCATATTGTATCCTGCGAATGCTGTCATTTTTGCACCAAGGTCGATATGCCTTGATTCCAATGGGGTAGATTTTATCATACGATATTTAGTAAAGAATATTGATTTGACTTATTGTATCACCCATTTCCAGCTGATGAATGACCTGCATCCCCGAAACTACTTTTCCAAAAATAGTGTACCGACCATCGAGATGAGGGGTGGGTGAATGTGTAATAAAGAATTGTGTTCCTTCTGTATGAGGTCCCGCAGAGGCCATGCCCAGGTAACCCTCCTCATTGTAATATGCTCCTGCAACTTCCGAACGAATTGTAAAATCAAGACTTCCAAATCCATCACCGCGCGGACATCCCGTCTGCACGACGAAGTTTGGAACCACTCTATGAAATGCCTTGCCATTAAAAAATCCTTCCGTGGCAAGCTGCACAAAATTAGCAACAGACTCAGGCGCCCTGTCCGGAAATAACTGAATATCAACATCACCACCTGATGTCACAATATGAACTTTGCTTTGTGGCTTTAATTTGTCAATCAGCGTCCAGTCCATCGGCTTAATGGATTGTTGTTCTTCAGGGATCGGAGGTGTTTCAATACCATATTCCTTCAAAGCTTTTGCAATTTCCAGGTAGGTTTCTGTTTCTTCAGGTAGTTTGAGGATCGTCAAAGCTTTTGAAAGATCAGCTTTGCGATCATTCAGGACCGCTTTTAAACCTGTCTTCTCATCGGTGATCGCTCCTGCAACCAATGCCAAAATACCGGGATCACCTGTTCGCATAGCATTGGAGAGATAACTCCCGATCTGGCTTCTGATCAGGTGTCCTTCTCCTGCAAAGTATGCATCGAAGTTTTTATCCTTGCAGGCATCGATCAGACTCTGTACAGCTTGAGTGCGAATGACAGCAGGTTGGTCTGTGCCAATGTATTTTGGAATTGATTCAAAATTGCGAAGCTCACTCGCATACGCTTTTAACCATGCGGCTTTTTCATAGACATTTTTGGCGCCCGCCATTTGAGCAAGTATTTCTTTTTGCAGGTTCGTTTTTGGGGCAGAGAACATGGACGACATGTTTTTATTTGCTGCTTCTGCCATGCGTGTTTTTGCTTCCCACGTTTTGGCCTGATCCATTGTGGATTTATACCGAGTGACATCTTTCTCCCGCCCCTGGGTCACAAAATATTGTGACGCTACTTCTGCAATCGCAGGATGTGTTGATTTAGAAAATTCCAGCATGACATCACTGATCGTATTGTAATCATATGTTTGGAGAGCACGTAGAATATTACATTTTACCCGATAGTCAGATTCTGTCTGAATGCTTTCAGCCAAAAGCTTTTGGGCCTCGGGTGTTTTCAATTTTCCTAATGCTGTAGCGATAGACATTCTCAGATTTGGATCACGTTCTCCCTGCCAGACTGCAAATAAATCGGCAGCATAATCTTTGAGCTCGAGGTTGGGTGTGCGATGGAAATAATGCGCTGCTATAAGTCGAACTTCGGAAGGCATATTGACATTTGTCAGATACCGCATCATGGTTGCAGTTCCTTCTGCATCTGCAATATTCCGCAACGTATATCTGTAGATCCCTCTCACCTGCCCCAATAATAGCAAGGTGTCAGATGGCTGATATGTCGAGATCGTACTTAGTGCTCTCAGAGACTGAAGACTCCCTATCTGTCCCATAGCTTCCAGGATCGCACTGTTGGCATTGAGATAAAGACGTGCACTGTCCCTGCCATCAAATGCCGCTGTCAACTGTGCTTCAGCTTTTGAAGTACCGATCTGACCAATAGCATATGCTGCCATTTCCCTAACCCGACCATCACTATCCGAGAGCAATGGAATTAGTGCATCAATAGCCGTTGTATCTCTGAAGGATGCAAACGCCCTTGCGGCCGCATAACGTAAAGATGGATCTTCAGCTGACAGGTATTGTATCAGGCTGTCTTTTTGCTGGTGGATCTGGAGATCATAAATTTTCCTGACCGATTCATTTCCCAGGCTTATGTCAAAAGGTGTCACTTTTTTCTCCTCTACCGGCACACAACTGATCACGGTTATCGTACTAATAATCAAAGCATAAAGGCCACCCAATTTCCAATACTTCATGTAAGGCTGCTTTTGTTTTTCATTTTGGATCAAGGGGATGAGCCTGAAAGATAAAAAGGATTTAGAAGACGCTAATTTTCGATGAACTCTTCTTCAAACTGTTCATCAGGACTGTAGTGATCAAGGGCAGGCCCATATTGCATGGATCTATACTTGGCACAATCAGTTTCGATATCGAGACCACCTAATGGGGTTTCAAATTTTGCATTTGGGTCATAATCCGTAGTGGTGGAATTTTCAAGCCTGGCCAAAAAGGCTTTAAAGAAGGGTCGTGCCATGGCAGCACCTTGTCCATCAGCCAAAGTATTAAACCTGATCCATGGATCTTCACCACCCACCCAGGTGCCAACTACTAATGATGGTGTGATACCCATGTACCATCCATCCACATAGTCATTGGTAGTACCGGTCTTGCCTCCTATATCACTTTTAAAACCAGCGAAAGCATAAGCCCCCGCGTATTTCAACATATCCACCATTACCGCATTTGCTTTCGGTGGCAGTGCAACTTGTTCTTCTTTAATTGCCTGGTAAATAACTTTTCCATTTGCATCTTCAATCGAGGTCACGAAATAAGGTCTTACAAAAACACCGTTGTTCGCAAACGTAGCATACGCTCCCGTCATTTCCATTACGCTGAGGTCAGCAGCTCCGAGGCAAATAGATGGTTGATTGGGCACTCTGAATTCGCCATCAGCCCTGCGCAGCGAACTATCGATGCCCATGTTATGGATCAGTCCTCTGACCACATTTACATTGCCGAGTTGTTGCATAAGGAAAACTGAAACAGTATTCCTTGAATCTTTGAGTGCTTCGAAGAGTGTGAAGGTGCGGCCTGTATATTTTCCATCTGCATTTTTTGGTGTCCATGGTTCCAGCACACCAAAGTTGCCATCACCCGGGGCGATTGTATAAGGCTGATCACGCACGGGAAAACATGGGGAGATACCCTGAAGTGTAATTGCAGTTGCGTATACAAACGGCTTGAATGTTGAACCTACCTGCCTGCTGGCACCAGTATGATCAAACTGAAAATATTTGTTGTTGATACCACCCACCCAGGCTTTTACCTGGCCTGTTTTTGGATCGATTGCAAGACTGCCTGTCTGCATAAATCTGCGATGATACTTGATCGAATCCAGTGGTGACATGTTTGCTTTTTTCTCACCGGCAGCGTTGTATTCAAACACCATCATATCTATTGGCTTCTTCATTTCAGCCATGATCTCTTTCTGAAAGGATTTATAGACATCTGCAAAATCCGGCCACATCGGGTCAGCAATCATTTCCTTGTATATTTTTCCCTTAGATGTTGTGATGTTTTTGCCCTTCACTAATCGGGCGATCCTTCCTGCTTTTTCATGTTCCAAAATTAAGTTATCAATATCCCAATCCGAAAGAAGTAGGTCGTGACGTTCATTCAGCTTCTGCAACATGACCCCGATACGCGCATCTCTCATGGCCTGGTATCTGCCGGTTGACCGTACCATATGCATCAGGGATTCTTTCCTGATCTTCTTTTGCACATCATCCGCTTCATACGTCCAGGGATCTTTTTTGGCCCACACTTTATTATATTTTTCCTGCACTTTGGACATGTGCTTCCACATTTCTTCTTCAGCCATGATCTGCATGTCAAGATCAATCGTGGTATAGACTTTCAATCCATCTTTGTAGATGTTATACTTTTCACCATTCGGTTTCCGGTATTCCTTCTGATCAAATAGTTTCTTAAGCCAGTTAGCCAGTTCAGCCCTGAAGTATGGAGCCGGGCCAGTTACATGACTTTGTTTGGAAAAATTTGAAATATCAAGGGGCAATACTTTTAATGAATCGTATTGTTCACGTGTGATATAATTTTCGCGGCGCATCTGGTTGAGCACGATCATCCTTCTTTGCATGACAGTATCGGGTCTGCGTACAGGATTGAACAATGCGGGATTTTTAAGCATACCGATAAGCGTGGCAGCTTCTTCGATTTTTAATTCATCCTGTTTTTTTCCAAAGTAAATTTCCGATGCTGCACTCACACCATATGCTCCGTAGATGAAATTGAATTTATTAAGGTACATCGCCAGGATTTCCTGCTTTGTGTACTGACGTTCGATATTCACTGCGGTGATCCATTCTTTAAATTTTGTCATCACCAGTGTCCAGGCCTTTTTCATTTTGCCCATTTCAGAAAAATCCGGCCGGTCAAATAATAGCTTCGCCAGTTGTTGTGTGAGTGTACTTCCGCCACCTTTACTTGTATTGAAAGTGATCACTCCAATAGCCACCCTGCTTAACGCCTGAAAGTCTACACCGGAATGAGAAAAGAATCTTTCGTCCTCGGTAGCGAGAACGGCATCAATGAGATATGGATTGAGATCATCGTACGCGACAGGGAGACGATTCTGAGTATAGTATCTTCCAATCTCACGACTTTTAATGTCAATGACCTGGGATGCAAGTTCAAAATCGGGATTTTCAAGCTGTTTGAAATCCGGTAAACCCTGAAAGGATAAGATGACAAAAAATAAAATAGCAGCCAATACGAGGCCAAATGCCCCGTACCATATCCACATATTATATCGCTGATAGGAATTATTTGAATTTAACATATCGATATTAATCAACTACTAGGAGATAAGTTTAACACCCAAAACGCAAACATCAGGAAAGTACTTGTGTCGTAATCCAATGATAACTATCACTGACTACCTGTTCTGCCACCTTAACATCCCACTTGCAGGAACCGATAGCGGTTGGCAGACTGTATCCTACCCCGCCAATTCCTTTTTTCTTGTCTTTTCCGATCAATGTTTTTAGGGCTTCAAAGGTCGGCATTGTCGCGCGTATGGGCTCTAATAAACGGATAATTAAATTCTGGGTATCGTTATAGTCGGCATCTGGCATCATGCCCGTCATACTGGCCATTTTGGCTTCTACTAACATTCCTATCGTAATAGCCTGTCCATGCGTCAGAGGATGGTCGGAGGTCATTAAATGACTTTCCAGGGCATGTCCGATCGTATGTCCGAAATTGAGTGTCTTGCGGATCCCTTTTTCATCAGGGTCCAATTCCACGATCCGAAGTTTGACCTGGATACTTTCTTTAAAAAGATCTGTCCATTGGATCTCATCTACCGACGATATCTTATTGAGCATAGCAAATAGGACCGGATTGGAAATAATAGCATGCTTTACAATTTCCGCGAGCCCTGAGATTTTTTCAATACGGGGCAGGGTGTCAATAAAGATGGGGTCGATCCACACAAAGGAAG
>JANPKZ010000116.1:0-12019 GCA_031426295.1 Saprospiraceae bacterium
ACAGGCTCAGGGACCACCTTTTGAAATAATCATTTTTTATTCGATGGGAATTAATTTCAAAGAAGAAAATATACTCGCCAGAATGGAACAACCCGGCTCAGCATATCAACTGGCTGTGTTCAGGATCCTGTTGGGTCTCCAGATTTTTTACTCGTCCAGCGGTAAAATATTTGAGTATATATTACAGGTGCCGGATATTTCAAACACGAAAAATATTTTTCCCACATGGATCAATCAATGGATTGATATGGTCGCTGTTCCATATGTACAACCGGTCACCCAGATCCTAAGTATATTTTTAGTATTGGGTTTATTCACCCGCTACATACTACCTGTTCTGTTTGTCAGCTTTATCCTGCTGTTCAGTTTTTATTTCTCCAGGCACAATGCGCCTCATCCCTGGCTCTATATCTGGTTTCCATTGCTGGTGTTGAATTTTGCAAAAAGCAGCGATGCTTTTTCGCTGGATAGATATTTCAACATCATAAAACCAATCGTTGACCTAACATCAAAGGCATACCGGTGGCCGATGGAATTAGTAGCGGGATGGTTGGCCTATATCTATGTTGCTGCTGGCTTGGCGAAAATACTGCCAATCTATAAGGGATGGCATTGGCTGGATGGGGGCACCAGTCAGGATATGATGTATCACCGATTTCTTTACAGTATGGATTTTTATTTATTCAAACAACCTTTTTTTGACTATTCACATAATCAATGGATCTTTGTAGCGTTGTCGCTTGCTTCTATATGTATTGAATTTTTCTGCATCATGATTTTAGTTACACGAAGATGTCACCTGGCGATATTTATTTTGCTGATGCTCATGCATATCTTCTTATATCTCACAGGCGTATTGGGCTTTATGCAACTGGCATTGATTTTGTCTATCTCGCTGATAAATCCTGTTTTCTTTGAGAAACTCTTCACAGCCCGTAAGTTGAAAACTGCCCGAGTATGAATATTCTGATCACGTGTGCAGGGAGACGAAATTATCTCGTCGACTATTTTAAAGATGCGGTTCATCCACTGGGCGGAAAAGTGCATGTGTTCAATACGGATCCGGATTCTGCTGCGTACTGGCAGGCGGATGTGGGTGCTGTTTCACCATTTGCTTCTGATCCGCAATATGCTGCGTTCCTTGAGAACTATTGTACAACTTATGCTATAGATGCGGTTCTCTCCTGCATGGATGTTGATCTGTCGATATTGGCAGGTGTGAAAGAGAAATTTGCAACCTTAGGCATTGCAGTGATCATTGCGGATCCGTGGGTCACAGAGATGGCAATGGATAAATTAAAAACACACCAATTCCTTCTTGATCATTCACTGCCGGTGACGCCTATGTTTACGGATCTCCATCAGGCTTTGGAATCCATACGACATGGCAAACTCACTTACCCTGTGTATATGAAGCCAAGGTGGGGCATGGGATCCATTGGATTGTACAAAGCAGAAAATGATAAAGACCTGATCTTTTATTTTGAAAAAGCAAAGCAGCTCATATCCGGATCTTTAGACCGCTATGGTATGATGAAGGATGAATTCGCTTCTGTTATCATTCATGGCAGTTGTCCCGGACAGGAATATGGATTGGATATCATCAATGACCTTGCAGGCCGCCATATGGTCACGGTCGTGAAACAAAAATTAGGAATGCGTTCGGGGGAAACAGATAAAGCAGTTACGATCCAAAATGAAATACTCGAAAAATTAGGCGCGGATATTGCAGCTATTACGCGGCATCCGGGGAACATGGATGTTGATGTATTTTGGGATGGTGAAAAGGCTTATATCCTGGAGTTTAATCCGCGTTTTGGAGGAGGATATCCTTTTAGCCATGCAGCGGGGATCAACTTGCCAAAAGCTATTGTTGGATGGTTGCGGAAGGATGCGGTGGATGCGAAGGAATTGTTGACGCCGAAATATGGGGTGATGGCGATGAAGGGGATCAGTATAATAGTTAATAACTAATAGTTAAAAACTAAAAGTTATTGGGCAAGGAGCAGGGAGCTGGGAGCAAAGAGCAGAGGGCAAAGGGCAGAGAGCAGAGAGAAAAGGTTAAAGGGCAAAGGGCCGTGAGCGGTACACTTGCAATTGCGAAGTCGAAGTATGAGATGCTCGCACTGAACTTTTAGAAATTGGAGAATAAAAAAATAGAATTGATTTACGTCTCGAGTCTGGAGTCTGGCATCTGTTATCTTGCATCTTAAACTCGTAATCTGTGGCGATGAATAAAATCATAATCAATTTTTGCCCGACAGGGATGGTGCCGACTAAGAAGGAGACGCCACATGTACCTGTGTCGCCAAGTGAGATTATTGAACAGACACACGAGGCGTATGAGATCGGTATTACGATTGCTCATTTACATGCGAGAGGAGATGATGAAGTGCCTACATATAAGAAAAGTGTCTACCAGGAAATTTTTGAAGGGGTTAAAAAACATTGCCCCGAATTAATTATTTGCGGAAGTACATCTGGTCGGAATTTCCCGGAATTTGAAAAACGATCTGAGGTGATCGAATTGTATCCGGATATGTGTTCGCTGACATTGTCCTCATTAAATTTTGCCAACCAGGCTTCAGTCAATTCGCCGGATATGATTGTCAGACTGGCAACCAAAATGAAAGAATATGGTGTGGTACCGGAATTTGAAGTGTTTGACTTTGGGATGATCAATTATGGTCTATATCTGATTCAGAAAGGTATTCATACGTCTCCCGTGTATTGGAATTTATTATTTGGAAATATTGCCGGCTTCCAGGGTACGTATTCACAAATGGGTATGGCCATCCATGAAATACCACGAGATCATTTTATTGCATTTGCCGGTTTGGGTGCTTCGCAATTAAAAGTAAATGCCTGTGCCGTAGCCATGGGATATGGTACACGTGTAGGCGTAGAAGATAACATCTGGTGGGATGAAAAACGATCGCGATTAGCTACCAATACTGAATTACTACAACGTGTACACCACCTGATGGAGGTCCATGAAAAAACAGTGTATCCATCAGCTGAATTAGGTGCATTGGGATTCTACAACAAGCAACGATGAAATCGATCCAGGTTCTTGGCATCAGCAAAGATTTTATTTGTACCATCTCGGAAGTTCTGGCCGATGCAGGTGTCGCTGATCACATGGATCTTTTCTACAACATTCCCCTTGATTTTGGACCTACAATTCTTACAAAAGAATTTTCATTTACCATTATGCCATTTGGTACGTTACCGGATAAAACGAAGCCAGTGATCTTTGGTCTATCGATGCCGTACAACAAATCTCCTGTATATGAATCTTTCTATACATCATCCGGATTAGACAAAGCATGTTATGCGAATGTCATACACCCTACTGCGTATGTATCCCGTAGCCTGGAAATGGATGATGGCATTCTGATTGAGCCGGGTGTGATCATCAGTTCGCAGAGCCGTATAGGGTTTGGTGTGACCATCAAACGTGGAAGTTCGATTGGTCATCATAATGTGATTGGAGATTTTACAGACATCAATCCGGGTGTGGTGCTGTCTGGAAGTGTCAACGTCGGGCGTGGATGTATTCTTGGATCAGGCACGGTCGTTATGCATCAGATCACGATTGGGGATAATTGTTATATCGGCGCAGGAAGTGTTGTGACACGTGATATTCCGCCGAATAGCATAGCGTATGGCAATCCATGCAAAGTGGCTAAACCCAATGAAAAATGGGCGATCTAAAAGATGGAGATAGTGGTCTCCCGCTTGTTTCCATATCCTGCATGACGTACAACCATGCACCTTTTATCAGGCAATGCCTGGATCATCTGTTGACTCAAAAAACCAGTTTTCCATTTGAGATTCTTATTCATGATGATGCTTCCACGGATGGAACACAGGAAATCGTAAAAGAATACGCACTAAAATATCCCGATATTATTTTCCCTTATTATCAGATTGAAAATCAATATTCGAAAGGGTTGCGCGGCTTGTCTTCCAAGATCAATTATCCGCGTTGCCGCGGCAGATATATTGCGGTTTGTGAGGGTGATGATTATTGGCCGGATCCATTAAAGCTTCAACGGCAAGTTGATTTTTTAGAAAGACATGAAGAGTATGTTTTGTGCTATCACGGGTACAGTGTGGTGGATGAAAAAAATCTTATAATCGATGTTTCGCCTTTACCTAAGCGATATCAACGGGATGCCACCAGCGAAGAATTAATCATGGGTGATGCATTGGCTATGCCACTGACCCTTTGCTTCCGGAATGTGATTACAGATTTTCCACATGAAAAGTATAATGTTACGAATGGAGACACTTTTTTGATTTCCATGCTGGGCCAATATGGAAAGGGGAAATGGATGGGAGATATAATTGATAATGCGATGTACCGAACTCATAATGGCGGAGTTTGGTCATTGATCAACAGCGATGATAAATTACCTGTTCGGTTGAATACGTTTTATTGGCTGTACAGTTATTACAACCGGATTGGCAAAAAGTCGTATGCTTTAAAGTGGTATGACAAGATGTTGTATGCGGTGATGATGTTTGAGCCTGGGAGTCCGCGTAAGAACAAACATTATACAGATGACTTAGATGGAAAGACAGTCGGATCTAATAATATTCTACAGAAGATAGATTATAAGGCAAAATTATTGGTCCGGAGAATACTTATCAGGATTGTTCTTGCTTTAAAATAATCCTTAAATAATATTGCAAGAGGGTAATTATTGACAATTACTATTAATTTCTTTAAGAATCTCCTCATGATCAACGTATAAATACCGGATATCTCCGGGCTTGTTTAAGAAATATGCTTTCCGTAAGTTCTGACATGCACCTAAGGTATCACCCTTTACTAACATCATAAGACCTAATGCTCTGAATGGCTCAGCTCTCTTTGGATCAATTTGTATTGCTTTTTGATAATAATTTTCCGCAACTGGATAATTACCACTCATTTGTGAGCAGACCCCGTAACAATAAGTCGCTAGAAAATTTGAAGATTCTATTTTTCTTGCGGTATCGAAATCAATAAAGGCCTTTCCAAATTGCCTCAGATTCATAAAACAATATCCCCTAATAATATATGCTAATAAACTTCCAGGTGCATGTTGTATAGCCAAATTTGCATATTTCATTGCTTCATGTTCGTTACCTGTACCCTGTAATGCAAAACTGAAGTTCGCCAAAGTTCTCCCAAAGTGCAATTTGTTTTCCTTTCCCGAAAATTTATCAATATAAATCCGAGAATAGTATATAGTTGTGTCAAAGTCTGATAATTGCTGAGCTATTGAAATAAGATTTCTATATCCCTGTGAATATTCAGGACAAATCAAAAAAGATTGTTCCAAATCATTATATATTTTTCTTATATTATACGAAGACAAACTATCCATTTCCTTGTAATATTCAAAAGAAAATGCTGCTCTGTTTGAGAATGCTACATAGTTTTTTGGGTTGCGATTGATTGTTTTAGTACATTTTTCAATAGCTAATTCCATATTGCCATTTTCAAATATAATTTCACTTTCCGAATTAAAGAGTCTATCCACTTTAGTTAAGGAATAGCAATCGCTCGAATACTTACAACTGCTTAGGCACAATAAAAGAATCCAAATGAGGTATAGTTTCATCTGCTTTTTAATTAGGATATATAATTATTAAAAAATTACAATCATTTATTATGATAGCCTCTGAGCCTTTCGAAATGATTTTCCTTAACCAAATTTCTATTCAAAAAAAGAATTTTACTTCAATTCCTTATTAATAATCTCCGACAATCTCTCCTCTATCTCCCTCACCGCACTCTCATCCGTTCTCCCACCGGAAAATGCCGCAACAATAATCCCATCCTCATTAATGACCAACGTCGTCGGATAGCCCCACCTCATATGAAATATTTCGAATGTAACTTTCCAGCCTGAAGCTAACTGGGTAAACTTCCATGGATGGTTTTTGAGGAAATAAACTATCTCATCTCTATCATCCGCACCAATCGCGAGGTAATTCACCTTGTCATGTCCGAATTTATCCACCACCAGGTCAAACCCCGGCATCTCAGCAATACACGGAGGGCAACTGATCGTCCAAAAATTTATTACTGTAATCTTTCCTGTAAAGTACTCAGCGGAAATTTCCTGCCCGTCAAAAGTAGTTGCTGAAAATTCAGGCATTCCTGAACCTATCATACATTCAGGTCCGGAATAAATAAATGAGTCTGGATACATACGCTGGTTTTCTTCAACCATCCTCCAGCATTTCTCAAGCGCATCCTGGTACGGAATACCCATACTGATTTGACTGCTTATGCACGCAGGGATGATGAGGAATAGCATGCAGATAACTTCTTTCATTTTACAAATTTATACATGAAGAACTGGCCACGAAATACAAGTGTAGAACCACAATTTTGAAAACTTCCGGCTGGCCTTTCTATTCAAGATAATAAACAATCCATGTGCAACATACATAAGTTAAAGGTACTAAAGACGGCATTTGAAGGAGGTATGGGGATTGGACTTTCGCTTTGCAATAAGATTGTTGATAATCATGCAGGAACCATTTCCAGAAAGAGCCAGGAAGGTCAGGGTGCTACGATCGTGATCGTGCTGCCGCTGAGCCAGGCGAACAGGTAAGAAATTAAATCAGCTTTGAATTAATATCCAAGTTCACACCAAAACTCAAAAACCGTTAAAACGGTTGCCGTACTCAATTGATTCCGTCAATTCCCCACGGTTAAAACCGTGGGCTATGATTATGATTACCAAAATTTTTTCTCCTCTTCTGCCTCTTCCACCCTTTCTTCTCTTCTTCTCTTCTTCTCTTCTTCCCTTCTTCCTTACAACTCCTTCACATACTTAACCATATCTTCGCCGAAACCCATCCTCTCATACAGCTCTCTCGCTCTTACATTCTGTGCAAACACACTCAATGTCAACCAACGAAACCCGCGCTCGCGTGCCCATGATTCTCCTTTCTCCAAAAGAAGACGGCCAATGCCGCGGCCTTCTGCTCCTTCCGCGATGATGAGATCTGAGATGTGGCCATGTTTTTCCGGATTGTAATAATCACTACCCAGGAAAAGATGTATACACCCAAGGGATTTGCCATCTGCATCTTCTGCAATGAAGATGGCGTTGTCATCAGAAGGATGATGTAATGTTTCGATAATGACTTCGGTATCAAACGAAGTCATGGATGGCTCATCCCGCCACTGGGGAAGACCAAAATATGTGAGTCGCGGAATTAACGAAACAAGAAATGCTTCATCACCTGCTTGTGCCGGACGAATCAGAATTTTTGAACCAGGTGAATCACGCTCCATGATCAGAAACTTCTTTTGGAAATTTATAAGCGATCAGGTTGAGCCGGATATTGAATTCCAGCCAGGCTTTGGCACCCTCCAGTACAGTGGTAAAACCACCGGTAAGATCTTTCAGTATAGTGATCAGTTCCTCGCTGGTCTGATGAAACCCATAGTTTTTAATTACGACATAGGTTGTCTCCGCAGTCAGTGGTTTGAATTCGAAATCCACGATAGTTGGTGGATCGCTCCATTCGATTTGGATGAATTCACCCGGGATCAACTTTTTTACGGTGACAAGATCTTTGACGCCGTACACTTCCCATTCCCATGTGACTTGTTTTCCTTCTTCGAGTCTGCCGGATGATTTCGTAAACCAGAAATTTGTGGTGATGGTGGGATCTATGAATGCTTTATAAACATCACGGGCAGGGCGTCGGATGAGCATTTGGGTTTCGACTATGGGAATTTTCATTTTTTAAATAAATTGTCAATAATACCCTTCAAAGTCTTCGTATCGACTGTGTCGAATTCTGCTTTGTCATAAATTGTAAGCAAATAAATTTCACCACTTTGTGTCAAAACGTATGTGATGATTCTGCCACCACCTTTCGTGCCTTTGCCCTTACTTTTAATCGAAACCCGAATTTTATAAGTATTGTTTCCGAGATCAACTCCGGACTTAGGATTGCTTTGGAGTTCCTTCTCAAGGATTCTCAATTCATCCGTAAGTGAGGGATATTTTTTAATCAGTCGTTTGGCTTCTTTCTTAAATGTTTGTGTTGGGATGACTTTATACCCCATTTAAAAAATCTTTGAGAGTCTCTTTTTTTCTTTTGCTCTTTGAAAACTTAGTCACCTCTTCAAAAGCTTCGGATAAGTCTTTTCTCAAATTAATAGCCTGTTCCATCTTCCTTAGTTTGGATAGTACTTTTTGCCACTCCGTTATAGATACCTGAACAGCTTTGATATTGCCTTCCTCATCATTGAGATACTGAACTGGAATTTTCATATAGTAAAGTTAAGGATTAATTTTTTATATGAATAAGTAAGAAAGTTTGCTGCAAAACACCTGATTGAAACTGAAATATCCCAATCGCCAGATGAGATTAAGCTGTTGGAAAGCCCATATCCCTTCGCTTACGTTTACTTACGTAAACAAACGTTTAATAAACGAATCGGATCTCACCGGTGATGCATATTCGTCATGTCCTTTCAATGAGGAAGGGACTGATATAAATATGTTTCACAATCAAATTTTATTGCACCATGTTTTCAACAGTTGACAACAGAGTCCAGCTGATCGGCTTCCTTGGACAGGAAATTGAAGTTCGCGAATACGCCGAAGGCAAGAAACTGGCCCGTGTATCGATGGCCACACACGAATTCCGCAAATCAGAAGATGGAAAAAAAGAATACATCACCACCTGGCACAATCTCGTCGCCTGGGGCAAAAAAGCCGAAGTGATGGCAAAGATCTTCACGAAAGGCCAGCGCCTCTATGTCGAAGGCAAACTCAGTTATCGGGAATATACAACTGCTGATAATGTGAAGAAGAATTCCACAGAAATTGTTGTGTCTGATTTTAAAAAGCTCGAGCCTGCGGATAAGAGCGAGGAGAAGGTGGCACGAAGCGCAGAACCGGCATTCTAATCCATCTAACAAAAGTTTGTTTTTGAATATGCCATAAAGTGAAGAGGCGGCTATGAAAGGCCGCCTCTTTTAATTTACCACAGATCAAATTGATAGTCATGGTAAAATATGATGGGATCATTTTTTATCACGACTATCAGGTTAATCAGCGGTCCCTGCGTATTGTGAGCAAATCACGTCTTACCATTCCTCGCCCGATTCTCCTGCGCAGGCACCTTCGGATGTATCGGCCCCTTCGCAGCAATCGATTTCATCACTTCCTCTATCGCACGCTGGATCTGCGGATCAATGCCTTTCGCCAGCAACGTTGGATCTTCAATAACGGGAATATCAGGATCTACACCATGACCTTCGGCAAACCATGTACCATCCGGATTGTACATACGGAATGTCGGCGCAGTCACCACACCACCATCAATCAACGATGGCATACCCGTGAGACCGATCAATCCACCCCACGTACGTCCACCAATCAACGGACCTAAACCTGCCTTGCGGAAATAATCAGGGAACGCATCACCTCCCGATCCGGACCAGCCATTAATCAGCATGGCCATCGATCCGAAATGTGCGACCGGAGGCCATTGCCAATTCTGTCCATCACGCACATCCCAATATGCAAGCGGCTTACGATTCAATAATTCAATAAACCGATCAGGGATCTGTCCGCCGTTATTAAAACGCTCATCAATAATGAGGCCTTCTTTATTCCACTGTCCATAAAACTGGCGAACCAATTCATTCTGGCCATCGATACCTGTATCAGGCACATAGATGTATCCAATCTTTCCACCAGAAGCTTCATCTACTTTCTTCCGGTTCTCTTCGATCCATGCAAGATTACGCAGACGTGTTTCTGTTGGCATTGTCTTTACCACAACCGTACGCGCACCATCCCAGGAAGGCTTGGAGTTTACTGTGAGCTCAACAGTTTTACTTGAAAGCCCTTCAAATGCAGCATACGGATCCGGATACTCATTGAGCGCGATTCCATTGACCGCAAGGATATAATCTCCCGCACCTACGTTGATACCCGGCTCATCCAGGGGACTGCGCACTTCATTATCCCATGCAGCTCCACGCACAACCTTAGACACCATGAAGTGGCCATCTTTCTTCGCCCAATCCACACCGAGATAACCAACGGCGCGGTTTTTTGGAATTTCACTATCACCACCACCACGATAGGTATGGGATGCATTGAGTTCACCGATCATGTCACCGATCAGCGAATTGACATCCGCCCGATTGACACAGTATGGCAACAAAGCTGCATACTGATCACGCATTGCATTCCAGTCTACCCCATGCATTTGCGGATCATAGAAAAAATCACGCATCATGCGCCATGAATCCGTGAAGATCTGTTTCCATTCTTCCTGCGGGTTGATCGTCATCTCCATTTCTGACAAGGCAAGATTTTTTTCAAGTTTCTGATCTGCCGCAAAATCAACGATGCCTACATTTCCATCTTTCAGGATGAGTACTTTTTTTCCATCTGCACTTACATCATAACCGTTGATATCTTCCATGATGGTCTTTTCTTCACGTTCCACGACATCATAATACTTCAGCACAGACTTATTCTCTCCCGATCCCGAATTTGAATAGCGGTTGAATGCCAGCTTTCCTTCCACAGCACGAAGTCCACCAAGATTACCGGCTTTCATCGGCAGCACAATCAGGCGTCCTTCGAAATTGTCAAAATCGATTTTGACCTCTTTTACTTTTTCATCTTTCTTCTCATCTTCTTTTGCTACATCTTCTTTTTTATCCTTGTCAGATTTTTTCGCAGCAGTTTTTGATTTGTCATCCGCTTTGTCTTCTTCTTTTTCTTCTTCTTTTACAGCGACAGTATCATTTTCTGCAGACAATGGACTGGCAACATCTTTGCGTAATGTGATCGCTGCGATTTGTGTTGCATTCGGATAGGACCATGAATTATCAAAATCACTATACACCGGATTGAACGCACGGTTGGTGCAGAGATAGAGATATTTTCCTTCCGGATCGAATGTCGGATTCCGATCGGAATAAAAACCACTGGTAACCTGTTTTTTGGTTTTTGTAGTTGTGTCATAGATCCAGATCGATCCGTTTCGATTGTCAAGAGCCTTTTCATACGCCACCCACTTGCTGTCTGCTGACCAGCTTGGCGTCCAGCCCTGCAGACCACCTTCATAGAGGAATGGATCTGCATCCATCTTCTCCATGGTCTTCGTATTCATGTTGTACACATTGAATGACATGGTCTGATCTACAAAGATCATTTTCTTACTGTCGGGTGACCAGAAGATATTGTACCGGAAACCCGGACCGAGAGTCGTTAGCTTTGTTTCTGCTCCACCTTGTGAAAGATCACGAACCGTCAATTCGTATTCACCACTACGATCACTCCAGTAGGCAACTGATTTTCCATCAGGTGACCAGGAAGGATAACGTTCCGCAACGCCTGATGACCTGGTCAGGTTTTGGATGTACCCTTCTTCCGCAGGCAATGAAAAAACTTCTCCACGCGCACCTACGAGGGCACGGTTACCGTCAGGTGATATACCATAACTCGTCACATAATCCTTGACACTTTCTTTGCGTGGCTTGACTGTGATCAGGTCGGTGATAACATTGATCTTGACAATGGTCGTCTTGTTTGTTTTAAGATCGAGGAGATGCATGTCTCCATTCGCTTCAAAAACAATTTCATTCGGGCCCATGGATGGCCAGTGAATATCGAAATCCGCATAGGTAGTGATCTGAATGTTCTTTTTAGTTTTTGTGTCATACGCCCAGATATTATCACGTTGTTCCGTACCGCGATCGGACATGTAGTAAATTTTATCACCTGACCACATAGGTAGTTCTACACCTGCATCTGTGTTTGAAACATTTTCAGATGCTAATGTCTCAAGGTTGAATAACCAGAGATTTCCGTTGCTTCCACCGCGATAGCGTTTCCAGGTGTCATTAACAACAGACCGTTCGTTGAAAGCTATTTGTTTGGCATCTGGTGAAAGCGAACCGTATTCACCATAGGCGAGTGGAAGTTTTTCTGATGTGCCTCCGTTTGCATCAACTTTATAA
>JANPKZ010000117.1:0-27162 GCA_031426295.1 Saprospiraceae bacterium
TGGCAATGAATCGGTTTTCATATTAACAGTGCGCTTGGTGGATGATGTGGCGCCAGTATTGATCAACGTTCCTGAAGTGACATGCATCGGAGATCCATCCTTAGAATTGGTGGAGGCAATCGACAATTGTACAGACAGAGGTAATGTCCGTTATTGGGATGTGCCCATCCCAAATCCATGTGGCACAGGGACAGCTATTCGCAGAACGTATGAAGGTTTTGATGGTTGCGGAAACACAACACGCGATACAGCGATCTTACTGCCGGATGATAATATTCCACCGGTCATGATTTTTGTAAATCCTGACCTGGCCAATCTTCCACCGGGAGAAGCATTAACAGTTGAATGCACGAGCGTCAACGGAGACTTTACGGACTTTGGTATGGATGATATCAGCGCAACGGATGATTGCCAGGAAGGCATGACCATTGCATTCACTGAGACTTTGATTGAGAATGGCAATTGCGTCAATGGTCTTATCGCTTCACTTTTGTTGGAATGGACGGCCACTGATGTATGTGGTAACACCAGCCAGCTCGTTGCTAAAGTGAATGTTGTTGACAATACAGCACCATACATACCCAATTTTAAATCTTCGATCACAATTGGCTGCAAGGATGAAATACCAGGAATAGATGCTGTTGATGATTGTTCGGAAATAACAGTTACCTCTTTGGAAGAGATTGTCAATGGAGATTGTCCTTTTGAATACGATTTGATCCGCCGAATTCTCATTGTCGATGCATGCGGTAATGATGTTACGTATGTTCAGACGATTCATGTAGGAGATGGATCCGGACCCGAGATTTCAGGCGTACCGGAAGATGCATGTGATGATACGTCCCCGGCTGATGTCACGGCATGGGATCCATGTGCCGGAGAAAAAGTAGAAGTCACGATGACAGAAGTTGAGCTGGATCTGCCTTGCAGAGACGGTACTGTATTACAACGTACCTGGACTGCGTACGACCAGTGTGGTAATTCTTCACAGGCGCATCAGATTATTATCATCGGCGACAAGACACCACCTGTCATCCAGGTACCCACATGGTCTATCATACGTAAGCTGATGGACAATCCTTCAAATACGATCTCATTATCAGATCTATCCTTTATGGATCAGTTGAATGAACTCAGTGAATACAGCATCTTCATCGAAGATGAATGTGATGAAGCCATCATTCCTGAATTTGATATTGATACAGTTTATGCAGATAATTGTGTAGAATCCGGATATTATGAAATCAGAACCTACACATGGATTGCCACTGACTTATGCGGTAATTCGTCATCCATCACATTTGATGTGGAAATACGTGATGATGTAAATCCGGAATTTCTAAATGTACCGGCCGACATCACTGTGATTTGTCAGCCACTACCTGCTCCGATTGTGATGCAAACATCTGATTACGGACAGCCTGTGCAGGTTGAGTTTTCAGAATCTATTGTGAATGGACCGAATCCGGGAGAATTTAATGTGACCAGAACATGGGTGGCCACTGATCCTTGTGATAATTCATCATCCTATTCACAAAATATTTTCTGGATCCCAAATACATTTATTGATTGTGATATCCTGTCACCCGGTCTCGTGGATTGTAATACACATGGCCTGTTAATAAATAGCGCAGTGTCTGGTGGCATTGGTCCGTTCACATATCAATGGGCGATTGACGGACCCGGATTTATCGAGAGTGGACAGGGTACACCGACGGTTGGCATTTACATTGGCTTTGATGATATTGATATTTCGCTGACGGTGACAGACGCGTATGGTTGTTCGTCTGTTTGTTCACTCAACCTGGATTGTCTCTTCACATTCGGAGGATATGCTGACGATGTTGATGGAATAGAACAGCCTGATCAGAATCCGGTTCAACCAGAAATGGGTGATGCGGAAATTGACCAGGAGCTTCCATTTGAAGTTTTACCAAATCCAACAACCGGAAATATCCGCATCAACCTGATATCAGAAAAAACTCAAGGCGCACAATTGATGGTATATGACTTTATGGGGCAGGTAGTGTATCATGAGCGTATGAACCTCGATGCAGGGAAGAACAGGAGAGATATTGATCTGTCTTCATTTGCACAGGGCGGTTATGTAGTCAGGATCAAGACACAGGAGAAAGTATTTTCAAAAACAATTACCATCATGCGATAAATGGTATTGTTGTAAATAATTGTCAGCCCTGCCGGAGGATCTCTGGCAGGGCTATTTTTTTGTCAAGATAAATCCACAGTCATTTTTCTTTTTTGATACCTTACTCAGATAAATATCACTAATGTCATCTGACTTTATCCTTTCCATTGACCAGGGCACAACGAGCAGCAGAAGTATGCTTTTTGATCACCAGGGAAATATTCACAGCGTATCACAGCGGGAGTTTAAGCAGATCTACCCGCAGCCGGGATGGGTGGAACATGATGCTGAGGAGATCTGGAGTACTCAGGTGGGCACTATCGCCGAGGTGATCACGAAAGCAGGAATTGGTTTTCACCAAATTGCAGGCATAGGTATTACGAATCAGCGGGAGACGACAGTGGTATGGGACCGGAAAACTGGTAAACCACTTTACAATGCGATTGTATGGCAGGATCGACGCACATCAGACTATTGTGATGAATTGCGTGCTGCAGGGCATGCTGACATGATCCGGCAAAAAACAGGGCTTATCGTTGATTCTTATTTTTCTGCAACAAAGGTCAGATGGATCCTGGAAAACGTACTGGGCGCCAGGGATAAAGCGAATAAAGGAGAAGTGGCATTCGGCACAATCGATTCATGGCTTGTGTGGAATCTTACAGGAGGTGCGGTGCATTGCACAGATGTTTCTAATGCATCACGAACCATGTTATTTGACATCCAGACATGCACATGGGATGCTGAGCTGCTTTCATTGTTTGATATTCCGGTGAGCATGTTACCGGAAGTGAAATCATCCAGCGAAGTATATGGAAGATCTGCACATTATTTCCAGGATGCGGGTATTCCGATCGCCGGTATTGCAGGTGATCAGCAGGCCGCACTGTTTGGTCAGATGTGTATACATCCGGGAATGGTAAAGAATACATACGGCACTGGTTGTTTTATGCTCATGAATACGGGCACACAATTAATTCGATCGAAGAATAATTTATTGACCACCATCGCATGGAGCGTTAATGGGAAAACGGAATATGCGCTTGAAGGAAGTGTTTTTATCGGTGGTGCCGCAGTACAATGGTTACGTGATGGATTGAAGATCATCAGGACGTCAGGCGAAGTAGAAAAACTAATCCAGGAAGTAGAAGATAGTAATGGCGTGTATGTTGTTCCGGCATTTGCAGGTCTTGGCGCGCCACATTGGGTGCAACAGGCACGTGGCAGCATATTTGGACTCACACGTGGCAGTACTGATGCGCATCTTGCAAAGGCAGTATTGGACAGCATTGCGTATCAAACGTTCGATGTACTCACCGCGATGGAAGCTGATGCGCAGATGCGGATCAAAGAACTTCGTGTAGATGGAGGTGCGACGATCAACGACAGGTTGATGCAGTTTCAGTGTGATATCCTGGATACGGATGTGATACGGCCACGGATTACCGAGACGACAGCATTGGGTGCTGCATATCTTGCAGGGCTTGCAGTTGGATTTTGGGATAGTATAGAATCCATACAGGAGCAATGGCAGGTGGATAAAAAATTTATACCCTCAATGACAGATGCTCAACGTCACACGCTATTAACAGGATGGCAACGGGCGGTGACAGCTTCAATCGCCTGGGCGCAATCTTAGACATTTAGAAAATTAATATCTCATGCAACGACAACATATGATCGATCAGCTCAGGTCCGGTCATGTGTGGGACATATGTATCATTGGTGGTGGCGCCACAGGACTGGGTATTGCAGTAGATGCAGCATCACGTGGATACCAGACTATATTATTTGAGAAATTTGATTTTGCAAAAGGTACATCCTCCAGAAGCACCAAGCTTGTGCATGGTGGTGTGCGATATCTGCAACAGGGAAATATTAAGCTGGTGCTCGAAGCATTACAGGAGCGTGGCATCATGATGAAAAATGCACCACACCTGGTTAAAAACCAATCTTTCGTCATTCCGAATTATGAATGGTGGGAGCATTCTTTTTATGGCCTTGGATTAAAAGCATACGACTGGATGGCTGGTAAGCTCGGTTTAGGTCCATCCGAATTTTTGTCAACAGAAGAAACACTTTCATATGCACCTACATTAGATCCGGAAGGTTTGCGTGGTGGTGTGTTGTATCATGACGGGCAATTTGATGATGCGCGTATGGCATTGAATCTTGCTATGACGGCTGCAGATCATGGAGCAACTGTCATCAATTATTTTGAGGTTACCAGTTTTTTGAAAACGGATCAAAAAATTATCGGTGTTGAGGTACGAGATACGTTGTCTGAAAATGTATATGATGTTAATGCAAAAGTAGTCATCAATGCAGCGGGAGTTTTTTCCCACCAAATCCAAAAAATGGATGATGAATCAATTGAAACATCTATTACGCCCAGCCAGGGAGTTCATCTTGTTTTTGATAAAACATTTTTGCCAACCGACACAGCCATTATGATCCCGCGGACTGAAGACGGCAGGGTATTATTTGCAGTACCATGGCATCAGAAGATCATCGTTGGTACGACTGACACAGCTACTCACCACGTGGATATCGAACCCGTGGCATTGCAGGATGAAATAGATTTTGTCATGGAGCACATGACTGATTATCTGACTGCGCAACCCACATACCAGGATATTAAGAGCATTTTCTGTGGATTGCGTCCATTAGTAAAAGGCAATCAAAAATCTACTGCCACATTATCGAGGGAACATATGATTGAAGTTTCATCCGGTGGCCTGGTTTCGATCACTGGTGGTAAGTGGACAACCTATCGAAAGATGGCTGAAGATGTCATGAAAACTGCCATTGAATCAGGAAATCTTCCCTCGGTGCCTTCATTGACGATAGATCTTCAAATTCATGGATATAAAGAAGCCACAGATTTCACTAAACCGGATTATTACTATGGTGCTGATCATGCAGAGCTTGAAATTTTAATTGAACAGGATCCGGGCCTTGGAAGAATTATTCATCCCGCATTACCGAACCGGATAGTGGAAATCGTCTATGCTGTAAAAACGGAAATGTGTATGACTGTGGAAGATTTCCTGGCACGCAGATGCAGGATGTTATTTTTAGATGCAAGAGCATCGTTGGAGTCTGCACCCCTGGTGGCGAAGATCATGGCAAAGGAAATGAATAAAGATGAGGTCTGGATCGAGCAACAACTTAGTGCGTATCAAATTGTAGCAAAGAATTATCTTCCTTAAACCAATCGAACAATCAAAACGAAAAACATGGTAGGCTTTGCAGGTGAATTCACCGGAACATTAATGTTGCTTTTGCTTGGCTGCGGCGTTGTGGCTAACGTTGTACTACCACGCACCAAAGGTCACAACAGCGGGTGGATCGTCATCACATTTGGATGGGCGATGGCAGTGTTTGTAGGTGTGTATGTTTCAACCAACCTGGGGGGAAGCGGTCATCTGAATCCTGCGGTTACAATAGCACTGTCGTTGTTTCACGATTTTGATGACACCTTGGTCATACCCTATATTCTTGCGCAGTTGGCTGGAGCCTTTGTGGGATCTTCAATTGTGTGGCTTATGCATAAACCTCATTTTGATATTTCGGATGACAAAGATCTCAACATGGCTGTATTCTGCACGTCACCTGCGATACGCAACAACACGCATAATTTTATTTCTGAATTTGTGGGCACATTTGTATTGTTGTTCGGCGCCCTGGCTATGGCAAAACCATCTGACGCGCTGGGCACATTGAATGCATTGCCTGTTGCATTACTTGTATTAGGAATTGGATTGTGTCTGGGTGGAACAACAGGATACGCGATCAATCCTGCGAGAGACCTGGGGCCGCGACTTGCGCATTTTATATTACCCATAAAAAACAAACGTGATAGTGACTGGTCATATTCCTGGATTCCAATCATCGCTCCGATTGCCGGAGCAAGCTTAGCAGTATTACTTTTTAATTCGATATAAAATGAAGATCTTATTTATTCTGACGTTTTGCATTTCATCTTTATTCCTGTGTGCACAGGATCCGGAAGCAAATCTTTTGACAATGGGAGTGACACTTCCGAATGCAGCATCACCAGCAGCTAATTATGTCAATGCTGTACGAACAGGGAATTTGTTATACCTGGCCGGGAAAGGTCCGTCATTACCAGATGGAAAATATATTACAGGTAAGCTGGGGAGAGATCTTACGATCGAGCAAGGGTATGAAGCAGCAAGATTGACAGCCTTAATGCAGATTGCTGTTTTAAAGAATGAACTTGGTGATCTGAAAAAAGTGAAACGTATTGTAAAAGTATTAGGCATGGTGAATGCAACGGAAGATTTCACCGACCACTCAAAAGTCATGAATGGATTTTCAGATACGATGGTTGCTGTTTTTGGGGAAAAGGGTAAGCATGCACGATCTTCGGTTGGGATGTGCTCATTACCATTTGGGATCGCGGTGGAAGTAGAATTAATTGTAGAAATTGAGGACTAGCCACATCATAATCAAAACAAAGGCCGCGGGTATTTAACTAAATTTCAAGTATACTGACATTACGTAGAGGTCGATCTTTGGAGAAATAGGATTATTTTGTATTTCGTATTCCTGATCCCCCGCACTATGACACACCTGAATTCCTTTCTTCGGAACACATTAATTATCACATCATTTTTTATTTGTGCCTCAGTTTCTGCTGAGACAGTATTGGTTGATCCCTGTACAGATAATGATGTTTGTTCCACAGCATTCCTGATTGACGGCATTGAAACCGACAGTTCATTTGTTTGCATGACGGGATGTAATCTGAATGCAGCACCAGATCCTTCCGTAGCAGGTTGCCTGATGGGAGATTTCCCCACAGTATGGTATAAGGTGATGACAGGCAATGAAGCGGGTGTACTCAATCTGGAAGTAACAAGCAATCATTTTGAATCACCATCAATCTCCTTGTTTAAAGGCAATGGTGATTGCTCCCAGTTGGTTCAGGTTCCACTTTCAAATGGTAATATGAGTTGTGCAATTGGTTCTTTTGGAGTCGTCCAGGCGATAGGCACGTCGGTGACGCCTTCCTCAACGTATTACATTGCTGTCAGTTCCTACCTGAGTATTGGTGGTGATTTTAATATTTGTGCATCAACTACTAAATCCGGTTCTGTATGTGTGGTTGACAGGGATCTTGAGGTTACGGCACGTTCAAATGGTGGTCCATTGGAAGGTCCATTTGCACCTGGTGAAAAAGTAAGTTTTTGTCTCAACGTAAATCAATTTACAGCAGCTAATAATGGCTGCCAATGGTTTCAGGGAATCGTACCTGTTTTTGGAAATGGATGGGATGCATCATCATTTGATGGTATCGGTCAACCTACGAATGCTTCACTGAATGATATTGCCAACCAGGATTCACTTGAAGGCATCTATGGTTCGAGTCGTTGGCGCTGGATGGATAATGTGGGTTATCATCATACGAATCCCCGCCTGGTCATTGGCGACTTTGATCTCAATGGCAGAGTTGAAATGTGCAATACTATCTATGAGATGGATTGTCCCTTTTCTGCCGGTATTATAGGAGGATGTTGTGGACCATGTTGGGATGACCAGGGTAGTGTCCTTCCATCCGGATGGTTTGCGTACGGCATTAACGGCAGCTGTGCAACACCGGGTCCTCCAATCAAGGTAGATTGGGGAGATGGAAATACATGCGGTGGTGGCATGGGTCCATGGAGTTTTTGTTTTGATCTCGTGACCCGGTCCATTCCGGATTGTATGGGTCCGGATTCGAGTAAGCGTGACCTCACGTTAGGATTTTACACATTTGCGGATGGTGAAGTAGGTGCATGGACAGGAACAGAATCAGTTTGTGCATTAGATCAACCCGTGAAGATTTCTTTTAAAACACAATGTGGGAGAGTTACTCGCATGCCCATGGAAAGTCTTCCAGACGTATGCGATGGTGATCTTTTCCGATACCAGATCGAAGAGGATGATATCAATTATTGGGAATGGAATATTAGTCCCGCCAAATCACTTCCGTTAGAAATATACACAGGACCTAATGGCTATGTCATCCAAGGTGTTGCAGAACATAACGGTACAACTTCCGAAGAAATCACTGGAATTTTGATCGGCCATGTTAAAGGAAGTGAGGATGTCATCATCAGGCAATTTCATTTTGACCTGGTCAACTGCAGGCCATATGTGGAAGAACCTTTGTATGTAGGAAATGAAAAACCTACAATATTAGACCCTGTTGACCCCGGAGAAAATTTCTCTGGTTCTATTATTTCCAGGAGAGGTATTGAAGACTCCCCCAACGCCTTCCGAATTTTTCCTTTGCCGGCTCATCAACAGGTCATGATTGAATGGAATGTGCCCTCCAGTCAGGGTGGTAAGGTTACTATTTATAATTCCCAGGGTATATTGATTGAGACGTTTAATGTCATGCCTGAAGATCCACCGAAGAAACAATTGGATATACGTCATTTGGCACCCGGAGTCTACTATGTTAATTACAACAGCACACACCATCAATACATGTCGCGGATGGTGAAGATTTAGCCTGGTAATTTCAGTCAATACGGCTTCAGACACCTTATGGTATCATTTTTGATCTTATAGCCACTGCAGCATGTTGTAAGAGGTATGAATGTATTGATCTACGGTCAGCTCTATAAGCCGAACCATAAGGAGCCATTATTAGATATCACCAAAGCTATCCAGCAGGAAGGGCTTGTGGCCTTTGCCGATGAGGACTATTGGGCCCAGGTGGATCCGGCTGTTCGGGATCAGGTAGATATAAATCTTTTTAAAGGATTTTCAAATACACAAATTGATGTTGTCCTTGCTTTAGGAGGAGATGGAACTGTGCTGGGAGCTATTGCGCTCGTCAATGAATATGAGATACCGGTCATGGGAATCAACCTGGGCCGGTTAGGATTTTTATCCAGCATCGAAGGAAAATTTGGCGGTTATGCTATTCATGAATTAGCTAAAGGCCGATATCATTATGATGACCGGACGATGATCCTGCTGGAAACTGATAGCAACGATATATTCCAGGATTCGCGAGTGGCACTAAATGATTTTACGTTGCACAAACGTGATACATCCTCGATGATCACGATCCATACATACATCAATGGAGAATTATTGAATTCCTATTGGGCGGATGGTTTGATCGTTGCGACACCAACGGGTTCCACGGGATATTCATTGAGTTGCGGAGGTCCGATCATATTTCCAAATTCTGGCAACCTCATTATCACACCTGTAGCGCCGCACAACCTGAGTGTGCGACCCATTGTCATTTCAGATACAAGTGTTATTTCATTTGAAATAGAAGGACGTGCAGAAGGATTTTTATGTACGCTGGATTCGCGTTTTGAAACCGTCACATCAGAAAATAAACTATCAGTACGCAAAGCCAATGTACATGCACGCCTGATCCAGTTGTACAATTATTCATTTCTCAAAACCCTGCAGGACAAACTCACGTGGGGAAAAGATTCACGCAACTAATGGATTCGCTGATGCTGCCTGTATCCTGGAAGGGTAAGACGTTACAGGCTGATCTGTCATCCGGATATTGTATTGCCATTCCGTTAGATCATACACAGCCCCAGCCCAATGCTTTTTTTGCACCGTTGTATGAGGCCAGTCCTCACAAGCAGGGAGACTGGATCGGTGATACACGTAAGGGAGCAAGCGTGAATTTTTTTAATGTCCGGATCAATCCGCATGGAAATGGAACACATACAGAATGTGTGGGACATATTTCAAAAGAGCGATATTCTGTGCACCAGGCATTGTCATCCGGTCGATGGATTGTGCAGCTTATTTCTGTGTATCCGGTCGCTCAGGATAATGGCGACAGGATCATACGGGATCTTGAATGGGAAAGTGGAATTGAATCTTTGATAATTCGTTCCCTGCCCAACCATCCGGATAAAAAGACACGTATATATGGAAATACAAATCCTCCTTACCTGGATGCAGAAATGGTTGGTCGGATGGCGGAAGATGGTGTAGAGCACTTATTACTGGACCTGCCATCGGTAGACCGGGAGGAGGATCAAGGAGCATTATTAGCCCATAAAGCCTTCTGGAAATACCCTGAAGATCTACGGAAAAATGCAACGATAACGGAGCTGGTTTATATTGACAATGTGATACCGGATGGCCTATATTTACTTGAAATACAAATCCCTGCCCTGGAGCTGGATGCCAGCCCAAGCAGACCATTTATCTATCCGTTAAAATGAAGAAGTCCTTGTATCCCGAGCATTCTGAGACCTACGAAGCCTTCCTGGCGATCGAGGGGAATGCGTACAAGGATAAGATCCAATATATCGAGGAGAATTTCTTCATGCTTCGGGAACTCGAAGCTGATGAATACTTTGATTTGATGGTGCTGTATGGCGAGGCCTTATTCGAATCCGGTGAGTATGCCCGACAGGCAAAACTGGCTGACCATATCCTCGAGATGAGCATTGAACGCAACATTATAATCCATCGCGATCAGGATGTTTATTTTGAAACACTATTTAAAAAAGCTGCTTCCTTACACAATCTTGATAAAGTAGATCAGGCAGTACATATCCTGAAAGAATTACTTAAGATCAATCCCGATCATGAAAGCACAAAGCTTTTCCTGATCAATTGTTTTATACGACAAAAAAAACCTACCATACGGCCTTACAGGACATTCAGCCTGATCCTGTTACTCGCCAGTGCGGTAATCATTGCGGTTGAACTCATTTTCATTCGCAGACTCTGGGCATCATGGGTGAGTGTGGTGGAATTGATCCGAAATGGATTGTTTATTACCGGTGTCATTCTTCTTGTGGCAGGTGAAGTGATGGTGCGGTACAGGGCGGTGGAAGATGTGTATACATTTACCCGGGCGAATAAAAAGAAAAAAGATTCTGTAGTCCAGTGATCAGTATTCGGGTTAAAATAAATTAGTGTTAATTCGTGTAATTAGCGACAAGAACACGCACAAAAAATTGCCGCTAATTACACGAATTAACGCTAATAAGAATATCTATCTTATCAGGGTTACATCCCCTACCAATTTTACTTCCTGTCCATCAGATAATCTTGCCCGCGCAAAATAAGTGAAGACCTGAGGATTCATCGTCTTGCCACGGAACATACCGTTCCAGCCGTCAAATGCATCCAGGCGAATATCACTTACATGTAGCATGATTTCACCCCAGCGATCCAGGATGGTTACCTCATACAAAAATACATCTGGCAGACGACTGTGAAATGTAAACTCATCATTGATGTCATCACCATTAGGTGAGATTACATTTGGTGCATAGATAGCATCGAAGATCAGTGTGTCCAATACCAGATTCGTATGCAGTACGTATTCACACAGGCTTTCATCTGTAATTGTAATTGTGATGGAGGTATCCTGAACAGGGAATGCAAATGTAGAAGGACATGCGGCACAATATAAAATGCCTGCTGCATTCCACTGGTATTGTATTGTTGGAACGCTTGTATCACCCGTTATAAATAGCAAAACGGAATCCCCCGCATAAATTTCATATAAGGGATCAATGCTGAATGAATACTGTGGACCACCATCAATGAGGAGCGTATCATACAGGGAGCATCCATGCACATCAGTTATTGTTACTTGATATTGCCCGTTGTCCAGCAACGATGCAATGGAATCTGTCAGTGTGCTATGGCTCCATTCATATTGAAAAGGACCGATGCCTTCTGTATGCAGAATAGCCGTACCAAAATCTACACAATTCCACGCGATTTCTGTTTGAAGTGACATGGGCGGGTATAGATGCACATAGATATCTGATATCGTATCACAAACCGATCCGGGAGCTGAGAGCAAAATTGAAATCATTGTATCAGAAATCACCCATTGATTATCAATGAAAACAGAATCCCCTTCACAAATGTATTCATGCGTTATCGTGAAAACATTAGCACAATTCGGCGCCAGCAGGAAATCAAAAGTGACATCACCGCAATCCGTATCAGAAATAAAGTCAAGCCCATAGATAACACCCAGCCCGGAAGGCAGAAGTGTACTATCGATAGATACCTGATATGGAACCGCCATAAAGCTACCTGATGCAATTCCAAATTCATCTGTAAGCTGCGTGGTGGGATCAATACTAATCATCTTGTCGAAGACAATCGTTACTCCTTCAATAACTGTGTCTCCTGCTGATACAATTCCATTTCCATCTGCATCCACCCATACCTGCACTTCAATCCACAATGTATCAGGCTCCTGGATGATCACATGAAACATTGAATCACATCCCAACGCTGACTCCATGTGTACTACATAATGTCCCGTGTCAGTAAATATGCTATCACCTATGGCAACCAGTTCTCCAATGCAAGCTTCTACATATTGATCTGGTCCTGTAACAAAACAATTTGTTGTAAGAAGAAGTGATACACTTACTGAATCATCACATGTAGCAATTTCAGAGGTGACACTATCAATGACGATCTGCCATTGCGAACCTAACAGATCCTGATCAAAAGAGACTGTATATTCTGAAGCAGGAAAATCTTCGAAAACATATTCACCACTTTCATCAGTAAATGATTGACCGGCGTCCAAACCTGAAGCCGAAATAATTTCCACCGGAATACCAGGAAGCAGCGTGTCACTGGCACTTATCACTCCATTATCGTCTACATCGAAGTACGTGAGGACTGTTACCGACCCTACCCCGGGATATAACGTAAGAGTTAATGGATCAGAAGTCACTACACATCCGTTAGTGGTTGTCACTTCGAATGTGTACGTTCCATCTGCAGTAATGATTACATCATCAGGGAAGGACGTGCCCGACTGTATGATAACTCCATTAAGTAATAAATTATACGAATCAACATACTGAAGGTTGGGCAGGCACAATGTGAGGGGATTACATTTCAAAAAGCAACCACCAGGAATCTGATCAATAGCAGTGGAAGATTTGATGTGCAGATTATTACTTTGAGAATTGCAGCCTTGCGCGTTAATAGCTTCAACATAAAAGTCTCCTGCACTTTCCGTAGTTATTGTGATGCCTTCCTGGCCATCTGACCATTGATACACTATGCCGGGCTGTGAATTTGTTACAGTCAATGTATTGGGACTATGACTACATCCAATGCCGGAGGTAAGGCTGATCGTGGGTATTACAGGAAGATCAAAAATCTCCACATGAATTGCTACTGTATCTGAAAAGCAGGTTGTAAAAAAGTCATCAGCTATAACGTAGTAGGAATACACACCCGCACCTGGAAGATTTCCACCTTCAATGGTAAAACTTATTGAACTAACAGATTCACCATTAAACCACAAGTAGGTAACATTTGAGTTTGAAAAAGCCTGAATTTGAAACTCCACGCTCTGGCATAAGTGAATCGAATCACGCCAAGGACCATATTCACCATTGGGTAAAATTTCACGTCCCATCACAACCACTTCTGGTGCAGGAATTACTTCAATAAACTCTGCAGGCGGACTATATGTACAGTGAAACTGATCTTCAACTACAACAGAGTACTGATTCGTTTCTGTAATCTGGGTCTCTTGCGTGGTATCACCATTACTCCATGTCCATGCTACACCACCTGGCGGAGAAGTAAGTGTGGTAGAATCTCCCTGGCAAATAACATTGCCAGGTGCAATACCAATAAGACCAGTTAATGTGTTGATCTTAATATCCACCATAAAATTCATATCCGACCTGCAGCCATGGTGATTATAAGCAGTAAGACCAACAGTATAAAAACCCGGATTTATGTACGTGTGAAACACGCCAGCGCCACCGGCTGTATCCTGAGCGCCACTGATCGGGTCGCCAAAATCCCAATGGATGTCAAACACATTGTCAATGATACCAAATGCCTGTGCTTCATTTTCACAATACTGCGGATCAAATACCGGTGACAATATTGGCCCATCGGAAACTGTAATGGTTTTAGTTTTGGATGTAACACATCCACTTAACATCGTTACGGTAAGTGTGACATCGTATGTGCCGGGCAATAAGAATGTATGATCGGGATCCTGAACATTTGAAATATTATCTGCACCACTTCCGGGATCATCAAAATTCCATGCCCACGATGCAATTGACTGATCTGGAAGAAAGGTGGTAAGATCTTCGAAAACAATTTTTTCACCAACACAATTACCAATGTGCTCAAAGTCTGAAACTGCATTGACACGATCAATATATTTAAATCCATGTCCACACACAGGTGAGGTGTACGTAATTCCATCAAGCCGGGCAAGCAGTGTAACCTCATAATATCCCGGCAATGCATATTCATAATCGAACACATCTGAATTGTTGACAGCTAAGATTCCCTGGCTGGCACTTTCAATAATCCAAGTGGCTGAACCTGATATAAAATCGGGATGCAATGAGGAGTATTGCTTTTCAGGGCATTCCGCATTTATTACATTCATATTCAGGTCCAGTAGAATGTATACACATGAGCCTGGCAATCCACCACCAGGACCCCCACAATCGGTAGGTGGACAACAATCGATATAGGTTATTTGGTTTGAGATGACGTTACACCCATATTGATTTATGGCAACAACGTGATATGTACCAAAGGCAGTTACCGTATAGATAGGTCCTCCGATACCTACACTCACATTATCCACAAACCATTCAAAAACATAGCCAGTGCCGTCCGTATTCGCTACAATTTCAACACCCGTTGGTATGTCATTACAATATGTTGTCACGGTAGTGCTTGTCAAATTGACCACTGGTGCAGGAAATGCTGAAATTGTAAAAGCTTCCTTATCAGAACAACCATTTAGATCAGTGACCTCAACCGAATACGTGTTGGGTGATATATTCACATTATTTGCACTACTGAATATGATTCCGGATTCTGTATACCATTCATGTTGAAATGAAGGATTATCGGTTGTGATATTCACCAATTCGCCAGGACATGCCTTTACAGGTCCGACCACCAGAAATTCCGGAAGGGTATGTACGAAGATATTTTTATCTACAACCTGGCCGCATGACGTCACACGTATTGTGACATTGCCAGCTCCTGTCCAGAAAATATATGCATTATGTTTGTTGCTTTCCCTGATCTCACCTGATGCTGCAGGAAGTAATTCCCAATTGTATTCAGCACCACTGATAAATGGAACGGAAAAGGAATCGATACCATTAAAGCAAGCTTCATTCGGCCCACTAATAACAAAAGTCTTTGGTGTATTGAGTGTAATGGTTATGGGATCAGACACACATGCATCAAATTGTATATCGCGTTGAACTGCCGTAATATTATAAGGAGGTGTTGCTCCAAATGTATGCTGAATACTTTGACCTTCATAGGTATTAGTTGAAGCACCATCGATGACAGTCCAGTATGTCGCGTAATCCCCATCACTGTGGATCGTATATCCATATGGAATGCCTATACATATTTCACGCTCACCTTCAATGGTAAAAGATGATGATCGTGTAGCAACAACCTGGATTGTCTTTTTAATTACATCATTACAATATGCAGAAGAAGTATTAGTAGCCACCCATTGGTAAATGCCAGGTGGCAAATTGAAAACATAGGTAAATGTTGATGAAGTACCGGGTTCGGTATGGACGACGAATCCGTCTTCACGTTCAATAGACCAGCTTACATTTGCCGGGGAGTATGGGGAGAATAAGGATAGTGCCTCAATAGTTGCTACCTCATTCTGACAGACCACATCATCGCCTGTAATTCTGATTTTTGGTGTTATTGAAACAGGCAACATCGCCTGACCCCCACATTCCAAAAAACAATTATCAAAAACAACAGCAACAAGGGATGATGTTGTTGTACCAACATTCTGCCATAATATCGTAACCGCACTATTCGTTTGGTCGCCAATTATAGTACCATATGAACCCACTGACCATGCATATTCGACACCGGGATAGTAAGGTGCTGAATACGTAACAAGTTCACCTGAGCAAACAGACGCGTCACCTGTAACAGGTCCATCCGATGTGATGATCGGAATACGAAAGGTATTTGTGCTTGAGCAATATGCAGTCGCGCAGTCATCAACATCCAGGTAGATGAAACCATCCGGACCTTCACCCCAGATGATCTCAATAAAATCATCGCTGATGCCACCACCTGCCACAATCGATCCGTTAGAAGAAATGGACCAGACATGTTCATTACAATCGCTGGTAGTAACCGTGTATGTCTGACGTGTACCCGGGCAAATGGAATTGACACAATCAAGCACCAGTGAAGGAGCAGGAAGCACTTCTATAACAATTTGTTTTTCGGATTCACAACAGATCCCTGTAGCTGACAATGTAACAGCGGTGTAGCCTTCATTGACAAATGTATGGGAGGTATGAAAGCTTGTTGACTCATCCCCATCTCCGAAAGACCATAGATATTCAATACTGTTTTGAGAAAGATTCGTAAAGAAAACTTCCTCGCCCTTGCAGATGGTAATCGTATCGTTTACAATGGCGGGTGCCGTACTAAAATCAGCAACAGGTACGGGCAGAATTTCAAAACAGATAGGATCATGACATTGACTATTCAGTGTCTGGATAGATCCATACCCAGGATGTCCCCACGTAATATGCACCGAACCTCCAAGATCTTCATAACTTTCAGCACCCTCTACGATAAAAGGAGTTGTAGAGCCATCCGCATTATAAACATAGATCGAGGTGAATGCACACACTTGATAACAGTTCGTCAATTCATTTACCTCATAACATCCCTCAATACTGATGGCTGATTGGGTGCCCTGTACATAAATATTAAGCGTATCAGTATAAAAGTTTTGTCCAATTTGAGAACTTACAATCAATGTATAAGTACCAGATACATAAAAAGCCAAAACCAGATGTTCATTAGATTGTTCGAGCCATTCAACTCCAGAAGACGGATTGATCGTCCAACTTATATTATCATTTACCTGTCCAGCAAAATCCAAAAAATAATATTGTGGCTCACCCAAACAAAAAACCTGTCTGGGACCTTCAATAGTAAACTCATTCTGACCATAACCAAAAGGCTGGAATATTAATAAGCACAGGATGAAGAAGGAGAATCGCATGGTGTGGGTAATGGGGCTCGAAATCTAAGATACAAACATGTAGACTCCCAATCCTAATGAAACGCTGCCTTGTTAGATTGATCTCTCAGCCATTTCAAAAAGTAATTTAACTGGGTGATTTTGTAAATTCACACCAAGCTAAGCATCTATGAAATATATAATTGCATATTTATTATCATGTGTGTTCATTTCAGCATTGGTAAGCTGTAATGGTAAGACAGACGGCACTACACAGCCGGAAGAAGAATTGAACGTATTGCTCTTTAGTAAAACCGGGGCATATCGTCATGCATCCATCGAAGCAGGGAGTGAGGCATTACAATCCTATTTTTCAAAATATCATATCAATGCCATTCAATCGGAAGATTCCAGTGTTTTTAATGGTAATAATCTGAAGCCGTATGATGTGGTGATATTTTTCCTGACCACAGGTAATATTCTTGATTCCGCCCAACAGGAGACACTGATGAAACATGTGCGTGGTGGAAAGGGGTTTGTTGGTATTCATTCGGCTGCGGATACAGAATATGACTGGCCATGGTTTGGTGACTTGATCGGCGTTCGATTTGCAAATCATCCAGAGATCCAAAAAGCAACTTTTGTCAGGCTTGATACATCACATCCTTCTGTGAAATTTTTACCGGATCGCTGGATGCGTGAGGATGAGATGTATAATTATTCAGCTTTGCCTGATAGTGTGCATGTGGTGCTGGGTGTGGATGAGACGACATACCAGGGAGGTACGCATGGTGATTATCATCCGGTATCGTGGTACCACGAATATGATGGTGGCCGGGCGTTCTACACAGCAATGGGACACACCGTGGAAAACTATGCGGATACGTTGTTCCTGCGTCACATCATGGAAGGTGTGAAATGGGCGGGTAAGAAGTAAAAAGTGTTTAAGCCAATTACGCTAAATCCTTTTCTCGCCTCACGTATTTAATTTTCACAAATTAGAATTTTCATCATACGAGATCCATTTTTCAAAAGTAAATAATGATCACCGCGAAGTGTGAGATAGATTATTTCTATGAATACAGATCTGACAGACCATTGTTCTGTTGATTTGTTTTCGTTCGATACCTGCCCTTTGCTCTCCGCCCTGCGCTTCCCGCTCCCTGCTCCTCGCTCGGTGCACACGCCCTTCGTACCTCCATTTTCATTACCTTTGCAGCCATAACACGAATATTTTCCTAATCCAGGCTCCGTTGTCTTCCCCGGCGCATACGACCTGAACTTACATTCTTTTCTTATGAGTACGTTTCAAGACATGGGTCTGAAAAAGGAAATCCTGGAGGCCATCGCTGGTATGGGATTTGAAACACCCACCTCTATCCAGGCCAAGGCCATTCCGATTATTCTCGAATCTGATAAAGACATCATAGGACGGGCGCAAACCGGCACAGGCAAAACCGGTGCATTTGGTATACCGATCCTCAATAAACTCAATCCTAAGTCAGATCATGTTCAGGCATTAATTTTGTGCCCCACGCGAGAGCTTTGTATCCAGATCACTAACGAGATGCAAAACTTTGCCCAAAACATGCACTCCGTCAGGGTGGTACCGGTATATGGTGGAGCCTCCATGGATACTCAACTTTATGGGATAAAACAAAAACCACAGATCATTGTGGGCACACCCGGCCGTACACTTGACCTGGTCAATCGGAAAAAATTAAAACTTGACGGACTGCAGTGGCTTGTATTGGATGAAGCCGATGAAATGCTTTCGATGGGATTCAAGGATGATATGGATGCGATCATGGCAACTATTGCACCTGAAAAACAAACACTTCTTTTTTCTGCCACACTTCCTGCGGAAATCATGCGCATCGTCCGGACGTACATGAAAGATCCGATCGAGATTGCTGCAGAGAAAACACAAACCGGTGCAGATAATGTCACACATCATTATTACGAAGTGCAGGCACGCGATCGTTATGTGGCACTGAAACGTGTGATCGATATGCAACCGGATATCTATGCTATCGTTTTCTGCCGCACCCGTGCTGAAACGAAAGAGATCGCTGACAAACTTTCTTCTGAGGGATATAACTCTGATGCATTGCATGGTGATCTGAGCCAGGCACAACGGGAATACACGCTTGGAAGATTCAGGAATAAAACGTTGCAATTATTGATCGCCACAGATGTAGCGGCACGTGGACTTGATGTGACAGACCTTACGCACGTTATCAACTACAATCTGCCTGATGATCCGGATGTATATATTCACCGGAGTGGACGTACAGGTCGTGCGCATCGGAAAGGAATCTCTGTTACCATCATTCATTCAAGAGAAAATAACCGCATCCGTGATATCGAGCGTCGGGTTGGAAAACCATTCGAACGTAAAAAAGTACCTACCGGAAAAGAAATATGCGAACGTCAATTATTTCATCTCGTAGAAAAGGTCGAGAATGTTGAGGTCGAAGAAAAACAGATCGCTGAATTTTTACCGGTTATCTTTAACAAGCTCGCATGGCTTGACCGTGAAGAACTGATCAAACGTTTTGTATCGGTTGAGTTTAACCGGTTCCTTGCATACTATAAAGATGCAACGGATATCAATGTTGATCACAACTCAAAAAGCAGGAGCTCAAGCCGTGATGACAGGCCAAGAGACAGGGATCGGGACAGTCGAGGCAGAGAAGATCGTGGACGTGAAGGACGTGGCAGGGATGAGCGGAGTCGTGATGACCGTCCGAGAAGCGATCGCAGCCGTGATGACAAACCACGCAGTGAACGCAGTCGTGATGACAGGCCAAGGGATGATCGTAAAAAACCGGAGTTTGAATCACGCGATAGAAAGCGTGATGATCGCAAACCTGAATTTGAAAAGAAAGATTTTAAAAAACGCCGCGATGATTTTGATGCTCCTGAGCCTGCAAGACGTGGTGATGATCGTCCGAAGGTAAAATTTGCACCAATGGTATTGAATGTTGGTTCGTCCAACAATTTTAATCCGAAGGCATTATTGTCGCTGATCAATCAGTACATGCCGGACCAGGAAGCGCAGATCGGTAAGATCGATGTGCAGTTTACACATACACTCTTTGATGTGGATGAAGCGTACCAGGACCAGGTGATGAATGCATTTAAGAAAGCAAAATTTAAAGGGAACAACCTGGTGGTGGATGCTGTCAAGAAGAAGAAGAAATAAGTCTTCACAGTAGATAGAAAACTCAGGGTCCTTCTTTCGAAATGATAACTTATTTTGAGACTGATTTTTATTTTCTTTCCAGTCTCAGTGATATGCAATTTAAATTATCATTTCAATTGTTGACATTCCGTATTTTAATTACATACAGCCTCGCTATTATTTCCTTTTCCATTCAGTCTCAATCTGTCTCTCTTCCGGAATTGAACAGGGAGTCGTATGTAAGCACAGTTGATCAGAAGGAACACGATTATTTTCTCTACCTGCCGTATGGATTTCATTCATCTAACCCGGATAGGAAATGGCCGGTGATGTTATTTCTTCATGGTAATGGTGAACGAGGTGATGGGAAACAAGATCTTGAATGGGTGCTGAAAGAAGGTCCGCTCTATGAAGCATGGATCCAGAAACGCGATCTGCCATTTATCATCATCGCACCTCAATTGCCCATGATGGGCATGGATACGATTGAAGATTATATAAAATTCAGGGATGCATCCACCCTTCCAAAAAGGCTTTCTGCAGGGGTGCCCGCACGTCCGCAGGAATTTGAAGTACCCGTTCGGATGAATGGTGAAGCTCCAGTGGACAGCGTTCGTGCAAATGAATTTCCATTGGGCTGGGAAGTTGTGGAGAAAGACCTTCTCGCCATGATCGAAACGATCATTGAATCTTACCAGGGTGATATTACCAGGCTTTATCTGACAGGATTAAGTTATGGTGGACATGGCACGTGGTATATGGCAAGTACGTACCCTGAGTTATGGGCGGCCATGAGTCCGATCGTTGCGTTTGCGGATCCGGCATTGATCGAGCCTATTGCCGTGCATAAAATTCCTGTTTGGGCAATAGCGGGAGGACGTGATGATAGCAAGCCTGTGAAATATTTTTATCCGGCGCTGAATCGGCTTGAAGAATTAGGGCACAAGGATGTTCGGTTTACGATTGAAGCGGATATGGGTCATGATACGTGGCGACGAGTGTATGCAGGAGAAGATTTTTACGCCTGGTTATTGGCGCATAAAAAAGATCAATAGCGGATTAATAATACGGGCAGATAAATTTACGAAATCGCCCCGATGCCCGTGAATATTGATCAGACGGATATTGACTATAACTATGCGATGCAAGAGGGAAGGATAAGGCTGAAGAAAAAAGACATACACCCAGGCGCCCATTTATATTCCTATACTATATTGACTTCTGCCTATTTTTTTATAATTTCCTTCTTTCTGGACATCCAAAGATTAACAGCATATGAAAGGTTCTATTTTATTACTGTTCGGATTCGTTGTTGTTACACATCTTACAGCTCAGACGAATACCTATTTCACCAATCCCCTGATCTATAATATTCTGAAAGGCGATTACGATCCGTCAAGCTATGCGGCATCCAATGTGCTCAATGATCCTTTCGTGATCAGCCAGGGGCTGATCGATCAAATCAACACGGATTCGATGAAGTCCACCCTCCTCGAACTCAGAAAATTTCACAACCGCAATACAGCTTCCGACACGGTAGCGGCAGACCGTGGCATCGGTGCGGCTCGTACATGGGTGTTGAATAAATTCAATCATTATGATACGCTTAATGAAAACAGGTTAGTCACAGGATACCTGCAATTCGATCAGGATGTCTGTGGTATGCTTCGTCATAAAAATGTTGTTGCCGTGTTACCGGGTAGTGACACCAAAGATCCATCCTCCATTATTATCGAAGCACATCTTGATAGCCGTTGTGCTGATAATTGTGACATCAATTGTCTCGCGGAAGGCATGGAGGATAATGGGAGTGGGGTGGCACTTGTCCTCGAACTTGCACGTATCATGAGCCAGTACACATTCGATCACACAATCGTATTCATGACCGTCACTGGCGAGGAACAAGGCTTAGCAGGGTCGAATGCATTTGCAGATTATGCAACAGCAGAAGGAATTCCTATTAAGGCAGTTTTAAATAATGATATTGTCGGAGGCATCATTTGTGGTGAAACATCCTCAGCCCCTTCCTGTCCGGGTCTGAACCATGTTGACAGTACACAGGTCAGGTTATTTTCATTCGGTGGTTTTAATTCACCACACAAAGCATTGAACAGGTTCATTAAACTCGAATACCAGGAGATGGCCTTGCCGTATGTCCAGGTTCCCATGCTGATTTCCATCATGACTGCCGAGGATCGCACAGGAAGGGGAAGTGATCATATTCCCTTCCGTGAAAAAGGATATAGAGCCATTCGATTTACTTCTGCCAATGAACATGGTAATGCTGATGTAAGCGATCCGGAATACCACGACAGGCAACACACATCAGGAGACATACTGGGTATTGATACTGATGGTGATACTGAAATCGACAGCTTTTTTGTAAACTTCAATTACCTGTCACGCAATGCATTGATCAATGGGAATGCTGCTGCCATGGCCGCTCTGGGTCCTGAATCACCTGAAATCGTAAGTGTTGCACAGGATGGTGATTACCTGTACATCGAACTGGCCGATTCACTTAACTACAATCAGTATGTAGTGGGTCTGCGCGTTAATGCTCATGATTTTGATACACTTTATTACCTCAACAATTCAAAAGCAGGTGCTTTCCTTTTACCATCACGGGAAGTAAATATTTTCATTTCAGCTGCATCTATTGACAGCCATGGTGTCGAAAGTTTATTTTCTGATGAAAGTCTTGTTCGCCTCACAGGGGTGCATGATGAAAGTGCAGATCATAAGGGAATTGAATTATTTCAAAACAAACCTAATCCCTTTGATGAATCCACCATGATCAGCTTTATGGTTCCCGATCCGGCCAGTATCAAAGATGCACGCATTGTGATATCAGATCTTAACGGAAAGAAGGTGAAGGAAATGGAGGTGATCGTACATGAAGGTATGAACGAAGTGATATTTCATCACGGCTACAATATGACAGGCACGTATTTGTATACGTTGTTTGTCAACGAGGTGCTGATCGGGACGAGAAAGATGGTTTTTGCGAATTAGGAGCGAAGGAGCAAGGGAAGAAAGGAAGAAAGGAAGAAGGGAAGAAGGGAAGAAGGGAAATTAGATTTTTTAATTTTTGTTATTTTGAATTTTAGGACAGGATTCAAGTGACTATACGGCCCCTATATTGAGTGGCTGTAAAGACGTGTTTCAAGCGTATGATGAAATAGCTGTGGAGACTCGAAGTACCTCTTTGAATAGCCTTTCAAATATTATTGATTTGACGGTAAAGTTCCTTTGCTCCCTTCTTCCCTTCTTCCTTTGCTCCTTTTAGAAATACATCATCAGCAGCGCCACGAAGATCACCACATTGATCACAAAGCCATATTTGAGGACCTGGTAGGAATACACCAGCAAATTGTATTTGCGTTTGAGGATGAGGCCCTGGTTGTGCAGGTCGATCGTCATGTGTTCATACATTTCCTGGTCGGATGCAAGTAAGGTTTTCATGTTTTCCAGGTATTCTTTCTGGGAATATTGGGAGATCACGCCAAAGAAAAGTAAACTTGATCTTTGTTCCGGATCATTTGTCTTTACTGTCATCAACAACTTGGGGCGTGCGGCCTGGATGGCATAGATCAGGGAGGTCAGACAGGCAATTACGATACCAATCACCGGGATAAAAAGCATCATATTGATTTCAGTGATCTTGCCGGAGACAGCGCCATATCCCATGATCGCGATGATGCCAGAGATAATCATGGTGCTCAGGGAGATGATCATATTGGCTTTGTAGTCTGCGATCTGGATCAGTTTGCTCTGATGCTGATAGCTAACCCTGAAAAGTGTTTCTTTTCCTCGTTCTGCGCCTTTTGATTTGTGATCTGGCTGGTTCATGACGATAAAACTACAAGAAGAATTAATCTTTAATTACTTTGGGCACGTTTAATTTTGAAGGCCCTATGGCTCACCACGACTCTGTTAACTGGAAAACCATCCTGTCGCCCTCTTCGATGGCACTTATGATCCTCGGCGTTATCTGTGCTGTCATAGCCCTGAAGGGTTTTATGGTGCCCAATCATTTCATTGATGGCGGCATCACAGGTATTTCGATCTTACTTTCCAAAACATTTCACCTGGACATCAGCATCCTGTTGGTAGCGTTGAATCTCCCGTTTGTCTACATTGGATATAAAAAAATAGGGAAGACATTTGCTGTACAGACAATGATATGTATTGTATTGCTGATCATTGGCATGAATACGCTGGAGATTCCGATGATCACCAGTGATAAAATACTTATTGCACTTTTTGGAGGTTTTTTTATTGGCCTGGCTATTGGCCTGGTGATCCGGGCGGGTGGTGTAATGGACGGCCTCGAAGTCATTGCACACTATACCAATAAAAAGGCGGGCTGGTCTACCGGGGAAATTGTCATGCTGATCAATACGATCGTCATCCTGGGTGCAGTTTTTCAATTTGGTGTGGAAGCCGGAATGTACTCCATCCTGACATATTTCACCGCCATGAAGATTTCAGATTATGTGGTGGATGGCTTTGAAGAATACACCGCCCTGACGGTGATATCCGTCAAGCATGAAACAATCAAGTCGATCATCGTTAATGATTTCAATAAAGCTATTTCCGTTTTTAAGGGGGAGCGTGGTTATCTGCCGGGCAGCTTTCATGTGCATCATGAATGTGATATTGTGATGACGATCGTCACACGCCTGGAGATCCATCGCATTAAAACGGCAATCCTCGATGAAGATCCGAATGCCTTTGTATATGTCTCCACCATCAAGGAGGTCAAAGGAGGTGTTATCAAGCAAAAAGTAAATCATTAGGACATGGATCTTTTTGAGTCCATTCATCAGCGTGTTTACGAATTGATGAAAGCACAATTGCCTTCTTTCCTTCAATATCACTCCATTGATCATACAACATATGTGTTAGAGAAAGCGCAATTGATTGCGGAGCAGGAAAAAGTAAGCCACCATGATCTGCTCCTGATCAAATTGGGTGCACTTTTTCACGACACCGGCTTTACAAGACATTATAAAAATCATGAAGAAGCAGGATGCGAAATTGCTGTCGAGATCCTGAAACAATTTCATTTCGATATCGGGGATACATTCCAGATCTGTGATATAATTATGGCTACGAAAATTCCCCAGGCACCCACTACATTGAATGCAAAAATTGTTTGCGATGCTGATCTTGAATACCTCGGCACAGATACATTTACATCTACGAGCCAGTCCCTCTTCCGCGAACTACAATACATCAATCCCGAACTTGGGATTAAAGATTTTAATCGGATCCAGGTTGCATTCATCAGTAATCATTCATATCACACACACTTCTGTAAGTTGTACCGTGAGGAGAAGAAGTGGCAGAATCTGAAAGAGCTGATGAGGCAGATGTGAGCAAGAGCGAGGAGCAGGGGGCGAGGAGCAAGGAGTGAAAAGTAGTCGTACTCACAAAGCGTAGGGAACGAAGATTATTATAATTATTTACTTGCGATGAGCTTTTGTCGAAACATGATGTTATAGGATCTGACGTATCTGAAAGGGTTGTTTCGTAGGTAATAATTAGTTCGTGAAAATTTGGTTTTTAAATAATTTTTGCGAAAACTGTGTAAAAATTTTCCCCCGCCTAATTGATCGTACTTCGTACTTCTAACTTTGTACTTTGTTTCCCGCGCTGATCAAATACTCCAACACCTTCTTCCATCCTCCCCATCCTTCTATTTCACTGAGGTTACTATTGTGCCAGAGAAAATTTAATTCGCCCTCGTGTTTTTTGACCTGGTTAATGATCTGCTGGCAATAGGTAATGCTTTCTTCGATGGTGAAATTTTTATACATACGGAGGCTGACATCCATGATCAGCATGGGTCGCTCAAGCAGGGGTAATTGTTTTTGTTGGTGGATATCAAAAACCGGAAAGGGCTTTGATGTACCGCAACGAAACCCCGGTTCTGCAGCATAGCCCATCGTAGAATCTTCAGTAATGAATGCTGTGGATAAATGACGCCAGGTATCGGGTAATGCAAAACGCAGATAATGCTGACGTGAGGCAGTAATTTTTTGGCTGCTGTACGTTGTTACATTCTTACGCTCCTGTTCGATCATTTTCAGGTTGTGAAAGGCATTGTAGCTGGGGTGTAATGCAATCTCATGTCCGCGATCACGGAAGGTTTTCATCAGGTTGATGATCCGTTTATCACCGATATTGTAAAATCGTTCAAATTTGGTTTCACCACCACCGATCATATGAAAACGAAAACGAAGGTTATATTTCTCTGCCAGCGACATCATGTCATCAAATGTATCGTACGGATCTTTTTGTTGACCTGAATGTACTTGCCGGAGAATATGTCTTTCCTCTTTTAGTTTTTTATAGCTTCGATGGTTGATCAGTCCGCTCAGTAATATTTTCCATTCCGGGGCGCGATGCCAGTAAAAAGGAATGTCTACATCACACGTCGGCACAACAGTGAAATTGTATTTAGTTTTTGGAACAGGATAACCTAACTGGTTGAGCCAACTTTTTAGTAATGCTACATATTCATCAACTACAGGACGTAGAATATAACCGGATTTTACAATCAAAGCTTCTTTCGCCGGAAAACGACCATGCAGGTCTTCATGATGACCTACCGATTCTTCCCATCGTGTCAGCATAAAAAAAGCTCCTGCAAAGAGGTCTATATCACATATGATTTGATCCGCCGTGATCTCTATTTTTTCTTCACCATAAATACCAATGATACCGTCGAATTCCCGACGGGACGTGCGGATAACATTTTGAGGAATCCGATCTGTTGATAGATATGTTTCTCCG